>NZ_JBICVO010000010.1:0-260099 GCF_043199105.1 Streptomyces sp. NPDC048644
GCGTGGTCACTACTTTAGCGGAATTCCTCGGTGACTCATAATCGAGCCGCGGTCCGAATTTCGGCATGCCGAAATTGTTTCCGGTGAGGAGTCGTGCAGTAGTGGTGTGCCGCGAAGCGGCGGATGGCTGCCGTGGGGCCGGTTGGCTCCGTGGCAACTCGGAGCACACTACACGAGCCCCTGAGGTGCTTCAAACCCGTGCCGGGCAAGGGATTCGCCGGTACGTTGGCCCCATGAATCCGCATGCGCACGGACAGCAGTGGTGGCCCGCCTGACGGCGGCCGACCACCAGCGCATGCATGACCACGGCCGCCGCTTCGGCGGCCGTTCGCGTATCTCCATCCCGCAGCCGGCCGGCGAGGTCCGGCGGTCCCTGAGCGTGGCGCCCGCAGTGGCGGGCGCGCGGTGCGTAGGCACCGGAAAGGGACGAGATGGCGAGGAAGCAGTTTTTCAGCGGTGTGCAGCCGTCGGGGCATCTGACGCTGGGGAACTATCTGGGGGCGGTGCGCCGCTGGGCCGATGAGGACCAGGACCGTGCGGATGCCCTGTTCTGTGTGGTGGACCTGCACGCGCTGACCGTCGAGCACGATCCGGCGCGGGTGCGGCGGCTGAGCCGGCAGGCGGCGACGCTGTTGCTGGCGTCGGGGCTGGATCCGCAGCGGTGCACGGTGTTCGTACAGAGCCATGTCGACGAGCACGTGCGGCTGTCGTACCTGATGGAGTGCACGGCGTCGGACGGTGAGCTGCGGCGGATGCGCCGGTACGAGGAGAGGACCGCGGGCTCGCGGGCGCGCGCGGGAGAGGTGCGGCTGTCCTTGCTGACGTGTCCGGCGCTGATGGCGGCTGACGTGCTGGCGTACGGGACGGATGAGGTGCCGGTCAGGGAGGGCCAGGCGCAGCAGTTGGAGCTGACGCGGGAGCTGGCGGTGCGGTTCAACCGGCGATACGGGCCGACGTTCGTGGTGCCGAAGGCCACCCGTCCCCGGGTGGCGTGGCGGGTGAGGGACCTCCAGAAGCCGGCGTCGGAGATGGGGGCGTCGCAGGCCGGTGCCGCGGGGAGCATTTTTCTGCTGGACGAGGCGGAGACGGTCCGCAGGAAGGTGCTGCGGGCGGTGACCGACGGCCGTCCGGATGTCGCGTACGACCGGGTGGAGCGGCCCGGGGTGGCGAATCTGCTGGATGTGCTGGCGGCCTGTTCGGGAGGTGAGCCGGAGGCGCTGGCCGGTGCGTACGACGCGTGCGGGGCGTTGAAGGAGGACGCGGCCGATGCGGTGGTGGAGCTGTTGCGCCCGGTGCGGGAGCGGCATGCGGAGCTGGCGGCCGATCCCGGGTACGTCGATGCGGTGCTGCGGGCGGGGGCGGTGCGGGCCAGGGAGCTGGCGCGGCCACGGGTGGATGCGGCGTATCGGGCGGTGGGGTTGCTGCCTGCGGTGTGAAAGCAGGGGGGAGAGGGGGAGGGGGCGCGTCCCCTCCCCCCCTTTCTTTATTGGCTGTGGGTCAGCCGTTGCCGGTGGCCAGTTCGCGGCTGCGGTCGCGGGCGGCTTCCAGGGCGGCGAGCATGGCGGCGCGGACGCCGTGGTTCTCCAGTTCGCGGATGGCGTTGATGGTGGTGCCGGCCGGGGACGTGACGTTCTCCCGGAGCTTGACCGGGTGTTCGCCGCTGTCGCGGAGCATCACGGCGGCACCGACCGCGGCCTGCACGATGAGGTCGTGGGCCTTGTCGCGGGGCAGCCCGAGCAGGATGCCGGCGTCGGTCATCGCTTCGACGAGGAAGTAGAAGTAGGCAGGCCCCGAGCCGGAGAGCGCGGTGGCCGCGTCCTGCTGGGTCTCCGGTACCCGCAGGGTCTTGCCGACGCCGGAGAAGATCTCCTCGGCGCGGGTGAGGTGGTCGCCGGTGGCGTGGGTGCCGGCCGAGATGACGGACATCGCCTCGTCCACGAGGGCGGGGGTGTTGGTCATGACCCGGACGACCGGGGTGCCGGCGGCCAGCCGTTCCTCGAAGAAGGCGGTGGGGACGCCTGCCGCGCCGCTGATGACCAGGCGGTCGGCGGGGACGTGCGGCGCCAGCTCGTCGAGGAGGGCGCCCATGTCCTGCGGCTTGACGGTGAGGATCAGGGTGTCGGCGGCCTTGGCGGCCTCCGCGTTGCTGACCGCTTCGACGCCGTAACGGGCGTGCAGTTGTGCGGCGCGCTCGGGGCGGCGCGCGGTGACCAGCAGGTCGCCGGGCGCCCAGCCGCCTCGGATCATGCCGCTGAGCAGGGCTTCGCCGATTTTGCCGGTGCCGAGTACTGCGACCTTCTGGGTCATCGTTCGGGTCCGCCTTTCCGCTGCGCTGGGCTTTCCCGGCCATCCTCGCATCGTGCGGGCGGCGGGTGCGGGGGTGTCCGGTGGGCGGAGGGACGGCGGAGGGGCGGCGCGTCGGCCCGTGGCTTTCGTCAGGCCGTACGGCGTCGGGGTGGGGGCGTGCGGAGGTGTGAATTGCGCTCCGGGGGAGCGCCGGAGTGATCGGAGCTGATCGTTCTCGTCCGATAACTCCGCGTTCACAGGACGGTTACACAGCGGATTGCCTTCCAAGCCGATCGCTTGGACACAATGAAACAAGCTGTCCAACCGCGCCGGAGGGGGGCGACGATGGTGACGTTCACAGTCGGCGCCCGCACGCCGGCCGGGAAACGCCGCGACCGCACGGCGGCGCTGGTCCGGCTGCTGCTGGTGGCCATCGCCCTCATCCTGTCCGTGCCCGCGGCGCCACCCGGTACGTACGGCGCGTCCGCCGCGCGTCTTGTGGCGCCCGTCGCCGCGAACCTGCCCGGCCCGTCCGGCACTTCGGCTCCGCGCACCTCAGCGGTCGCCCGCGACGCCGAGGAGGAGTCGGTGGGCGAGCGCATCCAGCCGCGCCGCAGCGGCCGGTCCGTGGCCGCGCCGTCCGCACCGACGCCGCACTCCGTTCCGCTGCCGTCGTCCGCCCCGGTCCGTACGGCGGGCGGCCTCGCGCTGACGGCTTCGCTGACCGCGCGGCACGCCGTGCCCTTGGCGAGGTCCGGCGAACTCCCGGTCCGGCACGGCGTGTTCCGCTGCTGAGCGGGCCCGGCCCGCGTCGTCAGCTCCTCGCGTCACCTCCTTGCGTCAGCCCCTTGCCGTGACCCTCGTGCCGTAGGCGCGACGTCACAGGCGCAGGTCCCTGACGTCGTAGGCGCAGGTGTCACGCCGTCCCGTCGTGGGCGTCACGCCGTCCCTTCCAGGCCATCCCCGTCCCGAAGGCGTCCCGGGCATTCCAGGTAGCCCGTCCCACGGGCCGTTCCAGGCGCTCGTGCCAGGGGGTTCGTCCCGGTCCGTTCCAGGTGGCCGTTCCCGCACCGTTCCAGGCGTTCGAGGCACGCCGGTCGCGCCGTGCCCGCGACGTCCTGTCCGCACTCGTCCTCGCGACGTCCTGTCCGCACCCGTTCCCGCAGGAGGCATCCGCATGCAACGCATTCCTGTCATCCGCTCCCTACCAACGCTGCGCGCCGACGTCACCGCGTCGCTCGTCGTCTTTCTCGTCGCCGTCCCGCTGTGCGTCGGCGTGGCCGTCGCCTCCGGCGTCCCGGCCGAACTCGGTCTGGTCACCGGCATCGTCGGCGGCCTGCTGACCGGCCTCCTTCCCGGCAGCAGCCTTCAGGTCAGCGGTCCGGCGGCCGGGCTGACCGTGCTCGTGTACGAGGCCGTGCAGGAGTACGGCCTCAGGGCGCTGGGCGCGCTGGTGCTGGCGGCCGGTGTGCTCCAACTGGCCACGGGGGCCCTGCGTCTCGGCCGGTGGTTCCGGGCCATTTCCGTCGCCGTCGTCCAGGGCATGCTGGCGGGCATCGGCCTGGTGCTGATCGCGGGCCAGTTGTACGCGCTGACCGACGCCAAGGCGCCCGGCAGCGGGCTCGCCAACCTGGCCGGGCTGCCCCGGCTGGCCGTCGCGACCGCCGGTTCCGATGCGGCGCTCACCGCGTGCGCCGTGGGGGCGGGCACCATCGCCGTCCTGGCGCTCTGGCCGCGCTGGCGGCCGGCCGCCCGGCTGCTGCCCGCCCCGCTGGCCGCGGTGGCGCTGGCGACGTCGGCGGTCTTCGTCCTCGATCTGCCGGTGGCCAGGGTCGAGGTGCGCGGCCTGCTCGACGCCGTGCAGCCGCCGGGCGGCGCGGACTTCGCGCGGCTCGTGGAACCGGGTGTCGTCCTGGGCGTCCTGGGGACCGTGCTCGCCTTCACGCTGATCGCTTCGGCCGAGTCGCTGTTCAGCGCGGCGGCGGTGGACCGGCTGCACGACGGGCCGGGCACCGACTACGACAAGGAGCTGATGGCGCAGGGCGCGGGCAACGCGGTGTGCGGAGTGCTCGGCGCGCTGCCGATGACCGCGGTGATCGTGCGCAGCGCGGCGAATGTGCAGGCCGGGGCGCGGACGAAGCTGTCGCGTGTGCTGCACGGCGGGTGGATCCTGGTGTTCGCCGCGGCGTTCCCCGCGGCGCTCGGCGTCGTCCCGCTCGCGGCGCTGGCCGGCGTACTGGTGCACGCGGGCTGGAAGCTGATCCCGGTCAGGTCGTTCGGTCCGCTGTGGCGTGCGCACCGGGGCGAGGCCGTGGTGCTGGCCGCGACCGCGGTGGCGATCGTGGTCACCAACATGTTCGAGGGGGTGCTGCTGGGACTCCTGATGGCCGTCGCCAAGTCGGCGTGGGAGACCTCGCACGTCCAGCTGGAGATCACCGACCCGGAGCGTTCCCGGCCCAGGGCGTACCGGGACGAGGCCACCGGGCTGCGGCCGATCCGGGTACGGGCCGTCGGCCATGCGACGTTCCTGCGGCTGCCCAAGGTGCTGGACGAACTGGAGGCGCTGCCCCGGGACAGGGAGATCACGCTCGATCTTTCCGGGCTGCGCCACCTCGACCACGCCTGCGCGGCGGCGCTCGGCGCCTGGGCCGAGGAACGCCGCCCGGCCGGATCCGACGCCGCACCCCCGGCCCCGGCCCCGGCCGACGAGGGGCCGCCCGCCTGACGCCCCCTCTCCCCTCGTTGTCCGCCAAAGGAAGGAAGTGATGTTGCGGCGGAATTGACCGTAGGGTCGTGAGGCTCGTGACCACCGACGGCACGAGCGGTGGGTGCGACCGTCAACAACGCCACCGCCCGCCCGCGCCGTCCCGGCCCACCGGCCGACCGGCCGTCCGCCCGACCCTAGGAGTCCTGTGAACCGCCGGCCCCTCCGCTACTGCGGTGCGACCGCCGCCCTGTCCGTCGCCCTGCTGCTGTCCTCCTGTACGAGCGGGACGGTGGCCGTCAAGGGAACGGCGGGCGCGGGCGGGGTCGGCGACCCGCTGTTCCCCGCGCTCGGCAACGGCGGCTACCAGGTCAGCCACTACGGACTCGACCTCGCCTACGACGTGCCGAAGCAGCACCTCGACGCGACCGCGAAGATCACCGCCCATGCGTCCAAGGACCTCAGCTCCTTCAAGCTCGACCTCCAGGGCCTGAAGGTCTCCGGCGTCCGCGTGGACGGCGAGGACGCCGGCTTCAGCCGTAAGGGGCACAAGCTGACGGTCCGGCCCGCGCAGGCGCTCAGGAAGGGCGCCGAGTTCCGTACGACCGTCGAATACAGCGGCGTACCGCGCGAGTTGAAGGATCCGGACGGCGACACGGACGGCTGGGTGAAGACCTCGGACGGCGCGTTCGTGTCCGGCGAGCCCGCCGGGGCCATGACGTGGTTCCCCGGCAACAACCACCCGTCGGACAAGGCCGCCTACGACTTCCGGATCACCGTGCCCGAGCGCTACACCGCGATCGCCAACGGGGAGCTGCGGTCGAAGAAGACCGCCAAGGGGCGCGCGACGTACAGCTGGCACTCGGCCGAGCCGATGGCGACGTACCTCGCCACCGCCACCATCGGCACGTTCGACGTCCACCAGTCCCGCACATCCGACGGGCTGCCGCTGTACGTCGCGGTGGATCCGAAGGAGGCGAAGGCCAGCGAGAAGGCGCTGGAGCAGCTGCCCGCCATCCTGGAATGGTCCGGCAAACTGTTCGGCGACTACCCCTTCTCATCGGCCGGCGCGATCGTCGACCACACACCGCCGCGGATCGACTGGATAGCGCTGGAGTCGCAGACCAAGCCGGTCTACGCGGGCGCGCCGGACGCCGCGACGGTGGTGCACGAGACGGCCCACCAGTGGTTCGGCGATTCGGTGACGCCGAAGACCTGGGAGGACACCTGGCTCAACGAGTCGTTCGCGACCTACGCCGAGTGGCTGTGGGAAGAGCACAAGGGCGGTCGCACACCCCAGGAGCGGTTCGACGAGCTGGCCGAAACGGACGAGGACGACGATCTCTGGGAGTTCCCGCCCGGCGACCCCCAATACGCCGAGAACGTGACGGCGACGCCGATATACGACCGCGGCGCGATGGTCCTCCAGCAGCTGCGCAACGCCGTCGGCGACAAGACGTTCTTCGGCATCCTCAAGTCCTGGCCCGCCAAGTACCGGCACTCCAACGCCGACACGGATGACTTCATCGACTTCTGCCAGGAGCGCACGGACGAGGACCTGACCGACCTCTTCGACGACTGGCTGTACGGGGAGGGCCAGCCGGATTGGGAGTACTGAGCCGGGGCGGGCCGGGCCGCTTCCCGGCCGTGCCGCTTCCCGGCGGGGCCGGTACCGGCGGCCGGATCGGTCCCCCGGCGGAGGCCGCACGCCACGCCGCTCGCGCATCCCGGCCGGTCCCCCGGCGGGCCCTGTCCGCGCGTCCCGGTCAGTCCGCCGACGGCCGCAGGGCGACCGTGAGGTACACCGCGTACGCCTCCTCCACGACGCCGTCGGGGAAGACCTCAAGCAGCGCGGCGCGTTCGTCCGCCAGCACGGGGGCGCTCGCGGCGGGGCCGATCGTGGCGAAGTAGGAGCGGCTGCCGAGCATGGCGAGGTGGGTCTCGACGGGAATCCGGCGGGTCCAGCGCACGGTCCGCAGGACGGGCCGCAGGCCGAGGCCGAGGCGGCGGATCAGGTCGGGGGCGCGGCGTACCACGTCGTGGCGGTGGTAGCCGGGCAGCCGGCGGGCGAGCCGGTCCTCCTGTTCGGCGGCCCAGGGGACGTCCGGGTCGGGGACGTTCCACCACAGGGCCAGGGCGCCGCCGGGCCGCAGCACCCGCAGGGCCTCGGGGACGGAGTGCGCCGGGTCGGTCCAGTGCCAGGACTGCGCGTAGCAGACGAAGTCGAGGCCGGCGCCGCCGGAGAGGGGCAGCGCGTCACCGAGTCCGCGGATCAGCGGGACACCGGGGTGCGCGGACCGCAGCTCGGCGGCCATCGCCGCCCCCGGCTCCACCGCCGTCACCCGGGCGCCGCGCGCGGCCAGCAGGCCCGTCGAAATGCCGGTCCCGGCGCCGACGTCCAGCACCCGCGCCCCGGAGAGCGGCCGTCCCGCCAGCTCGTCGACCGCGTCGAAAAGCTCCGGCGGATACCCGGGCCTGGCCGCCGCGTACTGGGCGGCGACGGCATCGAACGACCTGGCCAACGCCGCCGTATCGGGCGCTCGGCGGTTCCCGGACGGCATCGGGCTTCGGCGCGGTGAGGAAGAGGGCACCGGCCAAGCCTGCCCCGTCGGCCGCCCCGCGTACAGGGTGCAGGGCCCCCGCTACCGCCGCTTCTTCCCCTTCGGCTTGGGCTTCTTGGCGGCCGGATTGCCGGTGCGGGAGGTGCGGCGGCGTTCGTGGCGTTCGCGGGCCGCGGTGTATTCGGCGCGGCGGAGTTTTTCGCCGGGTGCCTCGATCAGGCTGCGGCAGAAGTAGGCGAGCAGCGAGCCGATGAAGCCGATGAGCAGCAGGCTCTGGGCGGATTTGTCGGCTGCGCTGTCCGATGCGGGCGCGGGGCGGCGGACGTACCCCTCCCAGGTGCGGCGGAACGCCAGCGCGCTGCAGACCGCGAAGCCGACGACGACCAGGAGGCTGACGAACGGGCCGACGTCCCCGAACTCAAGCCCCTGGAAGGCGAAGCGGAGGATGAGCGCGCCGACCGCGGCGAGCAGCAGCGAGCCGACCGCGACTCCGGCCCTGCGCAGGGCGTAGCCGCGGTCGTGGCGGACCCAGCTGGTGCCGAAGAAGCGGATCTCCTCCGGCTCGGGCCCGCCACGCTCCTGGCCGCCGCGCTCGGTGGCGTCCCGCTCGGGGCCGCCCGGTGGCGTCTGCTCGTCGCTCATGCCACCGATTATCCCCGGCGGCAACGGCTCAGGCCGGGCTCAGGCCATGCAGCGCTGCGCGACGAAACCGTCACTGCCCGTCCTGACATAGCTGTCGGAGATGTACTGCCCCGGCCCGATGTTGTCCCAGATGTTCGAGGTGCCGTACGGGCCGACGACCCACTGCCCGTACCGCTGGCAGAGGATCCGGACGTGCGCGCCGTCCGGCAGGTGTCCGACGACCGGCGTGTTGGTGCCCGCGCCCTCGCGGATGTTCACGCGGTAGCCGGGTGCGAGAGGGTACGTGGCCCGCTCGGCGGCCAGGGTGCCGACGGCCGCCTCGCCATCGGCCGGCTCCGCGGCGCGGTTGAGCTGGTCCTGTGTGCTGCTCATGTGTTCTCCCCCGTGGAAAACGCGCACCCCATCGGTGCGCTGTTGCGCGCCGCCCAAGCCGGGCCGCGCGTCCTGCAACGCGCACGCTAGCAAGCCTCGTTCGTCTCGCACGTGTCATCGACTAGGCTCCGCGCGTCGCACCTGCGACCGAATCTCACGGGGGTGGAATCGATGGGGTCGCTGCGTGATCTCGGTCTCGACCCGGAAGCGGAACGTCCGGAATACGCTGGGCAGTACCGCCTGGAGGCGCGTCTCGGGGCCGGCGGCATGGGCGTGGTCCATCTCGCGCGCTCCTCGTCCGGGCTGCTGCTCGCGGTCAAGGTCATCCATGCCGAATTCGCCCAAGACCCGGAGTTCCGGGGGCGGTTCCGGCAGGAGGTGGCCGCCGCGCGACGCGTCAGCGGCGCCTTCACCGCGCCCGTTGTGGACGCCGACCCGGACGCGGGGCGCCCCTGGATGGCGACCCTCCACATCCCCGGACCCACCCTCTCCGACCATGTGAAGCGGAACGGCCCGCTGGCCCCCGGCGAGGTCCGCAGGCTGGCGTCGGGACTGGCCGAGGCGCTGCGCGACATCCACCGCGCCGGGGTCGTGCACCGCGATCTGAAACCGGGGAACGTCCTGCTGGCCGCCGACGGCCCGAAGGTCATCGACTTCGGCATCTCGCGCCCCTCCGACAGCGAGATGCGCACCGAGACGGGCAAGCTGATCGGCACGCCGCCGTTCATGGCGCCCGAGCAGTTCCAGCGCCCGCGCGAGGTGGGCCCGCAGGCGGACGTCTTCGCGCTGGGCTCGGTCCTGGTGCACGCCGCCACCGGCAGCGGCCCCTTCGACTCGGAGAGCCCGTACCTGGTGGCGTACCAGGTGGTGCACGACGAGGCCGATCTGGCGGGTGTGCCCGACGAGTTGGCGCCGCTGATCGCCGCCTGCCTGGCCAAGGACCCGGCACACCGGCCGACACCGGACGCCCTGATGGACCTGCTGCGGACGGACCTGCCCACACCGGCGCACACCGACCTGCCGGACGAACTGCGGGACGCCCCCGGGGAGAACCCGCGAAACGCCTGGGCCCCGTACGCCGCGTTCCCGGAGGCCGTCCCAGGGTCTGCCCCAGGGGCCGCCCCCGAGGCCATCCCGGGGCCTGCCCCTGACGGCTTCCCTGACGCCGCCCCCCATGCCGCCCCCCACGCCGCCCCGGAGCCGCGGATTCCGGGCCAACGCCGCCCGGTACGCGTCGAATCCGCCCCGTCCCCCGGCCCCGCCGACGCCACCCACGGCCCCGCCGACGCCACCCACGTACGCGCCCGCAGCCCGCTCACCACCCCACCACCGGCCGCCCCCGCGAACCGCACCGACGACGACAATCCCCCCTTCACCGCCGACCGCCCCCGCTCCCCCTCCCCCTCCCTCACCACCAAACGCCGACGTCGCCGCCGCGCCTGGCCGGTCTGGGCCGCCGCCGCCCTGATCGTGGCCGGCGCCGGCACCTTCGCCGGCGTACGCGCCCTGTCCGACGGCGCCCCGACGCAGCCGACCCGCCCACCACGCGCCGCGGACGAGTTCAGGCCCTGGCGGACCACGCTGGTCCACCGCCCGGCCGGCTACCGCGCCGAAATGCCGGCCTGCGCCCCCGGAGCCACCCACGGCGACGGCCCCGACGCCCTCTTCTGCGTCCAGCCAGGACTGCTCGCCGCCCGCGTCGACGCCGGCACCGGCACGGTCCGCTGGCGCCGCACCGGACCCAAGCGCGGCCCCGAGGACGCACCCCCCACCCCGCCGGTCCTCTCCGGCGGCCTGCTCTACGTGACCTCCCCCGACGGCACCCGCATCGACGCCCTCGACCCGTCACCCGACGGCCACGGCGCCACCCGCTGGAGCAAGGACCTGACCGGCTACAAAGGCGGCTCGGCCGTCATCGGGAACGTCCTGCTGCTGACCGCCGACGACGGCACCGTCACCGCCCTGGACAGCGCCACCCACCGGCAGCTCTGGCACAAGCCCTTCCCCGGCCACGCCCTGCCGTCCTTCAAGACGTACGGCGCCCCCACCCTCGCGTACGCCGCCGAGCCCTCCACCGACGGCTCCACCACCCGCGTCACCGCCATCGACCCGCGGCACGGCACGGTCCGCTGGCACACCCGCATCGCGGGCTCGCTCACCCCCGTCGGCACCGGCGCGTCCGGCACCCTCTATCTCACCGCGGCCGACCCGAAGTTCACCTTCCGCACCACGGCCGTCGTCCGCTACGACCCGAAGCGCGGACGCGGCGAACGGCTGCCGCTCGCCGCACCGCTCGACGGCGTGACGGCCACCGTGCACGGCGAGACCGCGTACCTGCTCGCGGAGGGCGGCGCACTCCAGGCCGTCGGGGAAAGGCACTGGGACGTCGAAACGTCGGTCGCCCGCGGCTCGTCCCCGGTGGCGACGGCGGACGACCGCCTCTACCTGACCTCCGCCGACGGCCGCCTCCTCGCCGTCGACACCCGCACCGGCGGCCTCACCGGACAGACCCGGGCCCGCCTGACAGCCGCCCGCCACAACGGCTTCCTGGAGTCGCTCCCCGCCCCGGTCCCCGACCCACACCGAGGCCGCATCTACGCCGCCGCCCCCGACGGCACGGTCTTCGGCGCCTCCACCAAGAACCCATCCACCTGGTGACGACCGGGCCTTCGCGCCCGCACGTCCCCCACATGACACGGACACACGCACACCTCCCGCCGCACCCCAGGCACCGGCCGGACAGGCCCCAACTCCCCCTTCTTGCACGCCCCATGAGTGCCGACGTGGCACGCGGGCGACACGTACGGAGCGAGCACGTACGGCCGCGCGGTCACCGCGCCGTCGCCCGCTTGATCACAGCGATCAGCCGCGACGCCGTATCCAGATTGCACCGCCCCAACTCAACCAGGACACCGGCCCGTTCGTAACCGTACGAAGCCGCCTCCACTCCCAACGACGGCAGCACGATCCCCGCCTCTTTGAGTGCCCCCGCCAATTCCTCGCAGGCCGACTCGGCTTCCTCGATGCGGTCTGTCGTCATGGCATTGCTCTCTGCCTGGCGTTCCGATGATTCGACCGTCCCGCCTCGGCTCGCCGGCTTCTGCTTCGAAACCGCCGGAGCGCAGGGCCGACTTGGTCATGCCATGACTATCGATTCGCACCCACGACGCGTGCAGGGGCGTTTCCCTGCCATCCGCGACTCGTTGGCCGTACCGTCGGAAGTGGCAGAAACGTCGAGGGGAAGACCTTGGACACTGCGCTATGTGACGCTATGGAAGCTGCCGAAATGAGCGCCGTCAGGCTCGCACGTACAGTCGGTGTGGACGTGGAGACCGTCAAGAAGTGGCGGGCAAACCCGGCCCGCGCGCCGCACGGGACCACGCGTGCACAGGTGTCGAAAGCGCTTGGAGTGGACGAAATGATCTTGCGGCCCAGGGGCGTGCGCAGCGTCGTGAAAACGGGTGCGAGCCGGGAGATCGTCGCCGCGTACCCATACCGCAACGCCTGCCCAACAATCGTGTGGGGCCGCCTCATTGACGCCGCCGAACGCGACCTCACGTTCGCCGGCTACACCAACTACTTCATCTGGCAGGAACACCAGAAGATCGCCGACCGCCTGCGGGCGAAAGCGGCGTCCGGTGCGGCCGTGCGCTTCCTCGTCGGCGACCCGGAATCGCGGGTCACCAAGGACCGCGAAGAGGTGGAGGGCGTCCCGCTGACGGTCGGAACCCGCATCCGGATCACCCTGGACGCCCTGTCGCGGCTCCAGGACGAGCCCGGTGTATCCGCGCGCCACTCCGACGCGCATATCGCCCTGAGCGTCTTCACCTTCGACGACGACATGCTGGTGACACCCCACCTGTCCAGCCTGCTGGGACACGAGTCCCCCATGCTGCACCTGCGACGCCTCGGCCCGGACGGGCTGTTCGACCGGTTCGCCGGGCACGTGGATGCCCTGTGGAAGGACGGGCGGCCGGTCGAGTTCTGAGGCCCCGGGCACTGGGCACCGGGAGCGGGCGGAATGATCTCGTGGTCCACGGGCATCAGGATCAGAGTCCGGGTATTGCGGCCGTCCTCCGATGTGCGTTCGAGCCCCTCCACTTCAGCTGACTTCATTCTTATTCGCGAGCTTCAGGCCCGCGCTCCCATGCCCTGGTCAGAGCCGATCGGAGAGTAGCCGCGGTGGCCCCTGGCCCGCCTATCGCGGTGGCTGGAACCGGACGGTCGGCGTTTCGCACAACGGTTCAACGGTAATCGGTCGAACCCGGCGAACTGCGCGCGTCAGCGCACGCCCAGAGCGGCATCGCCGACGACATCAAGAAGCCCTGCGACAAGGCCGTCACCGAAACCGGCACGGCCGCGGACTCCGCTCACGGATGGTCGGTCGCCTCGGGGCTGCACATGATCGGCGAGACCTGGAAGCCGGCCCTCGACGGCCTGCACAAGCGGCTGTTGTGGGGCGCGGGCAACCTGCGCGACACCGCTGACAACCATGAGTGGAACGAAGACATGGTTGATCAGGACTTCGAGGACTTCGACGGGGACATGGAGGACGTGATCATGTCCGCGCCCGCCACGGGACCGGCCCTCACCTCGGGGCCCGCGCCCGCCACGGGGCCCGCGCCCGGTTCGGGGCCCGCGCCCGGTTCGGGGCCCGCGCCCGCCGAGCCCGAAGGGAATTCCGCTCGGCGGAGCGCCGAGGCCGAGGACTTCCTCGTCGACGACTCCGGGAGGGTGATGGAGGCCGTCTGCGACGCGGACGAGTCACCGGAGGAGACGCAGGCCAAGCTGGACCGCGTCCAGCGCTTCCAGGAGGAGATCGACACCGCGGTCAAGGACGCCCGCAAGGCCGGCGCCGACGGCCACAAGGCCCTGTCGGAACTCCGCGGCGACCTCATGGACCGCAAGAACAGGCACATGGCAGCCGAGTCCGCGGCCGACACCCAGGAGGCCATGAAGGACCTGGGCATCGAGGGGCCGCAGATTCCCAAGGACCCCAAGGACGCCGCCGCTTGGTGGAAGGGCCTGGACGAGGACACCCGCCAGGAGTACGCCACCATGTACCCGGAGCGGATCGGCAAGACCAACGGCCTCCCGAGCGACGTACGGGACGACGCGAACCGGCTGTCCCTGGACCAGCAGCTCAACTTCGTCGCCGGCAGCGACCAGTCGATATCCGGAATCTCCCAGGACCGTCACAACCTGGAGACCCTGAAGGCCGAACTCGACAAGCGCGACGGCGCGAAGGGGAACAAGAAGCTCTATCTCCTGGATTTCGACGAGTTCGAGGACGGCAAGGCCGTCATCGCCATGGGAAACCCGGACACCGCGGACAACGTCGGCGTACAGGTCCCCGGAACCGCGACGACGATGGACTCGACGGGCGGGCAGCTGTCGCGGATCGATAAGTTGCAGCGGTCGGCCGAGCGGGCCGACCCGTCGGCGAACACCTCGATGGTCTACTGGCTCGGCTACGACGCTCCGGAAGTTCCCGTCTCGGAGGCCCCGAACCTCGCGGTGGGCGGCACCGGCCGGGCCGACGACGCGGCACCGGACCTCCGGGACTTCACCCACGGCCTGCGTGCCTCACACGAGGGGTCCGACCCGGCACACATGACCGTTCTGGGGCACAGCTACGGCGCCACGGTCGTGGGGGACGCGGATGCCGGCGGCAAAGGGGCTCGGCGCCGACAGCATCTCCGTCGTCGGCAGCCCGGGAATGACGGTCGGCAGCGCATCCGACCTGCACGTCGGATCGGACCACTTCTACACCGGGCTCGCCGACGACGACAAAATCAAACTGGCACAAGGGCTGACGCTCGGGCCCGACCCGAACACCGGCGCCTTCGGTGGAACGCGGTTCGTCACTGATACGCATGGCCACAGCGGCTATTGGGACGACCACAGCAAGAGCCTCGCCAATCAGGGGCGGAGCATTGCCGGCCAGGAGCCGGACAAGGCCATTCCCACTCCCATCAACATGTGAGAGCCATTCTTGAGAGGCGCTGTTTCCCCGTGGCGGGCAACGTTTTTGCGACGCACCCTCCCCCTTGTCCTGGCCGCCTCGGTCATCCTGTCCACCGGAGCTTGTATGTCCCAGAATTCCGACGATGCCAACAAGCCGCTGCCGCGTAAGAGCCGTGAGAACGCGCTGACTTGGGCGAAGCGCTACACCTCGACCATGGCGCATTTTGCCGAGGTGAAGGTGGGCAACACGTATGGCCCGTTCACGGACTTCGAGGACTGCGTCGGCCAGAGTGACGAGGTGGCTGAGGACGGCCGGTACACCCTGACCTACACCGTGTACGCCGATCTCCCCCGGGAAGAACACATCGCGGCGGTCCGCAAACTCCGGGCGGCGCTGAAGGAGCACGGCGTGGACGTCTCGTCGTACGAGGAACGCCCGCACACCCATCAGGTCATCCTCGACGGCTACCACGAAAAGGAGAATTTCTCCCTCATCGCCGACACCGCAAAACCCCCCAACACCCTCCGCCTCTCCGTCAGCACCCCCTGCTTCCTGCCGCCCGGCGCGAAACAGCAGAAGTTCTAACGCCCGTTCACGGGCATTCCATCCCGCTCAGCATGCGTTTGATGATGGCGCAGACCATCTCCTCGATGGATCCGGGATCAAGGGGATCGCCCTTGTCCCCCTTTTCGCCTTTGTCGCCACGCGGGCCGGGGTCGCCCTTGGGCCCGGGGTCGCCCCGCTCACCTCGTGGGCCGGGCTCACCCGCGTCGCCCCGCTCACCCGCTTCGCCGTCCCGGCCGGAGCATCCGGGCTCACCACGCTCGCCTTGTGCGCCCGGCTCGCCCCGGGGGCCGGGCGCACCCTCATCGCCTTTGTCGCCCCGCTCGCCTTTGCAGCCCGCCTCGCCCCGCTCCCCCTTGTCGCCTTTCCGGCCTCGTTGCCCCGGGTCGCCCTTGTCGCCCCGCTCGCCTTTCTCGCCGTCCCGGCCCGGATCCCCCCTCCCTCCCTTTTCCCCCTTGCTTCCCTTTTCCCCTTGATCTCCCTTCTCCCCGCGTTGCCCGGGATCACCTCGATCGCCTTTCTCGCCCCGCTCACCCTCGTCGCCCGCATCTCCTTTTCGTCCGCGAGGCCCGGTTTCACCCTTCTCGCCGCGGAATCCCGGAATCCCTCTGGGGGGATCTTTGATGGCGATGCAAACCGTTACGGTGACGCATTCACATTCCGTCCCTTTCCTGAGCATCAGGTCGGTCTCACATAAGGGGGCCTGCGGAGATACTTCGAAATCCCCCACCCAGTAGCACGTTCCGGAAATAGGCGTGAGGCTGTGCCAGATACCTGAACCGCCAGTGACGGCGGAGGTGCTGTATTCGACTTCTCCGCCGCCTGCCGGCCTGGGCCAGTAGACGATAATCTTGGCGCTCACTCCGGGATACAGCGGATCCCCGAAGAAAACGAGGAGGGAAGAGTTCTGATGATCGACAGGCGTGGCCATGTCTTCTCCTTGAGGCTGGCGCTGGAGGGGGTGGGCGGGGCACGTGGGCACTGCTCCCGCGCTTGATTCGGGGGAGCAGAAGCCAGAGAAATCGGGCACGCCGACGTCACGTGGACGAATTCTGTGCGGCCGAGCTGGTGCATCCCCGGAAAACGAAACCTGGTACCGGATGGGGCGCCGACGTCAAAACGCTGCGCGTCGTACTCATCCGGCTCTATACCCACGCAGCCGTCGACTATTTATCGATGTGCCGGGAGCATATGGTTTTAACCCAGTGGAGTGAATCGTAAGGTGATGTACAAAAGCCCGCCCGGCCCCGGAAACAGCAAGAGGCCCCCGTCACCCGACGGGGGCCTCTCAACTGCCGTTCCCTCAGCCCAGCTTGCTCACATCGCGCACCGCGCCCTTGTCCGCGCTGGTGGCCATGGCGGCGTAGGCGCGCAGGGCCTGGGAAACCTTGCGCTCGCGCTGCTTGGGGGCGTAGACGCCGCCCAGGGCGAGCCGGCGGGACTCCAACTCGACGTCGCTGACGAGGAGTTCGATCGAGCGGTTGGGGATGTCGATGCGGATGCGGTCACCGTCCTCGACGAGGGCGATGGTGCCGCCGGATGCCGCCTCCGGCGAGGCGTGGCCGATGGAGAGGCCGGACGTGCCGCCGGAGAAGCGGCCGTCGGTGACCAGCGCGCACGCCTTGCCCAGGCCGCGGCCCTTGAGGAAGGACGTCGGGTAGAGCATCTCCTGCATGCCGGGGCCGCCCTTGGGGCCCTCGTAGCGGATGACGACGACGTCGCCCTCCTTGACCTGCTTGGCGAGGATCTTGTCGACGGCCTCTTCCTGCGACTCGCAGACCACGGCCGGGCCCTCGAAGGTCCAGATCGACTCGTCGACACCTGCGGTCTTCACGACGCAGCCGTCCTCGGCGATGTTGCCCTTGAGGACCGCCAGACCACCGTCGGCGGAGTACGCGTGCGCCAGGTCGCGGATGCAGCCGCCGGCCGCGTCCACATCGAGCGAGTCCCAGCGCTCGGACTGCGAGAAGGCGGTCGCCGAGCGCTTGCAGCCGGGGGCCGCGTGCCACAGTTCGACGGCCTCGGCGGAGGGCGAACCGCCGCGCACGTCCCAGGTCTTGAGCCATTCGGCCATGGAGTCGCTGTGCACGGTGTGCACGTCCTCGTTGAGCATCCCGGCGCGGTACAGCTCGCCGAGGATGGCGGGGATGCCGCCCGCCCGGTGCACGTCCTCCATGTAGTACGTGCCGCCCGGCGCGACGTTCGGGGCGACCTTCGCCAGGCAGGGCACCCGCCGGGAGACCGCGTTGATGTCGTCCAGGTCGAAGTCGAGTCCGGCTTCCTGGGCGGCGGCGAGCAGGTGCAGGATCGTGTTGGTCGAGCCGCCCATGGCGATGTCCAGGGCCATGGCGTTCTCGAAGGCGGCGCGGGAGCCGATGGTGCGCGGCAGGACGGTCGTGTCGTCCTGCTCGTAGTGCCGCTTGGTGATCTCGACGACGGTGCGTCCGGCGTTCTCGTACAGCGCCTTGCGGGCGGTGTGGGTGGCCAGCACGGAGCCGTTGCCGGGGAGGGAGAGGCCGATGGCCTCCGTCAGGCAGTTCATGGAGTTGGCGGTGAACATGCCGGAACAGGAGCCGCAGGTCGGGCAGGCGTTGTCCTCGATGCGGAGGATGTCCTCGTCCGAGATGTTCTCGTTGACCGCGTCGGAGATCGCGTTGATCAGGTCGAGCTTGCGGACGGTGCCGTCGACGAGGGTGGCCTTGCCTGCCTCCATCGGGCCGCCGGAGACGAAGACGGTCGGGATGTTCAGGCGCATCGCGGCCATCAGCATGCCGGGGGTGATCTTGTCGCAGTTGGAGATGCAGATCAGCGCGTCCGCGCAGTGCGCCTCGACCATGTACTCGACGGAGTCGGCGATCAGGTCGCGGGACGGCAGGCTGTAGAGCATCCCGCCGTGGCCCATGGCGATGCCGTCGTCGACCGCGATGGTGTTGAACTCGCGGGCGATGCCGCCTGCCGCGTGGATCGCTTCGGAGACGATCCGGCCGACGGGCTGGAGGTGGGTGTGGCCCGGCACGAACTCCGTGAAGCTGTTGGCGACGGCGATGATCGGCTTGCCGAAGTCCTCGCGCGCTACGCCGCTGGCCTGCATAAGGGCTCGGGCGCCTGCCATGTTGCGGCCATGGGTAACGGTGCGGGACCTCAGATCGGGCACGATGGTCACTCCCTCGGGGTTCGTCCGAACGACCGCCGCGTCCGCCGCCGGACCGTGCCGGGGCGGGCGGCGTCATATAGCAGCCGTCCTTTATCAGCTGAACCCGAGATTACGCTCCCGATCCGCGATCCGGACAGCGCCTCCGCAATGTGAGACGGATGACCGGAGTGCGGACGGACCGCCACCCACCGGTGACGGGCCTCGGCTCACGACCCCGGCACCCACGTCGGCGAGGCGAGATGGAGCCGGGTGAAGGCCAGCGCCTCGGCGAGATCCGCCTCGCGCTCGGCCGCCGACATCGCGCGCCGGGTGTTGACCTCGATCACCACGTGCCCGTCGAAGCCGCTGGTGGCCAACCGTTCCAGCAGGTCGGCGCAGGGCTGGCTGCCGCGGCCAGGCACCAGGTGCTCGTCCTTGTTGGAGCCGTCGCCGTCGGCGAGGTGGATGTGGGCGAGCCGGTCGCCCATCCGGTCCACCATCGCCAGCGCGTCACTGCGCGAGGTGGCGGTGTGCGAGAGATCGACGGTGAAGTGCCGGTAGTCGTCCTGCGTCGGATCCCAGTCCGGTGCGTACGCCAGCATCTCGCGGTCGCGGTAGCGCCAGGGGTACATGTTCTCCACGGCGAACTTCACGTCCGTCTCGCCCTCCATGCGCCACACCCCGCGCACGAAGTCCCGCGCGTAGCCGCGCTGCCAGCGGAACGGCGGGTGCACCACGACCGTGGAAGCCCCCAGCTTCTCCGCGGCGTTCTTCGCGCGCTGGAGCTTGACCCACGGGTCGGTCGACCACACCCGCTGGGTGATCAGCAGACACGGCGCGTGCACGGCGAGCACCGGCACGCCGTGGTAGTCGGAGAGCCTGCGCAGCGCGTCGATGTCCTGGCTGACCGGATCGGTCCACACCATGACCTCGACGCCGTCGTAGCCCAGGCGGGCGGCGATCTCGAAGGCCGTCGCCGTCGACTCCGGGTAGACCGAAGCCGTGGACAGCGCGACCTTCGCATCCGGGATGCGCACCACTGGCTCTGTCACGAGGAACAGCGTACGGGCCGCCCCGCTCAGCCCGGGGGCAGGTGGTCGAGCCGGCGCAGGATGACGCCCTCGCGCAGCGCCCACGGGCAGATCTCCAGCGACTCCACGCCGAAGAGGTCCATCGCCGCCTCCGCCACCAGCGCCCCCGCCAGCAGCTGCGCCGCCCTGCCCTCGGACACCCCGGGCAGCCCGGTCCGCTCCTGCACGGGCATCGCCGCCAGTTTCGGCACCCACTCCTCCAGCTTCTTGCGCTCCAGCTCCCGCAGGACGTAGAGCCCGTCGCCCGAGCGGGCGGCACCGGCGATCCTGGCCAGCTGCCGGAAGGTCTTGGAGGTGCCGACGACGTGATCGGGGGCGCCGTAGCGGGTGAAATCGCTCACCACCTTCGCGATCTCGGCGCGCACCCGGCGCCGCAGCGCCCGTATGGCGTCCGCGCCCGGCGGATCGCCCGGCAGTGCGCCGCTGGTCAGCCGGCCGGCGCCGAGCGGCAGCGACACCGCCGCGTCCGGCTCCTCGTCCAGGCCGTACGCGATCTCCAGGGAGCCGCCGCCGATGTCCAGGACCAGCAGCCGGCCCGCCGACCAGCCGAACCAGCGCCTGGCGGCGAGAAAGGTGAGCCGCGCCTCGTCCTCACCGGAGAGCACCCGCAGCTCGACGCCGGTCTCCTGGGCGACCCGGCGCAGCACGTCCTCGCCGTTGGCGGCCTCACGGACCGCGGAGGTGGCGAACGGCAGCACGTCCTCGACGCCCTTGTCCTCGGCGACCTCGATCGCCTCGTGGAGGGTGGCGATCAGCTTGTCCACCCCCGCGTCGCTGATCGCGCCGTCCGCGTCCAGCAGTTCGGCGAGCCGCAGCTCCGCCTTGTGCGAGTACGCGGGCAGCGGACGCGCGCCCGGGTGCGCGTCGACCACCAGGAGATGGACCGTATTCGAACCCACATCGAGGACACCGAGTCTCATACGGGGAAACCTACTGCGGTGGCAGGAGTAGGAGTCACGCCGCCTTACGCTGGAGACGTGGCTAAGACGAAAAAGGCGAAGCACGATAAATCCCTGAAGAAGGACACAAAGCGGCAGGCCGGCGAAGCGGCGGCGCAGGGGGCCACGGCCGACGAGGTCGGCCTCGACTTCGCCCGTGCCTGGGTCACCTTCCCCGACCCGGCCGACGACGAGCAGCTCTTCCGCTGCGACCTGACCTGGCTGACCTCCCGCTGGACGTGCATCTTCGGCAGCGGCTGCCAGGGCATCGCGGCGGGACGGGCCGACGACGGCTGCTGCACGCTGGGCGCGCACTTCTCCGACGAGGAAGACGAGGAGCGGGTCGCCAAGAGTGTGGCCCGGCTCACGCCGGAGCTGTGGCAGTTCCACGACGTCGGCACCGAGTCCGGCTGGGTCGAGGAGGACGAGGACGGCGACCGGCAGACCCGGCGCTGGGACGGCTCGTGCATCTTCCAGAACCGGCCCGGCTTCCCCGCGGGCGCCGGCTGCTCGCTGCACATCCTCGCGCTGCGCGAGGGCCGCGAGCCGCTGGAGACCAAGCCGGACGTCTGCTGGCAGCTGCCGGTGCGGCGCACGTACGACTGGATCGACCGGCCCGACGACACCCAGATCCTCCAGGTGACGATCGGCGAGTACGACCGGCGCGGCTGGGGCCCCGGCGGCCATGACCTGCACTGGTGGTGCACGTCCGCCACCTCGGCGCACGGCGCGGGCGACCCGGTCTACGTCTCCTACAAGCCCGAACTCACCGAGCTGATGGGCAAGAAGGCGTACGCCAAGCTCGTCGAACTGTGCGAGGAGCGGCTGGCGGCGACGCTGCCGATGGCGCCGCACCCGGCGGATCCGCCGGTGGCCCCGAAGCCCCCGAAGGACTGACGGGCCGGCCGCGTCCCGGCCGGCCGCAGGTCAGCGCGGTGCCTTACCGGTGGCAGGCAGGGGCGAAGGGCTGCCGGGACCGGGGCCGTGCGGGGCCGTGCCGCTCGGCTCGGGCGCCGGCTCGGCCTGCGCCGGCGCCGTGTCACTCCGGCCGGGGCCCTGGTCCTTCGCGCCGTGCCCCTCGATCGTGACGGCGGCGCCGCCGGGGCCCAGCACGACCCGGTTCCGCCAGTGACCCGCGGGCTCCTGGTCGTGATCGACGAAGACCGTGACCGTCACCGTCTGCCCCGGCTTCAACTCACCGGCCGTACGGCTGATTTGGAGCCACGACGCCGCGGTGGCGGCCGTCCAGCGCACCAAAGCGCCGCCGGATGCGCTGAGGGTGATGACGGTGGTCTCGCCGCTCGGCTGCGCGGCGACGGTCAGCCGGCCTGGGCCGCCGCCGGGCGGCTGCGGGGAGCCGTCCGCGCCGGCCACCTCGACCGAGACGTCGGGGGTCCTGCCGCCTGCCAGGAACCTCGGCTGCGGCGTCCTGCTGGCGTTGCCCGCGTTCTCGTACGGGCGGCCGTCCAGCCGGGAAGTGTCCACGTCGCGGGCGGTCACCGACTGCGAGGGATCCGGATCGCCTGCCATCGGGGCGCTGCGGTACGCGGCCCACAGGGCGAGCACCGGCGCGGCCAGCACCGTGGCGACGATGGTGGTCGTCATGGCCCGACTGCGCAGTCGGCGGCGGCGGGCCGCGCGGTCGGTGGGGCCGACCGGGAATCCCGCCCGGTCGTAGCGAGGAGAACCGTTTGGCCAGCCGCTGCGGCCCGCGCGCCTGCCGCCTGCCGCGGTCCCGGCGCCCGCCACCCCCTCGGCACGCGCCGAGCGGCTGCGCCTGGCCGCGGCCAGCGCGCCGAACACGGCCTCCCGCGGCGCCTCGACCAGCGGCAGGGCACCCTGTGCCGCAGGCGCGGTGCCGGGCCAGGGGCCCGCGGCTGTGGCCCGCTCCGCGGTACGCCGGCACTCGGCGCACTCGTCGACATGCCGCACCAACTCCCGCCGCAGCGCGGCCCCGAGCAGCATCTGGGAGCCGCCCGCCGGCCGCGCCACGTCGGGGCAGCGACCGCGTTCGACGACGGCCAGCGCGGCCCGGGTCCGCTCGACCTCGCAGGAGGCGGCGGCCAGCAGGGCGTGGGTGGCGGCGGGTTCGGTGCCGAGTACCGCGGCGACCTCGTCGGCCGCCAGGCGGTGGCGTACCGAGAGCTCCAGCGCCTCGCGCTGCTCGGGTGTGGTGCCCGCGGCCTCGGGCCAGGCCAGGACGGCCAGCTCGCGCCGCTCCGCCTCGGGGTCCGCATCGGCGTCCGGCGCGGCGGACTCGGCGAGCCGGCGCAGGCAGGCCCAGCGGGCGAGCGCGTAGAGCCAGGGGCGGTAGAGCGGCGGCCCCGGCCGCTTGCCCTGCTGCCGCTCGGCGAGCGCGAGGGTCTCGCCGAGCACGGCGCTCGCCGCGTCGTGCGCGCACAGGACGGACAGGCAGTACGTGAACAGCCCGTCCAGATACGGCTCGTAGGGGCGTTGGGGGGGGTCGTGACGGGTGTGGCGATCGGGGCTTGAGTGGTGGTCGTCGCGGGCTGGGCCACCAGGGTGGCGCTGGGCGGTGCCGCGCGACCGGGGTGCGCCGGTGGTGTGCGTGGGGTGCTCGGGCCTGCTCATCACCCGGCGACGGTAGGCGGATGATGCAGCGGTGCTCCCTCTCCGGGCACACATTTGACCCTTACGAGTGACCATCTCACTCAAAAGGGGACAGGAACCACTCGTTCCGCCCATGCCGCCCGCGCGGCAAGCGTGCCCCGGGCCCTCCGCAGGCCACCCGGTCGGCGCAGCGGCCGACGTTGTCACACCCCACGGTTACGGTGGCCGCATGGCAACCCGTAAAACGTCGGCCAAGGAGCGCCCCTCCTATCGCTGCACCGAGTGCGGCTGGACCACCGCGAAGTGGCTCGGCCGCTGCCCTGAATGCCAGGCGTGGGGCACGGTCGAGGAGACCGGCGGCTCCCCGGCGGTGCGGACGACCGCTCCCGGCAGGGTCACCACCGCCGCGGTGCCCATCGGCCAGGTCGACGGGCGGCGGGCCACCGCGCGCTCCACCGGCGTGCCCGAGCTGGACCGCGTGCTCGGCGGCGGCCTTGTCCCTGGCGCCGTGGCGCTGCTGGCCGGCGAGCCGGGTGTCGGCAAGTCCACCCTCCTCCTGGACGTCGCCGCCAAGGCCGCGTCCGGCGACCACCCCACGCTCTACGTCACGGGCGAGGAGTCCGCGAGCCAGGTCCGGCTGCGCGCCGACCGCATCGGAGCGATCGACGACCACCTCTACCTCGCCGCCGAGACCGACCTCTCCGCCGTCCTCGGGCACCTGGACAGCGTCAAGCCCTCGCTGCTCGTCCTGGACTCCGTGCAGACCGTCGCCTCCCCGGAGATCGACGGCGCGCCCGGTGGCATGGCCCAGGTCCGCGAGGTCGCCGGCGCCCTCATCCGGGCGTCCAAGGAGCGCGGCATGGCCACCCTCCTGGTCGGCCACGTCACCAAGGACGGCGCCATCGCGGGGCCGCGCCTGCTGGAGCATCTCGTCGACGTGGTCCTCCAGTTCGAGGGCGACCGGCACGCCAGGCTGCGCCTCGTCCGCGGCGTCAAGAACCGCTACGGCACCACCGACGAGGTCGGCTGCTTCGAGCTGCACGACGAAGGCATCACCGGCCTCGCCGACCCTTCGGGCCTCTTCCTGACGCGCCGCGCCGAGCCCGTGCCCGGTACCTGTCTGACCGTCACCCTGGAGGGCCGCCGCCCGCTGGTCGCCGAGGTCCAGGCGCTCACCGTCGACTCGCAGATCCCCTCGCCGCGGCGTACGACGTCCGGCCTGGAGACCTCCCGGGTGTCGATGATGCTCGCCGTCCTGGAACAGCGCGGCCGGATCAGCGCCCTGGGCAAGCGCGACATCTACAGCGCCACGGTCGGCGGGGTGAAGCTCACCGAACCCGCAGCCGACCTCGCGGTGGCGCTCGCCCTGGCCAGCGCGGCCAGCGACACCCCGCTGCCGAAGAACCTCGTCGCCATCGGCGAGGTCGGTCTGGCCGGCGAGGTCAGGCGGGTGACCGGCGTGCAGCGCAGGCTCTCCGAAGCCGCCCGCCTCGGCTTCACGCACGCGCTGGTCCCGTCCGATCCGGGCCGGATCCCGGACGGCATGCGGGTCCTGGAGGTCGCCGATGTCGGCGAGGCGCTGCGCGTGCTGCCCAAGCGGGCGCGGCGAGCGGCCCCGCAGGAAGAGCCCCCGCAGGAGAGGGAGGTCCGCCGGTAGACTTTGCCCTGGTCTCGCCCAGCGCCGCAGTCTTGCCGTCGGCACACGTACGCTCCCTGGTACGTCCGCCGCAGCAGGGGCCGGGCGGCCTGCGGACCGACAGACCTTGCGACGGAGGAGTGCAGTGGCAGCCAACGACCGGGCATCGTCTCCCGGCAGGTCCGGCGGGAGCTCCGGCACCGACGCCCTGATGCGCGCCTCGCTGAGCGCGGTCGCTCCCGGTACCGCCCTGCGCGACGGCCTGGAGCGGATTCTGCGCGGCAACACCGGCGGGCTGATCGTGCTGGGCTTCGACAAGACCGTCGAGTCGATGTGCACCGGCGGCTTCGTGCTGGACGTCGAGTTCACCGCGACCCGGCTGCGGGAGCTGTGCAAGCTGGACGGCGCGCTGGTGCTCGACAAGGACATCAGCAAGATCCTGCGGGCCGGTGTGCAGCTGGTCCCGGATGCCTCCATCCCCACCGAGGAGACCGGCACCCGGCACCGCACCGCCCAGCGCGTCTCGATCCAGGCCCGCTTCCCCGTCGTCTCGGTCAGCCAGTCGATGCGGCTGATCGCCCTGTACGTCGACGGCGAGCGCCGCGTCCTGGAGGAGTCGGCCGCGATCCTCTCCCGCGCGAACCAGGCGCTGGCGACCCTGGAGCGCTACAAGCTCCGCCTGGACGAGGTCGCCGGCACCCTCTCCGCCCTGGAGATCGAGGACTTGGTGACGGTGCGGGACGTCTCCGCCGTGGCCCAGCGCCTGGAGATGGTCCGCCGGATCGCCACCGAAATCGCCGAGTACGTCGTCGAACTGGGCACCGACGGCCGCCTGCTGACGCTCCAGCTGGACGAGCTGATCGCCGGTGTAGAGCCCGAGCGCGAGCTGGTCGTCCGCGACTACGTCCCCGAGCCGACCGCCAAGCGCTCCCGCACCGTCGCCGAAGCCCTCGCCGAGCTGGACGCCCTCAGCCACACCGAGCTTCTCGAACTCCCCATCGTGGCCCGCGCGCTGGGCTACAGCGGCTCCCCCGAGACGCTGGATTCGGCGGTCTCGCCGCGCGGCTTCCGGCTGCTGGCGAAGGTCCCCCGGCTGCCCGGCGCGGTCATCGACCGCCTCGTCGACCACTTCGGCGGCCTCCAGAAGCTGCTGGCGGCGAGCGTCGACGACCTCCAGGCGGTGGACGGCGTGGGCGAGGCCCGCGCCCGCTCGGTCCGCGAGGGCCTGTCCCGCCTCGCCGAGTCGTCGATCCTCGAACGCTACGTCTGAGACGAGAACCCGGGCGAAACGTTCCGGGGCGGGTACGGGGCACCGCTCCAACAGGCCCCGCCCGCCCCACCGTTCAGCCTGTCAGCCCGTCAGCCCTCCCCCCGGAACGCCGCCTCCTTCTCCGGCGGCAGGCCGACCGCCGGCCGGCCAGGACGCTGCGGCGCCACCCCGCCGAGCGACCGCAGCCACTCCCAGGTGTCCGCCACCGTCTCCCCCACGGGCCGGCACCGCAGCCCCGTGGCCAGCGCCTTCGACACGTCCCCGCGGTGCAGCGTGTCGTGCGCCTCGCCCGGCGGCAGCCAGACCGGCAGCTCCGTCCAGGGCTGGATCCCGGCGGCCTGCACCGCGTCCGGCGCCGCCCAGCGCAGCTCCGCGTGTGCACCTGTCACCCGCACGCAGTGGTCGAGCAGTTCGCCCATCGTGGTGTGCCCCGGCGCGCTGACCAGGTTGTACGGGCCGCCCGCGATGCCGTCCCCGATGCCGTCAAGCAGCCATTCCGCGAGGTCGCGGGCGTCGATGTACTGGAGGGGCAGCTCGCGGGGCCCTGGCGCGAGCACCGGGCCGCCGCGCGCGATCCGGTTCAGCCACCACGGCAGCCGCCCGATGTTCTCGTACGGGCCGAGTATCAGCCCCGCGCGGGCCAGCACCGCCCGGTCGCCGAAGGCTTCGGCGGCGGCGATCTCGGCGCCCCGCTTGGCCTGCGCGTAGTCGTCCGCCGTGGTGGCGTCGGGCGAGCCCGGCACCAGCGGCCCGCTCTCGTCGAGTCCTGCGGCGCACGGGAACGGGTGCACGGACCTGCTGGAGACGTAGACGTAGCGGCCCGCACGGTCCGCCAGCAGCCGCGCCGCGTCCCTGACCGCGACCGGCGCGCCGCTCCAGGTGTCGACGACGGCGTCCCACTCACCCGCCGCGAGGGCCGCGAGGCCCGCCGCCGTGCTCCGGTCGCCGTGCAGCGCCGTCGCGCCAGGTGGCGGGGCGTGGTGCCCGCGGTGGAACACCGTCACCTGCCAACCCCTGGCCAGCGCCGCCTCGGTGACCGCGCGGCCGACGAACTCCGTTCCGCCCAGCATCAGTAGTCTCATGCCGCGACTGTGCCGCACGGCCCGCGGCCCGCGGGGCCCTGCACGCTGTGGGCGGATCCCCTACGAGCGGAACAACCGGAGGAGGCCGCTCCGGACGGGCCCGTTCAGTCCTTGGCGAGCACGAACGACGTACGGGCCGCCGCGAGCCCCGGCACCTTGGCCTCGATCTGGTACTTGCCCGCAGGAACGGCCGCCGCGCTCGGCGTCGCGCAGTCCGGGTGGCTCACCTTGCGGTCCCACGTGACGGTGCGCTGGAGCGAGCCGTGCGCCGGGATCTTCACCGGCGCGGCGGCGGCGCCCGCGGGGCAGTCGTCGGACGCCCACACCGGGTCGTCGCCCGCGGTGTCGGTGATCGTGAGCACCGCGGCCTTGCCGCCGAGGTCCACCTTGCAGTCGGCGCCCGCGGTGTTCTTGACCGTCAGCTCGAACTTCGGCTTCTCGCCCGGCCGGTAGGAGTCCTTGACACTGTGCAGCGCCAACTCCGTGCCGCCATCCGCGCAGTTCGCGAGGGAGCCGCCGGCCGCCACCGCGCCGCCGCCCGTGCCCTCGCCGATCGGCGTGCCGCCGGAGCCGCCGGAACCCGCGCCCGCGCCGCCACCGGAGCCGCCGCTGCCGCCCGCACCCGAGCCGCCGCCCGACCCCGAACCGCCGCCGTCACCGCCGCCACTGCCCGACTCATCGCGCCCGCCCGGCTTTTGACTGATCGCCGGTCCTGTCGATGAGGGACCTGGCGTGATGGACGTCGCGGGCCCCGAGCCGTCGTGGCCCTTGCTCTCGGCGCTGGTTCTGCCGCTGCCCCCGCCCAAGTTGAGGAGCCACACCACCAGGAGGGCGAGCAGCGCGAAGATGCCCAGCGCAACGGCCCTCCGCCGCCAGTAGATGGAGGAGGGGAGCGGCCCGATCGGATTGCGCAGTGATCCCACGCGGAAACTCTACGAGAGAACCCTGGGCACACCGGCCAGTACCCGCCGCACAGAACGGCAACTTTTCCCATGATCGGCCCGGATCCGGGTCCGCGGACCCGATTCCCACCCGATTCCGGTTCCGCCTCCGCCTCTCCCGCCCCTTCCACCCCGCCGCCGCACACCTCCGGGCAGCCACCGCCCCGGCACGGAACGTCACCGAACCCCCACCCGGTGTTCGCCGGAATGCCCTCCGGACGTCGTTCAGGTGCGATCAGTGCCCGGCATTACGTACCGTCGTCCCTCATGAACAGCACCGATCTCTATCGCGACGTCACCGACTTCGCGCATGGCACCCCTGGATGGGTCCATTCCTTCGCCGACGCCGGCACCGAAGGCGGGATTCTGCTCCTGATGGCGGTGGCCATCCTGGGATGGTGGCGGTCCCGTCGGCACGACCCGCGCGCCGTCGCCCTCGCCATACTGGTGCCGGTCGGCACCGTCGTCGCGTACGTCCTGAGCGAGATCGTCAAGGGCATGGTGGAGGAGGAGCGTCCCTGCCGTGCGGTGGCACACGCGGCGGCCTCCATCGCGACATGCCCGCCCGAGGGCGACTGGTCCTTCCCCAGCAACCACTCGGTGATCGCCGCCTCCCTGGCCGTCGGCATCGCCATCGCCTGGCGGGCCGCGATCTGGCTCGCGGTGCCGGTGGCCCTGCTGACCGGCTTCTCCCGGGTCTTCGTCGGCGTCCACTACCCGCACGACGTGGCCGCAGGACTCGCCTTCGGCGCGGTGCTCGCCGCCCTGACCATCCTGCTGCTCAGGCGGCCGATGACGGCGCTGGTGCTGCGGCTGCGCTCCGGGCCGCTGCGCCCGCTGGTCGAGGCGCAGCGGGGCTCGCACGCGGCGGTGTAGGGCCTCCGTTTGGGTCAGGCCGGCGGAACGGGCCGCGTGACACCGCGCAGGGGTTGTCTACGGAGTGGCGGTCGCCGGCCGCCACTCCTCTTTGTGTCCGAAGCCCCGGCCGTTGTCGATCAGCCGCAGCCAGTCGGGGCGCAGCTCCCACAGCTCGGTCCGCTCCAGGGCCGCGCGCAGCCGCTCGTCCGCCGCGACGAACGGGAACCGCCCGGTGTACGCGGCCCAGCCTGCCGCCCGCTCATCGCCCGCCAGCACGCGGCAGCGGCCCCGCCCCTGGAGGCCGGTCAGCGCGGTCCACTCCTGGCCGTCCCGCTGCGCCGTGAACGCCACCCGCGCACCGGGCTGCCGCAGCGCCCTGCCGTGCCGGGTCGTGCCCGAGGTGACGAAGTACGCCACCGGGCCCGCCGCGTCGCCGCCCGCGGCGTAGAGCACCGCACACGCCTGCGGCCCGTCCGCGTCGCCGTACGCCAGCGTCAGCGTCGTGTGACCGGCCAGCGCCCGCAGAATCTCCTCCGGACAGCCGCCGCTCCGGCCCGCGTCCTGCATCTCGCCCGCCCTGCCCATCTCGTCCATCTCCTCCGCCTCGTTCGCTTCATCCGGCATCCCTGCCACTCCTCTCCCGCTTCTCCCGCTTCGCTGCCCGGCTCCGCCCCTGGTCGCATCCTCGCGCGCGGCCCGCGGCCGGCGCGCACCGGCTCCGTGCGGGGCGGCGCGGGCCCCGGCCGCGTACCGCCGGTAAGCGGCCACCCGTACGTACCGGACCGTCCCGCGTGCGGGTGGGCGCGCGACGGCGCGGCCCGGCGCGTTTCCCGGGCGCCGCCGCTCGTGCCACCATCAGCGGTGCCATGACTTCGACGCCTGTCTCCCCCGCTGCCACTGCCACCGCCGCCACTCCCGCGCCCGCCGCCGCACCGGCCGCGGACGCCACCGACGGGACCGGACTGCACGGCCCCGTCACCGCCTGGTTCGACGCCCATGCCCGTGATCTGCCCTGGCGCCGCCCCGAGGCCGGCGCCTGGGGCGTGATGGTCAGCGAGTTCATGCTCCAGCAGACACCCGTCAGCCGCGTGCTGCCGGTGTACGAGCAGTGGCTGGCCCGCTGGCCGCGCCCCGCCGACCTGGCCGCCGAGGCACCGGGCGAGGCCGTCCGCGCCTGGGGCCGGCTCGGCTACCCGCGGCGCGCCCTGCGCCTGCACGCCGCCGCATCGGCCATACAGGAGCGGCACGGCGGCGATGTGCCGCGCGAGCACGCCCAGTTGCTGGCGCTGCCCGGCGTCGGCGAGTACACCGCCGCGGCCGTCGCCTCCTTCGCGTACGGGCAGCGGCACGCGGTCCTGGACACCAACGTGCGCCGGGTGTTCGCCCGCGCGGTGGCCGGCCGCCAGTACCCGCCGAACGCCACCACCGCCGCCGAACGCAAGCTCGCCCGCGCGCTGCTGCCCGACGACGAAGGGGTCGCGGCGAAGTGGGCGGCGGCCACGATGGAGCTGGGTGCGCTGGTGTGCACGGCGCGCGGCCCTGAGTGCGCACGCTGCCCGATCGCCGCGCAGTGCGCCTGGCGGCTGGCCGGATCCCCGGCGCACGAGGGCCCGGCGCGCCGCACCCAGAGCTACGCGGGCACCGACCGCCAGGTGCGCGGCAAGCTGCTCGCCGTGCTGCGCGAGGCCGTCCACCCCGTGCCGCAGGTAATGCTCGACGCGGTGTGGGACGAACCGGTGCAGCGGGCCCGCGCGCTGGACGGACTCGTCGCCGACGGTCTGGTGGAACCGCTGCACGGTGGCCGTTACCGTTTGCCGCTGACGTGAAGCGGCGCACCTGCCCCTGATGGGAATTGAGGGACGCACCCGCGGGTGCGTCCCTCCGTCCGTCCGGCGCACCCCGCTCCGAAGCCCCCGGACCCCCGGTTCGCCGAACGCCCCCCGGAAAACGGCCCGTCGGTCTTCCGGCGGGGACGTCGTCCCCCCGGAGGATGACGCCCCGGGCCCCGCCGTCCCTCCGGAGGAGGACCCGCGGCCCGCTGTTACACAACCGAGGGTTTTCCGTGCACTGCCTGTGGGGCCGACGCACATTACGCCGCAACACCCCCTCCGTAGCGTCCTTCTCGTGCTGGAGACGACCACCGGCACGGTCAACGTGGGGAAGCGCAAGCGGATCGGAGGCGTCGGGATGGCGACCAGCGGCGGCAAGGTACTGGACTTCGAAGAGTACGTACGGACGCGGCAGGAGGCCCTGCTCCGCAGCGCCCGACGGCTGGTGCCCGACCCTGTCGACGCCCAGGACCTGCTGCAGACGGCCCTGGTCCGCACGTACGGCCGCTGGGACGGCATCGCCGACAAGTCGCTGGCCGACGCCTACCTCCGCCGCGTCATGATCAACACGCGGACGGAGTGGTGGCGGGCCCGCAAGCTGGAGGAGGTGCCCACCGAGCAGCTCCCCGACGCGAGCGTCGACGACGGCACCGAGCAGCGCGCCGACCGCGCCCTCCTGATGGACATCCTCGGCGTGCTCGCTCCCAAGCAGCGCAGCGTGGTCGTCCTGCGACACTGGGAGCAGATGAGCACCGAGGAGACCGCTGCCGCGCTCGGCATGTCGACCGGTACCGTCAAGAGCACGCTGCACCGCGCCCTGGCCCGGCTGCGTCAGGAACTGGCGAACCGCGACATCGACGCGCGGATGCTGGAGCGTGGCGAGCAGGAGCAGGAGCGGTGCGCGGCCTGACGGGCGGCGTACGGCGCCGCGCACGGCGCACCACACTGAGCAGCACACCGGCCACGGCATCCGTCCGGGCGCCCGCCGGTGCCACCACAACAGCAACAGCGGCAGGATCAGCGGCTGTGCGAGCAGCACGGTGAGCAGGAGCGGATTGTCCAGGAACAGGTTGACCATGGACAGGTTGACCAGAGGCGGCGCAGCCACGGCGGGGGTGGCCGCCGTCGGCCTGCTGCTGGCCGGCTGCAATCCCGGCGGCGGAGGCGTCCGCAGCGAGGGCTCGGCCGGGCCCACACCGGGCACACCGCCCCGGGGCGCGGCGACCGCGTCCCCCAGCCCGTCCGCCACCGCCGGGTACAAGAAGGTCGACGCGGTCGGCCTGCTGAAGAAGGACCCGAAGGTCGGCGCGGACGTGAAGCGGACCCTCGCCAAACCCTGCGCCGCCGACGAGTACCCGGTCGAGGTGACCTATGCGTCGGTGACCGGCAGCAAAGCTCCCGACGTCATCGTGAACGTCATGACCTGCGCGGACTCCATGGGCATCGGCTCGTACGTCTACCGCAAGGACGAGGACGCGCACGCCGGGACCGACGGGTATGACAACGTGTTCAGCAACGAACAGCCGTCGGTCTCCGCCGGGGTCAACAAGGGCGACCTGGAGATCTCGAAGCAGACCTACGGCAGCGGTGACAAGGTGTGCTGTCCGTCCGGCGAGGACGTGACGACCTACCGTTGGTCCCAGGACCGCTTCACCGAGTTCGCGCGGTCCCACACGGACTACAGCAAGACCGGCGTCGACGGCACCGCGCCCGAAGACGGCAACGCATCGGAGGGTTGAGACAACCGCATGGCCGACACCCATGTGCTCTTCGTCGAGGACGACGACGTCATCCGCGAGGCCACCCAACTCGCCCTGGAGCGGGACGGGTTCGTGGTCACCGCGATGCCCGACGGGCTCGCGGGCCTGGAGGCGTTCCGCGCCGACCGGCCCGATATCGCGCTCCTGGACGTCATGGTGCCGGGACTTGACGGCGTCAGCCTGTGCCGCCGGATCCGGGACGAGTCCACGGTGCCGGTGATCATGCTGTCGGCGCGTGCCGACTCCATCGACGTGGTGCTCGGCCTGGAAGCCGGCGCCGACGACTACGTCACCAAGCCGTTCGACGGTGCGGTGCTGGTCGCCCGGATCCGCGCCGTGCTGCGCCGCTTCGGGCACGCCAGCGGGCCGGACGGCGCGGGCGCCCGCACGGCCGACGCACCGGAGCCCGCCGAGGCGATACTGCGCTTCGGCGATCTTGAGGTGGACACCGAAGGCATGGAGGTCCGCAAGGGCGGTGTGCCGGTCGCGCTGACGCCGACCGAGATGCGCCTGCTGCTGGAGTTCTCCGACGCGCCGGGCACGGTCCTCTCCCGCGACCGGCTGCTGGAGCGGGTCTGGGACTACGGCTGGGGCGGTGACACCCGGGTCGTCGACGTCCACGTCCAGCGGCTGCGCGGCAAGATCGGCCAGGACCGCATCGAGACGGTCCGCGGCTTCGGCTACAAGCTGAGAGGCTGACGGGCCCGGTGGTCAGGCTGGCCCTGCGCACGGGCCTGAGGTGGAAGCTCAGCGCCGCCATCGCGCTCGTCGGAGCGCTGGTCGCGATCGCGCTGAGCATCGTCGTACACAACGCCGCCCGGGTCTCGATGCTCGACAACAGCCGGGACGTGCAGGTCGACCGTCTTGACATCGTCCAGCGGATGTTCGAGTCGACCGGCCGGCTGCAATTCGGCGCGAAGATCGACGATCCCGCGCTGCCGCCCGAGCTGCGCAAGGAAGTCACCGGCTACAAGCGCGCCACCTACCTCCAGGACACCGGCGACACCGCCCCCGAGGTCTGGGCCGCCGCCCCGCTCGGCAACGACCGGGTGCTGTCGATCCACAACCGTTTCCCCGACAGGTTCGCCGTCCTCGACGACCTGGACCAGGCACTGCTCATAGGGTCGGTCGCGGTCGTGGTCGGCGGCTGCGCGCTGGGCGTACTGGTCGGCGGCCGGCTCTCCAAGCGGCTGCGCAAGGCGGCAGCCGCCGCAGGGAAGCTCGCCGACGGCGACACATCCGTCCGGATCCGCGACGAGGTCGGCGGCCGGATCAGGGACGAGACGGACGACCTGGCCTGGGCCGTCGACGCCATGTCCGACGCGCTCCAGAAGCGCATCGAGGCCGAGCGCCGGGTCACCGCCGACATCGCGCACGAGCTGCGCACCCCCGTCACCGGACTGCTCACCGCGGCCGAACTGCTGCCGCCGGGACGCCCCACCGAACTCGTCAGGGACCGGGCGCAGGCGCTGCGCACCCTCGTCGAGGACGTCCTGGAAGTGGCCCGCCTCGACGGTCACGCGGAGCGCGCCGAGCTGCAGGACGTCGCCCTCGGTGAGTTCGTCCGCCGCCGGGTGCGGTCCCTGAACACCGACGTCGGCGTCGAGATCGTCCGCGACGCGGAGGTCACCACCGACCCGCGCCGCCTGGAACGCATCCTCGGCAACCTCATCGCCAACGCCACCCGGCACGGCAAGCCGCCGATCGAGGTGACCGTCGAAGGCCGGGTGCTGCGGGTACGCGACCACGGCACCGGCTTCCCCGAGGCGCTGCTGCGCGAGGGCCCGAGCCGCTTCCGCACCGGCAGCAGCGACCGCGCGGGCCGCGGCCACGGCCTGGGCCTGACCATCGCCGCAGGTCAGGCCCGCGTCCTAGGCGCCCGTCTGACCTTCCGCAACGCCGACGAGGCCGCCGAAGGATCGACCGGCGCCGTCTCCGTCCTGTGGCTGCCGGAGAACGCGCCGACGGCCACCGGCAGCTTCCCCGTCATCCACCTGCCGGACCGCTGACCTGCTGGGCCGGCGGCCCCGCGGGCTCCTCGCCGGCCCCCGTCCCATCGGCCCCCTTCCCGTTCCCCTTGCCCTTCCCGTTCAGGGAGCCGCTCCAGTAGGCGTCCTCCCACCGGCCGGCGTCCGGGCTGAACTCGACCTCGGCCCTGTCGGCGGCATCGGCGGGCAGCGAGAAGGCGTACTTCCCGACGGCCTTCCTGCCGGGGAGGACGTAGCCGGTGATGACCTTCTGCCGCCCGCTCCCGTCGATCACCAGCGACGCCGAGGCTCCGTCGGCGTCGTTGACGTCGGGCAGCCCGGTCTCGACCGCGATCCGCTCGCTGCCGGTGTTGACGACCGTGACCGTCACCTCGACGGCCTTGTTGCCCTTGGCGTGACCATGGGCGTAGGCGTCCGGGGTGAATGGCTCCGGCTTGGCGACCGTGACCTTCAGACCGTCGTCGAAGGTGTACGACTCGCCGAAGGACAGGTGCCGGGCCTCTTCCGCCGCCTCCTCGGACTCCGCCTCGGCCGACGCGGAGGCTTCCGCCTCCTTGATCGTCGTGCGCGCGCGGTCAACGGCCTTGTCCACCACGATGATGCTGAAGACGCCGCCCCCGACCGCGGCCAGCAGCCCGGCCACGCCCAGCACCACACCGGTCACGGCCATGCCCTTGTTCGTCGCCAGGCCCCTGCGCACCTGGCTCAGCCCGACGAAGCCGAATATCAGGGCCAGCAGCGCCGGCAGCCAGGACATCCAGAACAGGAAGACGAACAGGCCGAGCACGACACCGCAGATGCCGAGCACCAGGGCCGCGACGCCCATGCCGTTGCGCGGCTGCGGTGCCCACATCGGCGCCATCGGCACCGGGTAGGGCTCCTGGCCGACAGGAGCCGATCCGGGCGGCGGCGGGCTCCACGGGTTGTAGTCCCCCGCTGCCTGCTCACCAGGCTTCTGACCGTCAGGTATCTGACCGCCGGGCTTCTGGTCGTCGGGCGGAGTGGGCACGGTCATGCGCAGTCCTCGAATTAGGCCGAAAGAGACGAACTGGCGACATTACCAGGCACTTTTGCCCGTTCATTGCCCAATTTCAGACAGCTCCGAGCCCTCGATATCGACCACGGCCACCGGCGGCCCGCGCGCCCCGCCTCAGCTCGCCTCCCCGTCCACACACTCCCCCCATTCCTTGTCCAGATCGAGCTGCTCGCTCGGCTGCGTCAGCGAGAACCAGTTGCCCGAGTCGTCGCGGAATATCGCCTCGATGCCGTACGGCCGTGCCTGCGGTTCCTGGAGGAACTCCACGCCCCGGCCCTTGAGCGTGGCGTACTCGGCATACGCGTCATCGGTCGTCAGGACACCCGCCCCCAGCAGCCCCTTGCGCACCAGCCCCTTCAACGCCTCGGCGGACTCCGCGTCCATACCCGCCCCGCCCGGCACCATCAGCGTCAGCTCAACCCCCGGCTGATCCTTGGCCCCCACCGTCAGCCAGCGCATGCCCTGCTCGCCGCCCATCCGCATGTCCGTACGGACTTCGAGCCCGAGCTTCTCGGTGTAGAACTCCTTGGCACGATCCTGGTCGAGCACCCAGACGGTGCTGATCGCGAGACCTTTGATCATGACTCTCTCCTCCTGCCGTGCGTCACCGTTCGCCCGCCGCCCGCCGTGAGCGCGGCCACATCTCGATGCTGACATGCACCACTGACAACGGCCCGCCGCGTTGCGCATCCGCATCTGCGCTACGCATCGTGACGCACCTCTCACACAGCGCTGCCGGGCGGCGTAACGTGGCCGGGAACGGGGTTGCAGCGGGCAACCCGCAATGAGTGGCGGTGAGTTGTGCCTCCTCGCAAGGACACCGACGCGTCGGTGAGCGTCCCGTGCTTCTACGGCGCCGAGTTGCGCTTCCAGCGGGAGCAAGCGGGCTTAACCCTGGAGCAGTTGGTGGAAGGCAGCTTCCGGGGCCTGTCCTTCCTCAGCCAGATCGAACGCGGCGAGCGCGGCATGCCGAAGGATCTCGCCGTCCACGTCGACAAGAAACTCGGCACGAACGGCTTCTTCGAGCGGCATTGCACGGCGGTGCAGAAGGCGCGGTTGGGCGGCTACGCGGAGCACTTCGCAGACGTCGCGGACATGGAGCCGCGAGCAGCCACCATCGAGGACTGGGCGCCTTTACTCATCCCGGGCCTCCTGCAGACCGCCCCGTACGCACGGGTGATCATGCGGTCAGCGATGCCGTGGTCCCCCGCCGCAGACATAGAGCGGATGGTGAAGGCGCGACTGAAGCGAGCTGACGTCTTCAAGCAGGAGAAGCCGCCCAAGCTCTGGGTGACCCTGGACGAGAACGTCATTCGTCGCCGAGCCCTCCCGCCCGACGGAATGGCGGAGTTGATGGAGCACATCACGCGCGTGATCGAGGGAACGCCGTCCATCCTGCAGATCGTCCCGGCAACGGCAGGCATTCACCCCTTCATGATGGGGATGACGCGGATCATGACCTTCCGCGACGAAGCTCCGCTGATCTATACGGAGGGCCTCCACAGCGGCCAACTCATCGACTACCCACCACATGTGACGCGGTACAGGGAGTCGTACGATCTGCTCAGGGCCGCCGCTCTACCCCCTGAGGCGTCCCTAGCCATGATCGATGAAGCGGCGAGGGGCTACAGAAATGAAGCGCAGCAAGAGGAATGACCTCAGCTCTGCGACTTGGCGCAAGAGCAGCCACAGCAGCGGAACCGGCGGCGAATGCCTGGAGGTCCGCGACGACCTCCCCGGCCTCGTCCCCGTCCGCGACAGCAAGGCCCCGCACGGTCCGGCGCTCGTCTTCCCGGCCACCGGCTGGTCCACGTTCATCTCGGCCGTCAAGGACGGCGGTCTGTCCGGCAGTTGACCGGAGTTCCGCAGCGCACGGAAAAGCGGCCCCCGAACACCGGGGGCCGCTTCCGTATCGAGAACGGTCGACGGGTCAGACGGTCTCCGCCACCGCAGCCCGCGCCGCCGGAGCGTCCCCACCCTCCTTGTCCTCGGTCGGCGTGGGGCCGCCGCGCAGCGGGATCTCCTTGAGGTACCAGGCCGCGACGAAGCCGATGATGCTGACCGCGGCGCCCCACAGGAAGACGTGGTGGGTGCCGGTGGCGACCGCGTGCGTGTAGGCGTCACGGACCGCGGCCGGCAGCTGCGCCAGGCCCTTCGGGTCGAGCTGGGCGGCGCCGCCGGACGGCAGCTTGCCGCCGGCCGAACCGAGCCGCTCGCTCATCGTGTTCTGCACCTGCTTCGTGAAGATCGCGCCGAAGATCGCGACGCCGAAGGAGCCGCCGATCGTCCGGAAGAGGGTCGCGGAGGACGAGCCGACGCCCATGTCCTTCATCTCGACGCTGTTCTGCGCGATCAGCATCGTGGTCTGCATCAGGAAGCCCATGCCGGCGCCGAGCACCGCCATGTAGAGGCCCGAGGTGAAGCGGGTGGTGTCGGTGTCCATCAGGGACAGCAGCGCCAGACCCACGGTGATCAGGCCACCGCCCACCACCACGAAGACCTTGTACTTGCCGGTCGAAGTGGTGACCCGGCCCGCGAACAGCGACACCGCCATCATCGCCAGCAGCATCGGAAGCAGCAGCAGGCCGGAGTTGGTGGCCGACGCACCCTGCACGGTCTGCTGGAACAGCGGCAGGAAGGTCATCGACCCGAACATCACGAAGCCGACGAGGAAGCCGATGAGGGTGACCAGCGAGAAGTTGCCGTTACGGAAGATGTGCAGCGGCAGCACCGGCTCGGCGACCTTCATCTCCACAACGAGGAACAGCCCGATCGCGACGACGCCGAGCGCCCCGAGCCCGATGATCACCGGCGACAGCCAGTCGTACTCGGTCCCGCCCCAGGTGGTGATGAGCACCAGCGAGGTGATGCCGACGGTGAGCAGGAGAGCGCCGACGTAGTCGATCCGGGTCTCCGCGCGCTTCTTCGGCAGGTGCAGCACCGCGGTCACCATGACCAGCGCGATGGCGCCCAGCGGCAGGTTGATGTAGAAGCTCCAGCGCCAGCCGAGGTGGTCGGTGATGGTGCCGCCGACCAGCGGCCCGCCGATCATCGCGACGGCCATGACGCCGGCCATCATGCCCTGGTACTTGCCGCGCTCACGCGGCGGAATCAGGTCACCGATGATCGCCATCACGCCGACCATCAGACCGCCCGCGCCCAGACCCTGAACCGCACGGAAACCGATCAACTGCCCCATGTCCTGGGCCATTCCGGACAGCGCGGAGCCGATCAGGAACAGGACGATGGACGTCAGGAAGACGCCCTTGCGTCCGTACATGTCGCCCAGCTTGCCCCAGATCGGGGTGGAGGCCGCGGTGGCGAGGGTGTACGCGGTGACCACCCAGGACAGGTGCTCAAGACCGCCCAGTTCGCCGACGATGGTCGGCATCGCGGTGCCGACGATCATGTTGTCCAGCATCGCGAGCAACATCGCGATCATCAGCGCGAACAGCACCACCCGCACACTGGCGGACTGTTTGCCGCCCTGTGCCGCTGCCGGTCTGTCCCCCGCTGGGGTCGCTTTCTGCGACATCCCCACATCACTCCCACTTACTTGCCGCCCGGCTAGTTCAGTACAGTGAGGAAAGATAGGCCGCCAACTAGCCGGGCGTCAAGTAAGTTAATTCGGCGCGCCCGCCCGCCGCACCCACTACGCAGGAGAGCACCGTGAGCACACCGCAGGCGCGCAGGAGCAACACCCGCCAGCGCATCCAGGACGTCGCTCTGGAGCTGTTCTCCGAACACGGCTACGAGAAGACATCGCTCCGCGAGATCGCCGAGAAGCTGGACGTCACCAAGGCGGCGCTCTACTACCACTTCAAGACCAAGGAAGACATCGTCATCGGCCTCTTCCAGGACCTCGCGGCGCCGATCGACGAGCTGGTGACCTGGGCCGAGGAGCAGCCGCGCACCCTGGAGACCAAGACCGAGGTGATCCGCCGCTACAGCGAGTCGCTGCGCAGCGCGGAACCGCTGTTCCGCTTCATGCAGGAAAATCAGGCGGCCGTACGGGATCTGAGCGTCGGCGAGACCTTCAAGCAGCGGGTGCTCTCGCTCTTCGCGCTGCTCAAGGAGCCGGACGCGGAGATGATCGACCAGGTGCGCTGCCTGACGGCGCTCTTCTCGATGCACGCGGGCATGTTCGCCATGCAGAACGTCAAGGGCGACCCCGAGGAGAAGCGCAAGGCCATCCTCGAGGTCGCCACAGAACTGGTCACGGCGGCCAACCCGCCGAGCCGCCGGCCAGCCCGGCCGGACTCAGCTCAGACGGAGTCGCCGTGAGCCCGCAGGAATCCGGTCGGCTCGATGCCCGACCCGTAGTTGGGGCCGGTGCGGACCTCGAAGTGCAGGTGGGGACCGGTCGAGTTACCGGTGCTGCCGGACAGACCGATCTGCTTGCCGGTCGAGACCTGCTGACCGACCTGGACCTGGATCTGTGACAGGTGCGCGTACTGGGTGTACGTGCCGTCGTCGTGCTTGATCACGATGGCGTTGCCGTACGCGGGACCGTCGCCGCCGCCGTTCGGCCCTGCCTTGACGACGGTGCCGTGGTGGACGGCCTTGACCGGGGTGCCGGTCGGCACGACGAAGTCCTGACCACTGTGGTTGTGCGACCAGTGGCTGCCGGCGATGCCGAAGGGCTCGCCCATCGTGTACTTGTCGACCGGCTTGACCCAGGCGTTGGCCTTCTCCGCGGCGGCCTTCGCGGCGGCCTGCTTGTTCGCCGCCGCCTTCGCCGCGGCCTGCTTGGCGGTCTGCACCGCCTTCACCTGGGCGTCGGCCTGCGCGGTGACCGTGGAGCTCACATTCGACGTGAGGCTCGTGAGGCCGGAGTCCGCGGCGTTGGCCACACCCGCGCCGAGGGCGACGGTGGCGCCGAGACCGGCCGCGACCACGAAGGTGCGGGACCGGAGAGCGGACTTCTTGGAATTGCGGAACGCGGTGAACTTCGACATGCGGGTTGTACCTCCGAAAAGGAACGGGAAGGGAATGCGATCCGGCTGCGGACCGGCATCGCCATCCCTTGGTAACCCGCCATCGCCGCCCCGCCAAGACCCCTTTCTACTACCCCGAGCCGTATCAGAAGCCGGGGAATTGACCCCACACACTCCCCTCACCCGCCCCCGACCAACCCACCGAAACCTCCCATCCCGAACCCGGACAGATACCCCCCATACCACCACTCAACAGGCAATATCCCCATACACGCCACGCCGACCCGACACCCCACCCCCCACCTGCCACACGCCCTCCACCCCCCAGAGCAAAAGGTCCCGCACCTCCCTCCGGCAATTCCCCTAATGCATCTAGTAGGCCCTTATCGACCTGTGCGACAAGTCACCGACACATAAGATCCAAAGCCTTTTCGCGGGCCTTTGGGGTGTCCGTTTCGGGACCAAGGGCCTTTGTGACGGGGGTTACTCCGGCATTGTGACCGGGGTTACTCGGGCTTTGTGGTCTGGGTTACTCACGACCCAAGAAATGCCCGAATTGCCGGGAAATCGCTCCTGGCGTTTCCGTCTCACGCCCCGGAGAAGCCCCGGATCCGCCACGGGGCCATCGGGCCACCTGACCGGCCCCACGCCCGGATGGACGCCCTGAGGGCGCGCCCACGGCACTGGGCAGCCCCGTGGCCCGCCTACGGCCCAGGAGGCTCCTTGGAGAGTGGGACGTGACCGACAGGGACGCCCCTCTCACGCAGATACGGCACCGCCCCGGACCGAAGAACGGTTCCGGGGCAGTGCCGTATCTGTGCGCGGTGCGCGGGCGCCGGTGGGCGCCCTCGCGGTTACGCGTCCTTGCTGAGGTTCGTCGAACCCGAACCGCCGGCCGTGGACTCGATCGGCGGGGCGTCGGGCAGTGCCGACTTCTCCTCGCCGCGGAAGGTGAACTTGGCGTTCTCCCCCTCGCCCTCGATGTCGACAACCACGATGTGGCCCGGACGCAGCTCGCTGAAGAGGATCTTCTCCGAGAGGGCGTCCTCGATCTCGCGCTGGATCGTGCGACGCAGCGGACGGGCGCCGAGCACCGGGTCGTACCCGCGCTTGGCGAGCAGCGACTTGGCCTCACCGCTCAGCTCGATGCCCATGTCGCGGTCCTTGAGCCGCTCGTCCACCTTGGCCAGCATGAGGTCGACGATCTGGATGATGTCTTCCTCGGTCAGCTGGTGGAAGACGACGGTGTCGTCGACACGGTTGAGGAACTCGGGGCGGAAGTGCTGCTTGAGCTCTTCGTTGACCTTGTTCTTCATCCGCTCGTAGCTGGACTTGCTGTCGCCCTGGGCCGCGAAGCCGAGGTTGAAGCCCTTGGAGATGTCCCGGGTGCCGAGGTTGGTCGTCATGATGATGACCGTGTTCTTGAAGTCCACGACCCGGCCCTGGGAGTCGGTCAGGCGACCGTCCTCCAGGATCTGCAGCAGCGAGTTGAAGATGTCCGGGTGGGCCTTCTCGACCTCGTCGAAGAGCACGACGGAGAACGGCTTGCGGCGCACCTTCTCGGTGAGCTGGCCGCCCTCTTCGTAGCCGACGTAGCCGGGAGGCGAACCGAACAGCCGCGAGACCGTGTGCTTCTCGCTGAACTCCGACATGTCGAGGGAGATCAGCGCGTCCTCGTCGCCGAACAGGAACTCCGCCAGCGTCTTGGACAGCTCGGTCTTACCGACACCGGAAGGACCGGCGAAGATGAACGAACCACCGGGACGCTTGGGGTCCTTGAGGCCGGCCCGCGTACGGCGGATGGCCTGCGAGAGCGCCTTGATGGCGTCCTTCTGGCCGATGACGCGCTTGTGCAGCTCGTCTTCCATCCGCAGCAGCCGCGAGGACTCCTCCTCGGTGAGCTTGAAGACCGGGATGCCGGTGGCCGTCGCCAGAACCTCGGCGATCAGCTCCTCGTCCACCTCGGCGACGACATCCATGTCGCCGGCCTTCCACTCCTTCTCCCGCTTCGCCTTCGCGGCCAGGAGCTGCTTCTCCTTGTCGCGCAGGCCCGCGGCCATCTCGAAGTCCTGCGAGTCGATCGCGGACTCCTTCTCCCGGCGCACATCGGCGATCTTCTCGTCGAACTCGCGCAGGTCCGGCGGTGCGGTCATCCGGCGGATGCGCATCCGCGAGCCGGCCTCGTCGATGAGGTCGATCGCCTTGTCCGGCAGGAACCGGTCCGAGATGTAACGGTCGGCGAGGGTGGCCGCGGCGACCAGCGCGGAGTCCGTGATGGACACCCGGTGGTGCGCCTCGTAGCGGTCCCGCAGGCCCTTGAGGATCTCGATGGTGTGCGGCAGCGACGGCTCCGCGACCTGGATCGGCTGGAAGCGGCGCTCAAGGGCCGCGTCCTTCTCCAGGTGCTTGCGGTACTCGTCGAGCGTGGTGGCGCCGATGGTCTGCAGCTCGCCTCGGGCCAGCATGGGCTTGAGGATGCTCGCGGCGTCGATCGCGCCCTCGGCGGCGCCCGCACCCACCAGGGTGTGGAGCTCGTCGATGAACAGGATGATGTCGCCGCGGGTGCGGATCTCCTTGAGGACCTTCTTCAGGCGCTCCTCGAAGTCACCGCGGTAGCGGGAGCCGGCGACCAGGGCACCGAGGTCGAGGGTGTAGAGGTGCTTGTCCTTGAGGGTCTCGGGCACCTCGCCCTTGACGATGGCCTGCGCCAGGCCCTCGACGACCGCCGTCTTGCCGACGCCGGGCTCGCCGATGAGGACCGGGTTGTTCTTGGTACGGCGGGACAGCACCTGCATGACCCGCTCGATTTCCTTCTCGCGCCCGATGACCGGGTCGAGCTTGGTCTCGCGAGCGGCCTGCGTGAGGTTGCGGCCGAACTGGTCCAGGACGAGCGAGGTCGAGGGGGTGCCCTCGGCCGGGCCGCCTGCGGTGGCGGCTTCCTTGCCCTGGTATCCGGAGAGCAGCTGGATGACCTGCTGCCGCACCCGGTTCAGATCGGCGCCCAGCTTCACGAGGACCTGGGCTGCGACGCCCTCGCCCTCGCGGATCAGGCCGAGCAGGATGTGCTCCGTACCGATGTAATTGTGGCCGAGCTGAAGGGCCTCGCGGAGCGAAAGCTCCAGCACCTTCTTGGCACGGGGGGTGAAGGGAATGTGGCCGGACGGAGCCTGCTGGCCCTGCCCGATGATCTCCTCCACCTGCTGGCGGACCGCCTCGAGCGAAATCCCGAGGCTCTCCAGGGCCTTAGCGGCGACACCCTCACCCTCATGGATCAGGCCCAGGAGAATGTGCTCGGTGCCGATGTAGTTGTGGTTGAGCATCCGGGCTTCTTCCTGAGCCAGGACGACAACCCGCCGCGCGCGGTCGGTGAACCTCTCGAACATCGTAAATCGCTCCTCAGAGCGGTCGGGCAGATGAGGGGGCGGTCCCCTCCCTGTCCTTCCGCATGCTAGTCCCGCAGGGCGGGACAGCTCATTCCAACTGCCGACACCCGTACGCGGCTCACCCCACTCTCGTAGGGAAGTCACCTGCCCCGAACAGCCGACAACTGCTCCAACCCGATGGTGCGAGACGATGTTCCCGCAGGCCAGGCATATACGCCCACCACCACTACGCCCGTGGCGAACGCTGCCCGTTCCGACGCGCCTGCCCCGCCGCCCGCCGTGAAGCCGGGCGGAGCGCATTCTGCGCCGTCACACCGTCTTTTCCCATGGTGAATGTCTTACCCGCTGCCACTGACACTCCATGCGACAACGGCCCGGTCCATCCGCTACGGGCGAACAACTCTGACCGGATCCCTCCCGCCGAATACCCCCGCACACCCGGCTCACCAGGCACGTCGCGTATCGAGGCGTCAACCCAGCGTAACTTCCCGGGTTTTCGGGAGTTGCACCGGGCATGGCCCACGCGCTCCCGCGTCCCCGTCCGCCCCGCGCCGCCGTACGCCGGTGGTACGAGGAGGAGATGGGCTGGCCGACCACCGGTACGGAGCCGGTGGAGCTGCTCACGGGGCTGCGTTTCGACGTCCTGGAGATGCCGGCGGAGGCGGGTCACGCCGTTCTGCGACGGCTGCCGCGCACCGGCCCTGTGGCGCTCGTCGGCGGCGCCCCGCCTCCCTGCGCGCCGCACGGAGCGGCTCTTGTGGAGGGCGGTCACCGCGGCTGCGCCCCTGCCGCGAGCGACGGGATTCTCCCTGCCGATCGGCCGAAAATCCTCATGCTCGTGGCGGCCGGTGGCGCCGAGGAACTGCCCGGAATCCTGGAATGGCTGGAGTGGGGGGCGCTCGCGCCCGATCTCACGGCGCGAGGCGCCGGAGGGCGGATGCCCGCTCCGTCATTCCCGAGTTCCGGACCGTCGTCGTACGGATTCGGCTCGCGGGAGGCCGCGGGATGGGTGCGGCCTCCCGAACCGGGATACGAGGCCGAGAATTCCCTGCCCACCACGGGGTTCGGGGCAGGTTTCGGGGACGGTGGTGACGCTCCCGATCTCGTACGGCTCGTGAGCGCGGCGGCGACGGAATGCCACCGGGCCCGGTTGCTGCGTGCTCGTAATGACCAAACCGATCGCGCCGGTGGCGATCAGCCGTTGGCCTTCTCGTATGCCTCGCGAATGTCGGCGGGCACACGGCCGCGGTCATTGACGTTGTAGCCGTTGTCCTTGGCCCACGCGCGCACCTTCGCGGTGTCCTGGCTGCCACCGGAAGCCGCACGGGCCTTGCCGCGGCCGGAAGAAGAACGACCACCGGTACGGCGGCCGGCCTTCACGAAGTCGCCAAGCGCGGTGCGCAGCTTGTCGGCGTTGGCGGTGGTGAGGTCGATCTCGTAGGACTTGCCATCGAGAGAGAACGTCACGGTCTCGTCGGCCTCGCCGCCGTCGAGGTCGTCGACAAGAAGAACCTGAACCTTCTGTGCCACCGGGTTTCCCTTTCATCGAATGTGGATTACGACGGAAAGCAAACCGCTTTTCCCGGAAAAACACAAACCCCTGGGTAGGGTTCACTTGCCCGCCGACAGGGGAACGCATCGCCCGGTAGGCATGAGATAGGGGCGCGATTCGGACATAGAACGCTGTCAGAGGTGCAGAAGCATGCGACTGTTACCCAGGGTGTTGGGCTTCACTCGTTCGAGTCCCAGGAACTCGGCAACGCCCTCGTCATAGGAACGCAGCAGCTCGCTGTAGACATCACCGTCCACGGGAGTCTCACCGATCTCCACGAACCCGTGCTTGACGAAGAAGTCGACTTCGAAGGTGAGACAGAAAATGCGGCGCACTCCGAGCCAGCGCGCGGTGCTCAGCAGCTTGGCGAGGACTTGATGGCCGACGCCGGCGCCCTTGAGCTGGGGATCCACCGCCAGTGTGCGCACCTCGGCGAGGTCTTCCCACATGACGTGGAGCGCACCGCAGCCCACCACCTCGGCGTCTTCGTCGCGCTCGGCGACCCAGAACTCCTGGATGTCTTCGTAAAGGGTGACGGTGGCTTTGTCGAGCAGGATCCCGTCGCGGGAGTAGGAGTCGATGAGGTGGCGGACGGCCGGTACATCGCTGGTCCTGGCGCGGCGTACGGTGAGCCCTATTGAATGCGGAGGCATGCCGGGACGCTATCGCCCCTTGCCACCGGGGGCCGCTCCGGGTTCATCGCCTTCCCCTGAAGCCGCTGCGTCCGCACCGTGCGCCTCCTGGGCACCGGTGGTGCGTCCGGTGTCCGGGGCGGGTTCCGCGTCCTGCCGGGGAGTGTCACCCGGTGCGGCGGCGCGTTCCACGGCTTCCGTGAGTTCGGCCGGGTCTTCCGGGTCACCGGGTTCGTCCGGTTCATCGGCCTGCACCATTCGTACGGCGTCCCGGAGTGCGTGGCGCTGTTCCGGCGACATCATGCCGAAGAAGGCGACGAGAGCAGCCGCCTGGTTGTCACTGGTCGACCATGCTTCGTTCATCAGTGCGGCCGAGTAAGCGGCGCGAGTGGAGACCGCTTCATATCGATAGGCGCGGCCTTCTGCTTCGCGGCGCACCCAGCCCTTCTGATGAAGGTTGTCCAATACGGTCATGACCGTCGTGTAGGCGATCGACCGTTCCTTCTGCAGATCTTCCAGGACTTCTCGAACGGTGACCGGGCGGTTCCACTCCCAGACCCGCGTCATGACCGCGTCTTCCAGATCACCCAATGGTCTCGGCACACCTGAAGAATAGTGGGAGATGTCTCGAATGCCGGTTCATCTCGGGTGCGTTTACGCAGGAAAACGACGTACGGCCCGGGATACCCGTCCCGGGCCGTACGTGGTGTGCGGACGGTGGCCGCCCGCGGAAATTCGCTGGATTCAGGCGCCGTGCACGGTGGGTTCCTGACGGGCCGACTCGGCGCGGCTGAGCACCTCGGCCGCGGCGTCTTCCTTCGCCTTGTTCTCGCCGCCCTGGCTCTTGATGATGACGACGATCAAAGCGGTGAACGCCACGGCCATCACTACCGGCGGGAACAGCGCTGCGACGTAATCCATGGCGTTGGCCTCCTTGGGGCGAGAGGATTCCAGAGTACGCAGCGCTCAGGCGGTGCGGGCCGCGGGGGGCGGTGCGGGCTTGCGCCGCGGCGGGAAGACCTCGCCGGGTGTGGGGATCGGGCGGTCGGGCCGCGGCGCCTTGCGTTCGCCCGGCCGCGGTGTGGGGCGCGGGGCCGGCCGGGGCGGCTCGTCGGCGCTGCGGGCGGCCGGCAGGACCCGCAGCCGGGCCCGTACGGACAGTTCGGCGAGCTGCTCGCAGCGGCGCAGCAGGGCGGCCCTGCGGTCGCGCTCGGCCGGCCCCGCGGGCTGCCCGGCCAGTGCGCGCAGGGCCGCGAGGTCGTCGGGGCCCGGTACGCAGTCGGCGGACAGCACCTCCTGGAGCCGTGCGAGGTAGCCGGCGGCGGAGCCGGGCAGGGTTTCGCGGTAGCGGGCGAGGTCGGCGAGCAGGAAGGCGCGCAGCCGGCCGCCTTCGCGGACCGCTTCGTCCACCGCTTCGTCCAGCCGGAGGTACTCCTGGAGGTCCGTCTCCCCGTCGGGGCCGAAGGCGCCGAGCGGGGCGGTGGGGGACGTCGACCGGATGGCATGGGCGAGGGCGCGACGGAGCACACGCAACTCGTCGGCGCTGAACGCCATGCCGCCGCGGGATCCGTATGGCATAGGCATGCGGCGGACTTTACGACCAATTAAGACAAAAGCCATTCAATTGCGAGCGGCGGCGCGGCCACGGGCGAGGCCGTGGCGGGCGCCACGCGGCCCCGGCGGGCGGCCGGGGCCGGATTCCCGGGGCCGCGCGCCCGCGGGGGCTCCGTGGGCCCTTTGCGGGCCCTCTCGGCGGCCGTCGGGGCCATCCGTCCGCGTGCCGGGCGCTCAGGGCCGGGCGACGTTGCGCTCGTAGACCAGGCGCAGGCCGATCAGGGTGAGCCAGGGCTCGTGCTCGTCGATCACCGACGACTCGCCCAGCACCATCGGCGCCAGCCCGCCGGTGGCGATCACGGTCACCTCGTCGGGGTCGTCGGACAGTTCCCGCGCCATGCGCTGGACGACGCCGTCGACCTGGCCTGCGAAGCCGTAGAGGATGCCGGACTGCATCGCCTCGACGGTGTTCTTGCCGATGACGCTGCGCGGCCTGGCCAGTTCGATCTTGCGGAGCTGGGCGCCCTTGACGCCGAGTGCCTCCACGGAGATCTCGATGCCGGGTGCGATGACGCCGCCGACGTACTCGCCGCGGGCGCTCACCGCGTCGAAGGTGGTGGCGGTGCCGAAGTCGACGACGACGGCGGGTCCGCCGAACAGTTCGACGGCCGCCAGCGCGTTGATGATCCGGTCCGCGCCGACCTCCTTCGGGTTGTCCATGAGGATCGGCACGCCCGTCTTGACGCCGGGCTCCACCAGGACGGCAGGGACGTCCCCGTAGTAGCGGCGGGTGACCTCGCGCAGCTCGTGCAGGACGGAGGGGACGGTGGAGCAGATGGCGATGCCCTCGATGCCGTCGCCCAGTTCGTCGCCGAGCAGCGGGTGCATGCCCATCAGGCCGTGCAGCAGGACGGCGAGTTCGTCGGCGGTGCGGCGGGCGTCGGTGGAGATCCGCCAGTGCTCGACGATCTCCTCTCCGTCGAAGAGCCCGAGGACGGTGTGGGTGTTGCCCACATCAATGGTCAGCAGCATGGCGGTCAGTGGTCCTCGCGCTGGTCGCCGGTCACGTCGTGGCCGGCGCCCGGCCCGCCGTCCGCGTCATCGGCGTCGCCCTCGCGCAGGTCGAGGCCGATGTCGAGCACCGGGGACGAGTGCGTGAGCGCGCCCACCGCCAGGTAGTTGACGCCGGTCTCCCCGTACACCCGGGCGTTGTCCAGGGTGAGGCGGCCGGAGGACTCCAGGATCGCGCGGCCCGCCACCAGGGCGACGGCTTCCGCGGTCTGCTCCGGGGTGAAGTTGTCCAGCAGGATGAGGTCGGCGCCCTCGGCGAGGATCGGCGGGATCTGGTCGATCCGGTCGACCTCGACCTCGATCGCCACCCCGGGGAACTCGGACCGTACGGCGGTGAACGCCTCGGCCACGCCGCCGGCCGCGACGACGTGGTTGTCCTTGATCAGCGCGGCGTCCGACAGCGACATCCGGTGGTTGACGCCGCCGCCGCAGCGCACCGCGAACTTCTCCAGGGCGCGCAGTCCGGGCGTGGTCTTGCGGGTGTCCCTGACCTTGGCCTTGGTGCCTTCCAGTGCGTCCGCCCAGGCGCGGGTCGCGGTGGCGATGCCGGACAGCCTGCCCAGGATGTTGAGCGCGCTGCGCTCGGCGGTGAGCAGGTCGCGGGTGCGGGTGGTGACGCTGAGCAGCTTGGTGCCCGCCTCGACGCGGTCGCCGTCCTCGACGTGCCGTTCGACGGCGAACTCCTCGGTGCAGACGATGGAGAGCACCGCCTCGGCGACCCGCAGCCCGGCGACCGTTCCGGCCTGGCGGGCGGTGAAGTCGCCGGTGGCCACCGCGTCTTCGGGGACCGTCGCGACGCTGGTGATGTCCACACCCTGGTCGAGGTCCTCCTCGATGGCGAGGTGCGCGATGTCCTCCACCTGGACGGGGTCGAGGCCCGCCGTCACCAGGAGGGCGGCCAGATCCGGGTCGAGTCCGCAGCTGAGCGGGTCGAGTTCGTACCCGCCGTCGTCGGGCCCGCCGCAGCCGCAGGCATCGCCGCAGCCACCGCCGGCGGCGTCCGCGGCTGCGGCGTCGCGCCCGCCGATCTGGAGGAGGGGGAGGTCGTCGGGGGTGCTGCTCACGGGGTGCGCTCCGAATCGGGGAGGGAAGTAACGGGTGATGCGGGACGGTTGGTGTCCTTCTCGGGGACCGTGGGCGGGAAACCTGCCGACCCGGTGGTACGGACGGACAGGGCACGGTCCGCATCCAGGGTGATGCGGAAGTGGCGGCTCCAGGAGGTGTCGTCCCGGTCCGGGTGGTCCTCACGCCAGTGGCATCCGCGCGTCTCCTCACGGCGCTGCGCGGCGGCGACCAACACCCGGGCGACACAAAGGAGGTTGGTCGTCTCCCACGCCTCGACACCGGGCTCGGGTGCCTTGGGCGCCGAGGCCGGCACAGTGGCGGCTTCCGGCGCGGCCGTGCGGGCCGTGGCCTCGCGGTGGAGGCGGTCGAGCTGCGCGGCGGCCCGCGCGAGGCTGTCGGCGCTGCGCAGCACTCCGGCGCCCGCGGTCATGATCCGCTGCACCTCGATACGCGCATCGGGGGCGAGCAGCGGTAGCGGGGCACCCGGGGCGGGCGGCGCGTCCGCGCGTCCCGTCCCGTCGCTCCCGGTGGCGTCGGCGCTCCCGATGGCGTCGCCACTCCCGGTGATGTCGGCCGCGATGCGTTCGGCGAAGACCAGGCCCTCCAGAAGGGAGTTGGAGGCGAGCCGGTTGGCCCCGTGGACGCCGGTGCAGGCGACCTCACCGCAGGCGTAGAGGCCCGGCACCGTCGTCCGGCCGTGGAGGTCGGTGCGGACGCCGCCGGAGGCGTAGTGGGCGGCCGGGGCGACCGGGATGGGCTCCGTGACGGGGTCGATGTCATGGCTGCGGCAGGCCGCGAGGATGGTCGGGAAGCGGCTCTCCCACATGTCCGCGCCGAAGTGCCTGGCGTCCAAGTACATGTGCTCGGCGCCCTGTTCGGCCGCCCTGCGCATGATCTCCTTGGCGACGATGTCGCGCGGCGCCAGTTCGGCGAGTTCGTGCCTGCCGACCATGAAGCGGGTGCCGTCGGCGTCGACAAGGTGGGCGCCCTCGCCCCGTACCGCCTCGGAGATCAGCGGCTGCTGGCCCTCGGCGTCGGCGCCCAGGTAGAGGACCGTCGGGTGGAACTGGACGAACTCCAGGTCGGACACCTCGGCTCCGGCGCGCAGCGCGAGCGCGACGCCGTCGCCGGTGGAGACCGCCGGGTTCGTGGTCGCGGAGAAGACCTGGCCCATGCCGCCGGTGGCGAGGACGACGGCCGGGGCGTGCACGGCGCCGACGCCGTCGTGCTGCCCCTCCCCCATCACGTGCAGGGTGACGCCGGACGCACGGCCCCTGGCGTCGGTGAGCAGGTCGAGGACGAGGGCGTTCTCGACGGTGCGCAGTCCGGCGGCGCGCACCGCCGCGACGAGCGCGCGGGAGATCTCCGCTCCGGTGGCGTCGCCGCCCGCGTGCGCGATGCGGCGGCGGTGGTGGCCGCCCTCCCGGGTGAGCGCGATGTCGTCGCTGTCCGGGGCGGTGTCGAAGCGTGCGCCCGCGGCGATCAGCCGGTGCACCGCGGCGGGGCCCTCGGTCACCAGGGTGCGGACGGCCGCTTCGTCGCAGAGGCCGGCGCCCGCCACCAGGGTGTCGGCCAGATGCTGCTCCGGGGTGTCACCCTCGCCGAGCGCCGCGGCGATCCCGCCCTGGGCCCAGCGGGTGGAACCGTCGTCCAGGCGTGCCTTGGTGACGACCACCGTCCGGTGTCCGGCCGCGGCGCACCGGAGCGCGGCGGTCAGCCCGGCGACACCGGACCCCACGACCACCACGTCCGCCTCGATGGCCCATCCCGGGGCGGGGGCCTGGAGGCGTATGCCGGTCGGGCCGGGCTCGTTTCCTGTTCCGGTGGCGGTCATCGGGGCGCTCCGAGGGGGCCTTGAGGAATGGGGGGAGAAGGAGGAGCTGTGGGGCGGGGAGTGCCCTCCGGGGCGGCAGGACAGGGCTGTTGGCCACCGAAGGTGAGACGGATGTTGTCGATGAGGCGTGTGGTGCCCACGGTGGCGGCGAGGGCGAGCACCGCCTCGCCCTCGTAGCCGTCGGCGACCTCGGTGAAGTCGGACGGGTCGACCAGCGCCACATAGTCGACCGCGAGCGGCGGGTCGAGGACGGCGGCGTCCGCCAGGACCGCGCGGGCGGCGGCGCACGCCACGGACGGGCCGCGCGCCGCCTCGGCCGCCGCCTGCGCGACGGCGTGCGCGTCCGCGGCGGCCCGGTCCTCGCCCAGAGCCGCCAGCGCTTCGGAACGGCGTTGCGCACGCTGCCCGGCGGAGCCGGCGCGTTCCCGCAGCGCCTCCTGGGCGGCGGTACGGTCACGGGCCGCGAAGAGCGCGGCGGACAGCGCGAGCGCGGTCCTGCGCTCCGGCGTGGAGAGGTAGCGGTTACGGCTGGAGAGGGCGAGACCGTCCGCCTCCCGGACCGTCGGAACGCCGACGATCTCCACGGGGAAGTTGAGATCGTCGGCCATCCTCGTGATGACCGCGAGCTGCTGGGCGTCCTTCTCGCCGAAGAGCGCGACGTCAGGGCCGGTGAGGTGCAGCAACTTGGCGACCACCGTCAGCACTCCGTCGAAGTGCCCCGGGCGGCTGGCGCCCTCCAGGACCGCGCCCATGGGCCCCGCGATGATCCGCACCTGGGGCTCGCCGCCCGGATAGACCTCGTCGGCGGAGGGGGCGAAGACGGCGTCGGCACCGGCCGCACCGGCCAGCACCACATCGGCGTCGAGGGTGCGCGGATAGCGGTCCAGATCCTCGCCCGCGCCGAACTGGAGCGGGTTGACGAAGACGGTGACGACGACCTGCCCCTGGGGGCCGACCCGCTCCCGGGCGGCCCGCATCAGGGTGGCGTGGCCCTCGTGCAGCGCCCCCATGGTCATCACGACGGCACGCCCGCCACCGGAGCGCGCCAGACCGCGCAACTCGGCGGCGGTGTGCACCAGTTGGGGGCACGGCTGCCGGCTCGGGGCGGTCATCGGGTGTCGCCTCCGTGGGGGCCCTGGCCGGGGCCTTCGTCGGGGTGGCCGGAGCCGGGGCCTTCGTCGGGGCGGTCGGGACCGTCGTCGGACGGCCCGCCTTCGGGGGACGGCCCGTCCCCGGGGTCCTCGTCCGCGGACGGCCGCCCCTGGGAAGCCGGGCTCCCGGACGCCTCCCCTGTGGCGACGTCGGCGAGCACGCCGAGGAGGTCCTCGGCCAGCTCCGGCTTGAGAAGGCCGTGGGCCAGCGCCCGGTCCGCCGTCGTACGGGCCATCGCCAGGTAGCCGGCGACGCTCTGCGGGGCGTGCCGGCGCAGTTCGGTGACGTGGGCGGCGACGGTGCCCGCGTCGCCGCGCGCGACCGGCCCTGTCAGGGCGGCGTCACCGGAGCGCAGCGCATTGTCGAGGGCCGCGCCGAGCAGCGGGCCGAGCATCCGGTCCGGGGCATCGACCCCGGCGGCGCGCAGCAGCTCCAACGACTGGGCGACGAGCGTGACCAGGTAATTCGCGCCGATGGCGAGCGCCGCGTGGTAGAGCGGACGAGCCGATTCCGCGATCCACTCGGGCTCCCCGCCCATCTCGATGACCAGCGCCTCGGCGGCCATCCGCAACTCATCGGGCGAGGTGACGCCGAAGGAACAGCCGGCCAGCCGCTGGACGTCCACCGGCGTACCCGTGAACGTCATCACCGGGTGCAGGGCCAGCGGCAGGGCACCGGCCCGGGTGGCCGGATCCAGCACGGCGGTTCCATAGCGGCCGGACGTGTGCACCAGCAGCTGCCCAGGCCGCACCGCGCCGGTCGACGCGAAGCCCGTCACCAGATCGGCCAGGGCGTCGTCGGGAACCGTCAGAAGTACGAGGTCGGCGCGGGCCAGGACCTCGGCGGGCGGCACCAACGGCACGTCGGGCAGCAGCGCAGCCGCACGCCGCACGGAGGCGTCGGAGACTCCGGAGACGGCGACCGGACGGTGCCCTGCGAGCTGTAGCGAAGCGGCGAGGGCCGGGCCGACGCGCCCCGCGCCGACAACTCCGACGGTCAGTCGGGCCGGGCGGTCGTGGGCCTCGATGGGCGGGATTGCATTCACGCGGCGGTGCCTTCCGTTCCAGTCCGCGGGGGGTACCGGACGATTCATCGCCATGCTACGCGAGTGCTTCCTGCGCACTTGAGGGTCTTACGAAGGGTGAGACGCGCGTCTCGTCGACCGCTCGGGCCGGGGCCGCGGCGGGCTCGGCGCAGCCGCTTCCGAGCTTTTCCGAGAGTTATCCACAGGGCTCGCGGCGTCGTGCGCGACTGCGTCATGATCTGGGCAACGACGCGGAGCGGAAGGTCAGGTGGGGGATCATGAGCCGGAGCGAGCGGGACACGAACCAGGACACGACGGCGCGGGACGACAGCGCCGAAACGCCGGACGACAGCCCGGCGGAGAGCGAACGGTCACGGCGGCTGACGGCCTGGCACGGCACGAAGCGGACACTCAGCGGCCCCCCGGTCGCAACGCTCCGCGAGCGCCTGGAGCGCCTGGCCGCCGACGCCCCGGGCGCCTACGACCTCGACCGGTGGCCCGACATATACGGCAACGGCGACGGCATCGTCGGCGAACTGGAGCGCCGCACCGCCGACGCGCTGGGCACCGAAGCCGCCGCGTTCTTCCCCACGGGGACGATGGCGCAGCAAGTGGCACTGCGCTGCTGGGCGGGGCGCACGGGCAGCACGACCGTCGCCGGCCATCCGCTGTCCCACATGGAAGTCCATGAGCGCGATGCCTACGCGACGGTCAGCGGCCTGCGGATGGTGCACCCGACGCACGCTCCGCGGCTGCCCACGGCCAAGGAGATATACGACCTCCAGGAGCCGTTCGGCACCCTGGCGCTGGAGCTGCCGCTGCGGGACGCGGGCTTCGTCCTGCCGGACTGGGAGGAGCTGACGTCCACTGTCGTCGCGGCCCGGGAGCGGGACGCGGTGGTGCACTTCGACGGCGCCCGCATCTGGGAGTGCACCCCGCACTTCGGGCGCTCCCTCCCGGAGATCGCCGCCCTCGCGGACAGCGTGTACGTCTCCTTCTACAAGTCGCTCGGCGGCATAGGAGGCGCCGCGCTGGCCGGGACCGAGGACTTCGTCGAGGAGACCCGGGCCTGGCGGCACCGCTACGGCGGGCAGATCTTCCAGCAGTGGCCGACGGTCCTCACCGCGCTCGCCGGCCTGGACCGCGAACTCCCGCGGCTGCCGGAGTACGTCGCGCACGCGAAGGTCGTCGCGCGGGCACTACGGGAGGGCCTGGCCGCGGCCGGGGTGCCGTGGTTCCGGGTACAGCCGGACGAACCGCTCACCCACCAGTTCCACCTGTGGCTGCCGTACCCGGCAGAGGTGCTGAACGACGCGGGCATGCGGCAGGCGCAGGAGACGGACACCAGCCTGTTCCGGGCGTGGTCCGACGAAAGCCCGCCCGGACTGGCGATGACGGAGGTGATGGTGGGTTCGTCCGCACTGCACTGGACGGCCGACGGCATACGGGCGGCGCTGACGGACTTCCTCGACCGCGTGCAGAAGGGACACCGGACATGAACCGCCAGGAGCGGACGGCAGCGACAAGTAGCAGAGAGGGGTGTGACCATGCCGTTCCCCGATGAGAACGCTCCGCCCACCGTGGTCGCCCATCGGCCGGAGTGGCAGGCCGAGTTCGGACAGCTGGCGGAACGGCTGCGCGGCGCCCTGGGTGAAGACGCGGTCGCCATCGACCACATCGGCTCCACCTCGGTTCCGGGGCTCCAGGCCAAGGACTGCATCGACGTGCAGGTGCGGGTCGGGTCGCTCGACGCGTCGCGGGACGTGGCACGGCTCACCGGGATCGGCTTCCGCCTGCGGCCCGAACCGTGGAACACCACGGAGGTGTCCTTCGGGACGCAGTGCCGCAAGCGCGTCTTCGCGCCGCCGGTCGGCGCCCGGTCGTGCAATGTCCATGTCCGCGAGGCCGACGGCCCCAACGCCCGCTTCGCCCTGCTGTTCCGCGACTACCTGCGCGCGGACGACCCGGCTCGGCGGGCGTGGGGAGACTTCAAGGAGCGGCTGGCGCTGAGCGTGCCGGAACTGTCTTCGTACGGGCGGATCAAGGCGCCGGCGGCGACCGTGCTGCTGGGCGCGGCGGAACGGTGGGCGGCCGACGTCGGCTGGTCGGCCGATTCCGGGTGGACGGCCGGCATAGGCCCGCCCTCCGGATAGCCGCCTCGGCCTCCCCGGGTGAGACGGGCGAAGGAAGCGCCCAGGGCCCGTACAGCGCGCAAGGTGCGGGCCGGGAGGCGGTCGGCGGGGTCGGTGATCACCGCGTTGAAGCGTCGCCACCGGTGGATCTCGCGGACGGTACGGACGGTGTCGGCGCCCGGCAGAACCGGGGCCCGCTCGCCGCGCTGGGCGGCACGGTAGGCGTCGAGCATGTGCTGCTGGTGTGCGTTCATGCCCTCACTCTGGGGCGCCGCCGAGTGCCGTGGCGCGTCGATTGACGAGAGCCGTCAATCGACAACGGTGCAGGTCGAAGCATCGCGCATGATGGGTGCATGGCCGACGTCATAGACATCACCGGGCTGCCGCCCGAGCGTCTCCTCTTCGCCCCGTCACCCCTGGCGGAGCTGGGCGCCGCACTGCACGCGCTGTCCGAGCCGGGCCACCATCCCGGACTGCACGGCTGGGTCACGGCGACCACGGCAGGGCTGAAGACCGACCTCGCCGACCGTCTGTGCGAGGCGGACTTCCTGTGGCGGTCGTCGCGTTCCGACATCCTGCTGCCGACCCGCCCGGGGGCGACGCTGGCCGAGGACCTGGACGCACTCGACCGGATCGACGACGAGCGGTTCGTGGCAGCAGCCTTCGAGGTCACCTGCTCGTCCCGCTACACCATGGTCACGCCCTCACCCCTCGTGGACGCCGAGGAGCGGGCGCGGGTACGGGAGATGGCGGCGGCGCGCGGGCCGCGCCAGGCGGCGTTCACCAACCGCATGCTCACCGACCCCGACGGGCTGCGGGTGTGGCTGCGCCGCCTGTTCGAGGACTGTGAGGAGGAGTTCTTCGGGGACATCTGGCGACGGGTCGGCATCCAACTGGCCGCGGACGCCCGGCACAAGACCGAACTGCTGCGGCACAAAGGGCTGGCGGAAACACTGCCGGCGACATCGACCGCCCTCTCCCTGGAGAGCGGCGGCCAGGACGGAAGGGGGAGCGACGGCGAGCGCATCATCGTCGACAAGCTGGCCGTGGGCCGCACGACGGCGTTCTCGGACGCGGCCGACCCTGGCGTGACGTTCATCCCGACGTCGTTCGGCTGGCCGCACCTGCTGCTCAGCCACGCGCCGGGCTGGCGCCCCGTGCTGCAATACCCGGTCGCCAGCCCGGAGTTGCCGGCACCGGCCGCACTGGAACTCGTACAGCAGCGGCTGGAGGCCCTGAGTCACCCGATGCGGATGCAGCTGTGCCGGACACTGTCACGCGGGCCGCACACCACGGGCGAACTGGCCACCGCGTTCAGCATCACGCCGCCCGAGGTGTCCCGGCACGTCGCGATGCTGAAGAAGGCCGGCCTGATCCAGACGCGGCGCCGTGGCCGATACGTCCTGCATCAGCTGGACCTCCAGGTAGTGGCCCGACTCGGCAGCGACTTCCTGGAGGGGGTGCTGCGGTAGGGAGTGCTGCCGCAGGGGGACGGTGCCGTAAGGGAGCGCTCCCCCGCAAGGGAGTGCTGCGGTGGGGGTGGGGTGGAGGGGGGGAGGCCCCCCCGGGGGGAGCAGGGACCTGCAGCCCCCTCCCTGCCTCCCCGCCCCCTCCCCGCCACCCCGCTCCTAGTTGTCCTGAAGGAACTTCTTCGCGAGGGCGTCGCCGCGGCTGACGGCGTCTTCGTGGCTCTCGATGGGGTCGGCCTTGGAGTTCTTGAAGAGGAGGTAGGTGACGCCCGAATCGGCGCCGCCCGACTCCGGGTTGGGGTCGATGCCCAGGTTTTTGGCGGCTGCGTACGACGCCTCACCGATGATCTTGTTCGGGCCGGTGTCGCCGACGACGGCGTACTCGACCTGGTTGTTGTAGATGATGGCGACCACGCCGCCGCCCTTGATGCCTGCCGCGCCGTAGTCCCAGATGTCGCTGACGCTCGGCACCACGACGTACGGGAGTTTCTCGGCGCTGAGCGGCTTGCCGTTGGACTGGTGGAACGCCGTGTCGTCCTGGAACCAGGGGTCTGTGTCGGCGTTGCACTGGGTGGTGATCTGGCCGTCGCAGTCTATGTCCATGTCGGCCTTCCAGAAGACTGCGCCGTTCTTGCCGCAGACCGGGACGGTGGCCGAAGTCTCTTCGTCGGTGCGGTACTTGCCCTTGGAGAGCTGGTCGCACGTGGCGAGCTTGGCGAGCAGGTCGGATGCGCCGACCGAGCCCTCCTGGAGGCGGTGCGCCTTTCCGGCGGACGGCGGGGGTGCTGCGGTGGTCGGCTGGGCCGCGGCGGGCAGGGCGGCTGCGGCGAGGAGTGCCGCACCGGAGGCGGTGGCGAGTGCCAGGATGCGTGTCCGCACTGGGGAACCTCTCTATTAGGAAGGTTTCCTTACCGAGCGGGGTCAATCTGCTCCTGTTGCGTGTCCACGTCAACCCTTTGGGTGATGCGGTTCCGGCCAGGCTCAGTCGTCTCCCGGCCCGAGTCTGACCCCCGCCGGTCCGCACGCCCCGCCCGACGTGCCCTCAGGACCGGCTGTTCGCCCGGTCGGAGGCGAGGCTTCGCCCACTCGCCTCCGCCGGCGCCTGACCCGTCCCCACCGAGCGCCCGACCCGCCAGACGCCCACCCCCGCTAGGCCCCCGGCCCCGACCCCGCGCCCCCGGCCCGTACCAGGCCCGTTTCGTAGGCGAGGACCACGGCCTGGACGCGGTCCCGGAGGCTCAACTTCGTGAGGATTCGGCCGACATGCGTCTTGACCGTGGCCTCCGACAGCACCAGCTTCGCCGCGATCTCAGCGTTCGACAGCCCCTGCGCGACCAGCAGCAGCACCTCGCGCTCGCGTTCCGTGAGCCGTCCCAGCTCGGGCCGGTCCGGCTCGGCGGCCGTGGCGGGCAGCATCGGGGTGAAACGGTCCAGCAGCCGACGGGTGGTGGAGGGAGCGACGACGGCGTCGCCGCTCTCCACGGCCCGGATGGCGCCCAGCAGTTCACTCGGCGGCACATCCTTGAGCATGAAGCCGCTGGCGCCCGCCTTCAGCGCGGAGAACGCGTACTCGTCGAGGTCGAACGTGGTGAGGATGAGGACCTTCGGCGCGTCCTCGTTCCGGCCGCCCTCGCAGATCCGCCGGGTGGCCTCGACGCCGTCCAGATGAGGCATCCGGACGTCCATGAGGATGACGTCGACCTTCGTGGAGCGCAGCACCTCCAGCGCCTGCACGCCGTCGCCAGCCTCGGCGACGACCTCCATGTCGGGCTGCGCGGCGAGCACCATCCGGAAGCCGGTGCGCAGCAGCGCCTGGTCGTCGACGAGCATCACGCGGATGGTCATGGCAAGGGGATCCCTTCGGGGGTGGGGCTCCAGGGTACGGAGCGTGCAGGGTACGGGCCGACGCACCGGAGCGGGTGCGGGGACCTGGCAGGCGCCGCTCGGCGTCCGGAAGCACCACCCCGTTCGCACCGCCCGGTTCGCACCGCCCTCACCGTTCGGGCTTGAGCGGCAGGACAGCATTGATCCGGAAGCCGCCGCCCTCGCGTGGCCCGGCCTCCAGCCGTCCGCCGACCATGCCGACCCGCTCGCGCATCCCGATGAGGCCGTGCCCCAGGCCGTCGGCGCCGCCCTCTTCGTAGAGTTCGTGCTGCGCGCCCCGCCCGTCGTCCTCCACGAGGAGGCCCAGGTCGGCGTCCCTGTAGGTGAGGCGGACGGTCGCGCCGACGTCGGGACCGCCGTGCTTGCGCGTGTTGGTCAGCGCCTCCTGCACGATGCGGTACGCGGTGAGTTCGACGCTGCTGGGCAGTGGCCGCGGCTCGCCCTCCACCCGGAAGTCGACGGGCAGCCCGGCGCCCCGTACCTGGTCGACGAGGTCGGCGAGCTGCTCCATGCCGGGCTGCGGTACGTACTCGCCGCTCTCGGGCTGCTCCCCGGTGCGCAGCACGCCGAGCAGGCGGCGCATTTCGGCCAGTGCCTGCCGCCCGGTGCCGGAGATGGTTTCCAGTGCCTGCCGGGTCTGCTCCGGGGCACTGTCGAGGACGTAGGCGGCGCCGTCGGCCTGGACGACCATCACCGAGACGTTGTGGGCGACGACGTCGTGCAGTTCACGGGCGATCCGGGCACGTTCGGCCGCGACGGCGATGCGGGCCTGCGCCTCCCGCTCCTTCTCCAGCCGGGTGGCCTTCTCCTCCAGCTGCGCCCAGTAGGCGCGCCGGGTCCTGACGGAGTCGCCGAGCACCCAGGCGAGCACGAACGGGCCGGTGAGCAGCGCCGTGACGAAGATGTCCCCCCAGACGGGGCGGTTGCCGGTCGCCCCGTCGAAGCGCATCAGGGAGAGCGCGGGGCCGATGAGCCCGCCGGTGAGGGCGAGCCGGGAGGCCCAGCGGGTGGTGCCGGAAGCGGCGGTGTAGATGATCACCAGCATCGCGAAGTCGCCGGGATTGCTCGGCACGTTGGCGATCAGCTGTCCGACGCCGAGCGCGACGGCCAGCAGCAGCATCCACTGGGGCCACTTGCGGCGCAGCGCGATGACGGTGCACAGGCCGACGGTGAAGAGTGCGCCGAGGGACTGCTCGACGGCTCCGCCCGGCAGCGACACGACCCACAGGCAGTTGAACCCGAAGAGGAGGAACGCCCAGAAGGAGTCCACCCCTGTCGGGTGTCTGCGGAAGAAGTCGTAGAGGCGCTGCACGTAACCCAGCGTATGCAGGCCGTATAGGTGTACGGGTCAACCGGAGGGGCGATCCTGTGCGCCGCGTCTACTCCAGAAGGTGGAGACCGGAGCACGCCTACGGCGTCGCCCGGCGCTCGTCCCTCCTGCCCATCCCGCCCGCCGAGCGCCCCCGCCGCGTGTACCTGCCACCCCCTCGTGCGTACCGTGGTCCGGTGACAAGCGAGTGGTGTGGCTGGCGGGACGCGGCGGAAGCGGCCCTCTACGGTCCTGACGGTTTCTACACCCGGCCCGGCGGCCCCGGTCCCGCGGGGCATTTCCGTACTTCCGTGCACGCCTCGCCCCTCTATGCCGGTGCCGTCGCCGGGCTCCTGTGCCGGGTCGACGCGGCGCTCGGGCATCCGGACGAGCTGGCGCTCGTCGACGTCGGCGCGGGCCGCGGCGAGTTGCTGACGGGGGTGCTGGACGCGCTGACGGACCGGACCGGGGCGGCGGGCGCCGCGGCCCCGCTGTCCGCGCGGCTGCGCCCGTACGCCGTCGAGCGTGCCGCGTGTCCTGACGGTCTGGATCCGCGCATCGGCTGGCTGGCCGAGCTTCCGGCGCCCGGTTCGCTGACCGGGCTGCTGTTCGCGAACGAATGGCTCGACAACGTTCCGGTGGAGGTCGTCGAGACCGATCCGGACGGGGTGCCGCGCCGGGTGCTGGTCGGCGCGGACGGCACGGAGCGGCTGGGCGACCCGGTCGGCGGCGCGGACGCGCAGTGGCTGGCCCGCTGGTGGCCCGGCCTCGTCCCGGAGTCCGGCCGGGCCGCCCCCGCCCCCGGCCTGCGCGCCGAGGTGGGCCGCCCGCGGGACGCCGCCTGGGCGCGGGCCGTCCGTACGCTGCGTGCCGGGCTCGCGGTCACCGCCGACTACGCGCACCGGCGGGACGGCCGTCCGCTCTTCGGCACGCTGACCGGGTTCCGGGCGGGGCGGGAGGTGCCCCCGGTGCCGGACGGTGGCTGCGACATCACCGCGCATGTCGCGCTGGACGCGTGCGCGGGCCCGGCGGCCGGGCTGCTGACCCAGCGCGAGGCACTGCGCGCCCTCGGCGTGACCGGCCGGCGCCCGCCGCTCCCCCTCGCCGCCACCGACCCCGCCGCCTACGTACGGGCGCTGGCCACCGCGGGCGAGGCCGCGGAGCTGACGGACCCCGCAGGGCTCGGCGGCTTCGGCTGGCTCGTCGAGCCCGTGGGCGCGGCCTGTGCCGGAATCCTGGACGATCTCGGCGCCGGGCGGGTCCGGCGGGAGCACGGCGGCGGCTAGGGCGCGGGCGCGGTACGGGCACCGGCCCGCCCGCGGCCCGTACCGCTCCGCCACCTCCTCCCGTCCCCGCCCCGCCGAACTGCGAGACTGTTCCCATGACGGAGACGACGGTCGGCATCGGCGGCGCGGCGGAGAGCACCGACATGGTGCTGAACATCGGCCCGCAGCACCCCTCCACGCACGGCGTGCTGCGGCTGCGCCTCGTTCTTGACGGTGAGCGCATCCAGCACGCCGAGCCGGTGATCGGTTACATGCACCGCGGCGCGGAGAAGCTGTTCGAGGCGCGCGACTACCGGCAGATCGTCATGCTCGCCAACCGTCACGACTGGCTGTCGGCGTTCTCCAACGAGCTGGGCGTGGTGATGGGCGTCGAGCGGATGCTGGGCATGGAGGTCCCGGAGCGGGCCGTGTGGACCCGTACGCTGCTCGCCGAGCTGAACCGCGTGCTCAACCACCTGATGTTCCTCGGCTCGTACCCGCTGGAGCTGGGCGGCATCACGCCGGTCTTCCACGCCTTCCGCGAGCGCGAGGAGCTCCAGACCGTCATGGAGGAGATCTCCGGCGGCCGGATGCACTACATGTTCAACCGGGTGGGCGGCCTCAAGGAGGACCTGCCGGCGGGGTGGCTCGGCCGGGTCCGGCACGCCATCGCCGATGTCCGTTCCCGGATGGACGTGTTCGACAATCTCGTCCTGGGCAACGAGATCTTCCGCGGCCGTACCCGCGGCGTCGGCGTGCTGTCCCGTGACGCGGTGCACGCGTACGGCGTTTCCGGGCCGATCGCGCGCGCCTCGGGTGTCGACTTCGACCTGCGGCGCGACGAGCCGTATCTCGCGTACCCGGATCTCCAGGACACCCTCAAGGTCGTCACCCGGGATGCGGGCGACTGTCTGGCGCGTTTCGAGTGCCTGCTGGAGCAGAGCCACAACTCGCTTGATCTCGCGGACGCCTGCCTGGACCGCATCGCCGAGCTGCCGCCAGGGCCGATCAACCAGCGGCTCCCGAAGGTCCTCAAGGCCCCGGAGGGCGCCACCTACGCCTGGACGGAGAACCCGCTCGGCATCAACGGCTACTACCTGGTGTCCAAGGGCGAGAAGACGCCGTACCGCCTGAAGTTGCGGTCCGCTTCGTACAACAACATCCAGGCGCTGACCGAGCTGCTGCCGGGGACGCTGGTCGCGGACATGGTCGCGATCCTGGGGTCGTTGTTCTTCGTCGTCGGCGACATCGACAAGTAGACGTCGGCAAGCAGCCGCTGCGGGGCGCGAGTCGGGGCCGCTCCCGGTCTGTGCCCGTGCCCCTGCCGCCGTCACTTCGGCTGCGTGCTGCCGGACGCGTCGTCGGGCAGCCGGCGCGGCGTGGCGGCCCGGTCCTTCTTCGCCGCGGCACCGGTGTCATGCGTCCGGCCCCGCCTCCGGCCCGGGAGACGGGCGGGGACGGGGCCGGAGCGCAGGTGCCGGAGGGCGAGTGCCTGAGGGCAGGTGCCGGAGGGCGAGTGCCGGTTACGAGATGGCGCTGCGCAGCTCCGCCACGTCGAGCTGTTCGGTCTCGTCGTGCGCCGTGAGGTCGATGACCTCGCCGACACCCTCCGCGGGAGCCTCGGCACCGGCCTCGCCGCCGTCATCGGCGGCGTTCCCCGGTCCGTCGGGCGCCGTCTCCGTACGCGCGTCGGGAGCCGTCTGCGGGCACCCGTCCCCGGCCTCTTCCGTACGGGCGTCCTGAGCCGCCGCTTCCGGGGTCTGGCCGGGGCGGAGGCGGGCGGTGGCGTGGGCCGACTGTTCGGCGACGGCCTCGTCGCCCACGACGTCCGCGAGGTCCTCCTCCAGCGGGGCGGGCAGTTCGCGCGGCGCCGCGTTGCCGAAGAAGTCGAAGCCGCCGATGGCGCGGGACGCCCGGGGGCCGGGTGCCGCGGGCGGTGCGACGGCGGCGGCAGCGGCCGGGATGTGGCGGAGCGCGGGGGCGGCGGCCTCGGCGGTGCGCGCGGTGGCCGTCGCTGGCTTCCCCCGGCCGTCCTCACCGTCCTGCCCGCCGGACTGCTCCGGACGGTCCTGGGCGGGGTTCCGGCTGCCGTCCTGGACACCGTGTGCGCCCTGGCCGCGGGCGCTCTCGTCGCGCTGGCGGGCGGCGTTGCGGGCCAGCCGCCGGAGGGCCAGGTCGGCCTGCGCGAAGGTGGCACCGGACGCGGAACGGCCGTCCGTGGCCCGCGCGTCGGCCGTGCCGCGCTTGTCGGTGGCGGCCCGCTTGTCGATGGCGGGGCGGCCGTGCGCCGCGTGCCGGCCGCCGGATGCGGCGGGACGGTCGGAGGCGGCGGGACGGTCGGAGGTGGCGGGACGGTCGGAGGTGGCGGGGCCGTCGGTCTGCGGCCCGTCGGTCCCGGGGCCGTCCTGTCCTTCGGTGCGGGTGCTGCGTTCGACGGACGTGCCCGGGGTGCCGTGCGGCTGCCGGGGCAGGCCACTGCCGAGCGCGGTCAGCTCCTTGGCGGGGGCCGCCGCCTCGATCGCGAGCAGCCGACGGCCCTCCAGGGCACTGGCGCGCTCGGTCTCGGCGGTGGCGTAACGGCGCAGCAGATCGGCGTGTTCGGTGCGCAGCCTGGCCAGTTCGGCACGCTTGGCCCGCAGCTTGGTGTCCAGGGCGGCTCGTATCTCGCGGGCCTCCTCGACGTCCGTTTCGAGTTCGGCGATCCGCTCCTCGGTCCGCCATTCGTCACGGGTCCGGGCGCGGCTCAGCTCGGCGACCCGCTTGCCGGCCTTGCGGTCCCAGACGCGCAGCAGGACGGAGCCGCTGACCGCGGCGGCTGCGGCACCCGCTGCGAGTCCCCGCTGCACCAGGTCGTCGCCGACGAACCACGCGCCCGCGGCGCAGGCGATCGACGTTACGGCGACCGAGGAGGGAGGAAGCAGCCGGTGGAGGGGTGGTGAATGGCGGTGGCGTCCTCGTGGCATGGCCAGAAACTTACCGTGCGTGCGGGGCCTATGGGGCCCCGCCCGCCGATCCGTTCCCCGTGGTTACTTCTTCACCAGGCCCTTCGACTCCAGAAATGTCTGGGCGACATCCGCGGGCTTGAGTCGCTCGGCGTCGACCTTGCGGTTCAAGTTGATCAAGTCCTTGGTCGTCAGCACACTCGTGAGCTTGCCCAGAGCCGTCTCGATCTCCTTGCTGCCGGCGCTCTTGGCATTCACCACGGGCAGCACATTGTCGGCGTTCTGGAGCTTCTTGTCGTCGTCCAGGAGCACCAGACCGAAGTTCTCCAGGGTGGCGTCCGTCGTCGTGGTCAGCACCAGTTGATCGGTGCCGTCCTTGACCGCCTGCTTGGCCGGTGTGGTGCCGACGCCCTTCGGATCGATGCCCTTGACGTCGATGCCGTAGGACTTCTCCAGGCCCGGCTTGCAGAACGGCCTGGTCTCGCACTCCTCGCCGGCGGCCAGGGTGACCTTCTGCCCGGACGCGCCGAGATCGGAGAGCGTCTTCAGCTTGTGCGCCGCGGCGAATTCCTTGGTAACGGCGAAGGCGTTCTGGTCGGTTGCCTCACCGACCGGCAGTACCTTCAGTCCGCGCGGCCCGGCGAGCTTCTTCAACGCCGTCACGGTCTTGTCGATGTCACTGGAGGCGACGGGCTTCGCCTTGGCGCCGTTCTTCTTCGCGTTGAGGAATTCGGCGAGGGTGGAGGCGTATTCCGGAACGACATCGATCTGGCCCTTCTCCAGGGCCGGTTCATACAGCTCGCGATTGGCGAGTGTCTGTACGCGTGCGGCGTATCCGGCATCGTTAATGATCTTGGAATAGATCTCGGCGAGCACCTTCGACTCGGTGAAACCGGCAGAGCCGACGACGATCTCGCCCTTGCCGTCCCCCTTGCTGGGTACTCCGCCCTTGTCCTCAAGGCTTTCGCCGCCGCATGCGGCCAGCCCGGCCGCCAATGCGATCACTGTGCCCGCGACAAGCGCGGTGCGCGACGCGCGTGACGTGCTGCTCATGGGATTCACCATTCGGTTCGTTGAGTTCGGATGTGCTGGTTGGAGCGCGGACCGTGCGGAAGGCAGCTTGGCAAAGGGCCGGCGCCGCGTCAGGCGGGTTTCCCTACCGCGACCGCATCGTCACCACGGCCGCCGCGCCGCCCGCGGCCCTTGGCGCGGCGCCGCCGCCCCCGCATCGGGTCGAACAGCCGGTCCACGAGGATCAGCGCGCCCTCAACGGCCAGCGCCAGTACGGCCACCAGCACGGCGCCCGCGACGACCTGCGGGGTGTCGTAGTTGCCGAAGCCCGCGGTGATGATCCGGCCGAGCCCGCCGCCGCCGGCCAGCGCGGCCAGTGTGGCGGTCGCGACGACCTGCACGGTGGCCGACCGCAGCCCGGTCATGATCAGGGGGTAGGCGAGCGGCAGTTCCACCCGCAGCAGGAGCTGCGGGCCCGACATGCCCATCCCCCGGGCCGCCTCGACCACGTCGCGGTCCGCCTCCCGCATCCCCAGGTAGGCGTTGGTCAGCAGCGGCGGTATCGCGAACAGCACCAGCGCGATGACGGTCGGCCAGTCGCCCTGCTTTCCCAGCGGGCTGAGCGTCAGCAGCACCAGCACCGCGAAGGTCGGCACCGCCCGCCCGATGTTGGAGAGGTTGACCGCCAGCGTCCCGCCCTTGCCGATGTGCCCCAGCCAGAGCGCCACCGGCAGGGCTATCAGGCAGGAGATGACCAGGCAGACCGCGCTGAGCTGGACGTGCTCGCCGAGCCGGTGCCATACCCCTTTTTCCCCGGCCCAGTTGGCGGCCGACATCAGCCACTGCCAGGCGCCCGTGATCGCATCCATCGCTCAGGCCACCGCCTTCGTCACCCGTGCCGCGCGCCGCGCACGCGACCTGGCCCGCGCCTGCGCCCGCGTCCACGGCGTCAGCAGCCGCTGGAGTGCCAGCAGCAGCAGATCGGCCACCAGCGCCAGCAGCACGCACAGCACCGAAGCCGTCAGCACCTCCGCCTTGAAGAAGCCCTCCATGCCGCTGGCGATGAGATTCCCCAGGCCGCCGTATCCGACGACGGAACCGATCGTCGTCATCGCCACCGTCGACACCGTGGCGATCCGCAGCCCGGCCACCAACGCCGGTATCGCCAGCGGGAGTTCCACGCCGAACAGCAGCCGCAGCGAGCCGTACCCCATCCCGCGGGCGGCCTCCCGGACCTCGCCCGGCACCGCTTCGAGCCCGGCGAGGATGTTCCGCACCAGGATCGTCAGCGAGTAGAGCACCAGGCCCGTGACGACCACCGAGACGGAGACCCCGAAGACCGGCGTCAGCAGGGCGAACATCGCCAGCGAAGGGACCGTGTACAGCACCGTCGTCAGCCCCAGGACCGGCCCGGCTGCGGCCCGCCAGCGCCGGGCGGCCAGCGCCAGCGGAAAGGCGATCAGCAGCCCGATGACGACGGACGCGACGGTGATCCCGATGTGCTGGAGCGTCGCGTCCAGCAGCTCCTGGCTCCGGGTGCGGACGTACTCACCGCAGATCCAGTCGTTCGCCTCCAGGCAGCTCGGGCCGCCCGGCTGCCCGGCCGCCTGCGCCACGTGATGTCCGGTCAGCTGTGTCGGCAGGCTCGCCGGCAGCTGTGCCATCAGCTGCGTACCCCACGGCACACTCACCCGTCGTCACCTCCCCCGCCCCTGTCGCTCACATTTTCGGTGACTGTCTGCGACCCTATCCCCCACCACTGACAATCGGCCCGGCCCGCCATTCATCCGCCACATCGCGTTCACAACTGCCTGGTCACAATGGAACCGTCCACCTTGGGGGAAAGATGATCCGCTTCGCGCACGTCACCAAGCGCTACCCCGACGGCACCACCGCCGTCGACGACCTCTCCTTCGAGGTCGCGAAGGGTGAACTCGTCACGCTCGTCGGCCCGTCGGGGTGCGGCAAGACGACGACGATGAAGATGGTGAACCGGCTCATCGAGCCCACCAGCGGCAGCATCCACCTCGACGGCGATGACATATCCGCCATCGACCCCGTCGAACTGCGCCGCCGGATCGGCTACGTCATCCAGCAGGTCGGGCTCTTCCCCCACAAAACCGTCCTGGACAACACCGCGACCGTCCCGCACCTCCTCGGCTGGCAGCGCAAGAAGGCCCGCGAGCGGGCAGCCGAACTCCTCGACCTGGTCGGCCTGGACCCGGCCGTCTACGGCGACCGCTACCCCGACCAGCTCTCCGGCGGCCAGCGCCAACGCGTCGGCGTGGCCCGCGCACTCGCCGCCGACCCACCCGTCCTCCTCATGGACGAACCCTTCGGCGCCGTCGACCCCGTCGTCCGCGAACACCTCCAGAACGAATTCCTCCGCCTCCAGTCCACCCTCCACAAGACGGTCCTCTTCGTCACCCACGACATCGAGGAGGCGGTCCGCCTCGGCGACCGCATCGCCGTCTACGGGGAGGGCAGGATCGAGCAGTTCGACACCCCGGCAACGGTCCTGGGCGCACCGGCCACCCCGTACGCAGCCGCCTTCGTCGGCGCGGACCGCGGCCTCAAGCGGCTCTCCGTCACCCCCGTCGAGAGCGGCGACCTCGATACGCCGCCGGTCGTCCGCCTCGACGACCCCGCGGACCGGGCAGCCGCCCTCCTCGCGGCCGACGACGCCTCCTGGGCGGTCGTCCTGGACGCCGACGCGTCCCCGTACGGCTGGGTGTCCGCCGCCGCGCTCGGCGGCCCGGCACCGGACGCCGCGGCCTCGCCCGGCACCACGAAGTCCGCCGCGGGCACCGTCCGCGACCACGCCCGCCCGATGGACGCCGCGCTGCCCCTGGGCGCGCCCCTCAAGGAGGCGTTCAGCGCGATGCTCCAGCACGACGCCGGCTGGATAGCGGTCCTGGACGGCACGGACTACCGCGGCGTCCTCACCCCCGGCCGGCTGCACGCCGCGCTGCGCCGCTCCACCGGCGCCGACGCCGCGCGCATCCCGCGCGACGAGGTGTCCCTGGACGCGGTGCCCGGAGGCCGCTGACCGGAGGCCGCTGACCTGCCGTCCGCCTACGCCGCGGTGGCGCCCGCTTCGTCCTCGTCGTCCGGCAGCTTGCAGACCCGCTCCAGGAAGATCGCCGCCGCCACCACGGCGGCGCCCGCCAGCACCGAGAGACCGGCGTAGATCGCCTGGTCCCGGCGCGGCGCGACATCCATGCCCGAGATCAGCAGGAAGACGCCCGCGCCGCCGTACAGCCCCGCGACCAGCGCCGCCACCAGAGCGCTCGCCTGCCCGAACACCACCGCACGGGCGGCGACCAGCGGCTCCACACCCTTCGCGCCGGAGCGCCGCTCGCGCTGCGCCCGCAGCCGCGCGCGGAACGAGAGGGCGGTGGCGGCCAGCACGGCCGCGATCAGCGCCAGCACGATCGGCGCGGCCAGCGGCACGCTCGGCAGGGTGCCCAGGCTGTCCCACAGCCGGGCGCCGGCCCACGCCAGCACCCCGGCCACCAGAAACAGCCCGACCAGCACCTTGATTCGTAGCTGCTTCACCGAGCCATCGCCCCTTGCGCCCTCATGGCTGCCCCGCTGTCCTGATCGAGTCGTCCGTCACGTACACCCGCGTCCGCGCCACCGCGGCCTCCGCGATCACGCCGTGCGTCACGCCGTACGCAACCACATCGCGCGGCCCGGACGCCGTACGCGACCCGCAAGCCTAACGACTACTCGGGCAGGTGCAGTTCCAGGTCGGCGCGCGCCTGCACGCCCTGGCTGCCGACCGAGGCCAGCAGTTCGGCGACCGCGCCGTGGCCAGGCACCTCGGCCGACGGGTCGACGTCGTGCCACGGCACCAGCACGAAGGCACGCTCGTGGGCGCGCGGGTGCGGCAGCGTCAGCCGCGGGTCGTCGGAGACCACGTCCTGGTAGGCGAGGATGTCGACGTCGATCGTGCGCGGGCCCCAGCGCTCGTCCCGCACCCGCTCGAAGGCTTCCTCGATCGCGTGCCCGCGCTCCAGGAGGGAGTCCGGCGGCAGCGTCGTCTTCACCAGCACGACGGCGTTGAAGTACGAGGGCTGCGAGCCCGGGGTCACGCCCCACGGCTCGGTCTCGTACACCGGGGAGACCGCCTTGACCCGCAGTCCCGGGGTGTCCTCCAGTGCGTCGACGGCACCCTGGAGCGTCTCCAGGCGGTTGCCGAGGTTGCTGCCGAGGGAGATCACGGCGCGCTTCGGGTTGGACAGGGTCACATCCGCCGCGTCCACCTGCTCCACCACGGAGGCGGGCACCGGCTGAACGGTCGGGTCACTGCTGGTCATACTCGACTCCGGGTGATGGTGATGGTCACGTCGTCGAAGGGGACGGTGATCGGGGCATCCGGCTTGTGCACCACCACCTCCACCTCCTGCACCCCCTCGTGCTTCAGGCACTGGGTGGCGATCCGCTCCGCGAGGGTCTCGATGAGGTCGACCGGATCGCCCTCGACGACGGCCACCACCTCCTCGGCCACCACGCCGTAGTGCACGGTCTTCGCAAGGTCGTCGGTGGCTGCTGCCGGGCGGGTGTCGAGCCCCAGCACCAGGTCCACGATGAAGGTCTGGCCCTCCTCGCGTTCTCGGGGGAACACCCCGTGGTGCCCTCGGGCCTTCAGCCCACGCAGCGCGACACGATCCACGCGAATCACTCCCACTGGTCCCACTGGCACCTTTGGCACCACTGCTCGTCGGAATTCCGGACATGCGCCGAACCTGTCCGGCACACCGCCCGTCGTCGAATCTACCTGCGAACACCGACAGCGCTCGCCCATGGGGGCTATGGACAAGGCCCCTCACTGCTGCTAGGAACCCGCCAGTCGGGCCGGGCCCGGACAGCCGTGAGGCCGCCCGCGCGGCCTCCTACCCCGGTTACCCCGGACCGCGTCCCCCACCCCTACCCACACCGCACTTGGCTCGAACGGGTGCGCTCCCGATCACCCCGCTGACGCCCGCCATCACCCTGCCGCGGCGCCCGGAGGCCCGGACGGCGACGTCCCGCGGTCCTCCTCAGACCGCGCCGGGCGCCCCGCCGGGACCGGCCGCGCCGTCCTCGTCGTCGCCGTCCTCGTCGCCGTCGCCCTCGCCGTCCGTCAGCACCGGCGAGCCGTGGTGCGACCACACCCGCCAGCCCTCCTCGGTACGCCGGAAGACGTTCGTCGCGACGACCAGTTGGCCGATAAGCGGCCCCACCGATCCGTCGTCCTCGGCGGGCCCGCCGCTGAGGATGTTCTCCGTACACGTCACCAGTGCCGTGTCACCCATCACATCGATCTCGACGTCGGTGAGAAAGAACTGGATGTACTCGGTGTTGGCCATGATCAGCGCGTACGAGCGGAGCACCTCGCCACGCCCGCGCAGCACAGGCCACCCGGGATGGACGACGCTGACCTGGCCGTCCAGCCACAACCCGGACATGGCTTCGTGGTCGCCGCGCTCGATGGTCTCGTACAGGGTCGTGTTCGCCTGCTCGACCAGCTCGATGTCCGTACGTGGGCGCAAGCCGCTCACACCGTTCCCGTCGCGTTCGCCGTCATGTCCTCGCGGCCGGCCGTGCCCGCCGCGCGTTCCACCGCGCGGGCCACGCGTACCGCGTCCGCGCTCGCCCGCACCTCGTGCACCCGCACCGCCCAGGCCCCCTCGCGCGCCACGATCGCCGACACCGCCGCCGTCGCCGCGTCCCGCTCCCTGGCCGGCGGCGGGGCGGTTCCTTCACCGCCCGCCAGCACCCTGCCCAGGAACCGTTTCCTCGATGCGGCCACCAGCAGCGGACGGCCCAGGGCGCGCAGCCTGCCCAGCCGGGCGACCAGCGCGAGATCGTGCCCGGCGTCCTTGGCGAAGCCCAGACCCGGGTCGATCACTATCCGCTCCGGGTCGATGCCGCCCGCCACCGCCCGCTCCATGCTGCGGCCCAGCTCGTCCACGACCTCGCCGACGACGTCCGCGTAGACGGCACGGTTGTTCATGTCGATGGACCGGCCCCGCCAGTGCATCACCACGAACGGGACGTACGCGGCGGCCACCGTCGGCACCATCGCCGGATCGGCTGCGCCCGCACTCACGTCGTTGACCAGCCGCGCCCCCGCCTGCACCGCCTGCTCGGCGACGGCGGCCCGCATGGTGTCGACGGAGACCACCGCGCCCGCGGCGGCCAGCTCCCGTACGACGGGGACGACACGGCGCAGCTCCTCGGCCTCGTCCACCCGCGCGGCGCCGGGGCGGGTCGACTCGCCGCCCACGTCCACCAGGTCGGCGCCCTGCGCCACCAGATCGAGACCGTGTTTGACGGCCAGCTCGGTGTCGAACCACTGGCCGCCGTCGGAGAACGAATCGGGCGTGACGTTCACCACGCCCATCACCGCACAGCGGTCCCAGTCCGGAAGTCCGGCCACCCGGTCACGCGAGGTACTCATGCCACCAGCGTAGGCGGTGTACCAAGGGTCTTTCGTTCGGATCATGCCGGCCCCCGCGAGCCCGGCACGATCCGAACGAAAGACCCTTGCGCCTGCGCGACGGCCACCGGCCGCCGCCCGCGCACCCGGTACGCCCCGCTCAGGCCGCGTGCTCCATGGCGCTCGCGGCCGGCCGGGGCGCATCCGTGTGCGCGCAGGGCCGCGGCTCGACGGGCTTGCGGCGGCGCAGCGCCCGCGGCAGGCCCAGCTCCAGATAGCCCTCGGCCTGGAGCGCCGCCAGGCCGATCCGCGGGATGTCCCGGCTGTTGCGGAACACCACGAAGCGGGGCTCCCAACGGGGCCTGAACTTGTCGTTGAACTTGTACAGCGACTCGATCTGGTACCAGCGGGACAGGAAGACCAGCATGCCGCGCCACACCCGGATGACCGGGCCCGCGCCCAGCTTCTCGCCGCGCTCCAGAGAGGAGCGGAAGACCGCGAAGTTCAGCGACACCTGCTTGATCTTCAGATCGGGCGCGGCCTGCAGCGCGGCGACGATCAGCAGTTCGTTCATCCCGGGGTCGGCGCTGCGGTCGCGGCGCATCAGCTCAAGCGAGATGCCGTCGCCACCCCACGGCACGTAGTGCTGCATCGCCTTCAGGTCGCCGAAAGGACCGGGCTCCTCGCCGTCGGCGGGTGCCTGGTGCGCGGTGGCTATCACCGCGTCGCCGTCGGTCACCGCGTCGATCCGCCCCAGCGCCATGGAGAAGCCGCGCTCGGTGTCGGTGTCCCGCCAGGCGTCCGCGGCCAGCTGGATGCGCGCCAGCTCGTCCGGCTCCAGGTCGCGCACCCGGCGCACCCGGGTCTCGTAGCCGTTGCGCTCGATGCGCTTGACCATCTGCCGTACGTTGCGCATCGCGCGCCCGGTGAGGCTGAAGTCCGCGACGTCGACGATCGCCTCGTCGCCCAGCTCCAGCGCGTCCATGCCGGTCTCCCGGGTCCACACCTGGCCGCCGGTCTCGCTGCACCCGGTCACCGCCGGCGTCCAGGAGTGCGCCCGCGCCTCCTCCATGAACCGCTCGATCGCGCCGGGCCACGCCTCGACGTCACCGATCGGGTCGCCGCTGGCGAGCATCACGCCGGAGATCACCCGGTAGCAGACCGCGGCTTTGCCGGTCGGCGAGAAGACCGCGCCCTTGTCGCGGCGGAGCGCGAAGTAGCCGAGCGAGTCGCGGCCCCCGTGCTTGGCCAGCAGCTCCCGCAGCCGCGACTCGTCCTCGTCGGTGAGCCGGGCCACCGGATGCTCCGGGCGGAACGCCAGATACGCGGTGGTGGCGAGGGTGAGCAGGCCGAGCGCGCCGAGCGAATAGCCGACGGTGTAGTCGACCCGGTGTGTGTAGGCGATCGGGCCCTCGAAGCCGAACAGGCCCCACAGCACGTGCTGGACCCGCTCCCACAGGGACGGCGAACCGACGATCTTGCCGGGGTGCGAGCTGACGATCACCAAGCCGATGCCGAAGCTGGCGCCGCCCAGCACCACGGCGTTGGCCACCGCCTTCCAGCGGCTGCGCGGGTCGGGCAGCGCGGCGAACTCCTTGCGGTGCCACAGCAGGAACGCCAGCAGCGCCAGCGAAAGCACCGCCCCGATGAAGGAGTGGCGGTAGACGAGCTGCGCGGCGATACCGACCGGGAGCAGCGCCACGGCAGCCGCCCAGGCCCGCCGCTTACGTCGTTTGAGGCCGTGCGCCAGGAGGAGCAGCAGAATGCCGACGACGAGGGACGCGGCGGCGGCCAGCGGGCTGACCGCGCCCGGCAGCACCTCGGCCAAGGCGTGCACCCGGCTGTGCCGGAACCGCGGGAAGATGCCTGCCACGAGGTTGAGCAGACCGATGAGGACACCGGCCGTGCCGACGCACCGCGGCACCGACTCGGGCCGCGGCCCGCGGAGCCAGCGTGGCGTGCGCCACGCAACCGTCTCCGACTTTTCGCCATCTAGCCTGTCAGACATCACTTTCCCGTCGCCCGGGTCGAGAGAACGTGCGAGCCTTGTCGCAGCATCTGGACTTTTTGCGCCCTGTATGACGGCGTTCCAGGGCTCGGGGTTCCATCAGCGGACGGATGGGCCGGCCGCTCGGAAGAAAGCACCTCATGGGTCTCACCAGCAAAAAAGTGCTGATTCTTGCTGTCGTCATCGCCGTGGCGCTGTTCATCGTCACGATCTGGCTCTGGCCGCGGCTCTCCGGCCGTAACTGGCGCACGGTCCTGGGCCGCGTCGGACTGCTGCTCGTCACCCAGATATCGCTGTTCGCCGCGGTCGGTCTCTTCGCCAACAACTCGTTCGGCTTCTACGCCTCCTGGGCCGACCTCTTCGGCCAGGAGCAGGAACCGGGCGTGGTGACCACCTACAAGACGGGACCGGACGGCACCCAGCTCCAGACGCTGGGCAGCGAGCGCTTCAGCATCCGCGGCGCGGGCCGCCCGGACGTCGCGGGCCGGATAGACAAGGTCCTGATACGCGGCGAGCAGTCCCACATCACCAGCCCGGCCTTCGTCTACCTTCCGCCGCAGTACTTCCAGCGCGCGCACGCCCACCGGACGTTCCCCGCCGCGGTCGTGCTCACCGGCTACCCGGGCACCGCCGAAGCGCTCTACAAGAAGCTGCACTTCCCGCAGACCCAGCACGACCTGCACAAGCACGGCAAGATGCAGCCGACCGTCCTGGTGATGATGCGCCCGACGGTGGCCCCGCCGCGTGACACCGAGTGCGTGGACGTACCCGGCGGCCCGCAGACCGAGACGTTCTTCACCAAGGACCTGCGCCGCGACATCGCCGGGCACTACCGCGTCGGACCCGACGCCAAGAGCTGGGGCGTCATGGGCGACTCCACCGGCGGCTACTGCGCCCTGAAGATGACCATGCGCCACCCCGAGTCGTTCTCCAGCGCCGTCGCGCTCTCCGGCAGCTACAAGGCCCCCCTCGACGCCACCACCGGCGCGCTCTTCGGCGGCGACAAGCAGCTGGAGCGCGAGAACAATCTGCTGTGGCGTCAGCAGCACCTGCCGGCCCCGAAGGCGAGCTTCCTGGTCACCAGCAGCAAGCAGGGCGAGGGCAACTACCGCGACACCCTGAAGTTCATCAAGGGGACCAAGTCCCCCTCGCAGGTCGCGTCGATCATCCTCGACAGCGGCGGCCACAACTTCAACACCTGGCGCCGGGAGATCCCGGCCGCCATGGAATGGCTGGGCGGCCGGCTCAAGGTCTGACCCGCAGAACGAACCCCCACCGCACGGCCCGTACGCTCCCGTACGGGCCGGACGCATGTCCGGACGGGCGTCAGCGGGCCAGTATCAGGCTCATCGCCTCGGCGCGGGTGGCCGGGTCACGGAGCTGCCCGCGCACCGCCGACGTGGTGGTCTTGGCCCCGGGCTTGCGGACGCCGCGCATGGTCATGCACATGTGCTCGCACTCGATGACGACGATGACGCCGCGCGGCTCCAGGATGTTCATCAGCGAGTCGGCGATCTGCGTCGTCAGCCGCTCCTGGACCTGCGGGCGGCGGGCGAACACGTCGACCAGCCGGGCCAGCTTCGACAGGCCGGTGATCTTGCCGTCGGTCGACGGGATGTAGCCGACGTGCGCGACGCCGACGAACGGCACCAGGTGGTGCTCGCAGCTCGACGTGACCTCGATGTCCTTGACCAGCACCATTTCGTCATGGCCGAGGTCGAACGTCGTCGTCAGCACGTCCTCCGGCTTCTGCCACAGCCCGCCGAAGATCTCCCTGTACGCGCGCGCCACCCTGTTCGGCGTCTCCCGCAGGCCCTCGCGGTCCGGGTCCTCGCCGACAGCGATGAGCAACTCGCGGACGGCGTCCGCGGCGCGCTTTTCGTCGAACTCGCCGATCGCGCCTTCGCCGTCCAGCGTCACAGGGTCGGTCATGTGGTGCCTCGTTCCTTCTGCGCCGGCTCCCCCATGCGGAATGCCGCGCCTCCAGGCTAGAACCTGTGAGGCGCGGCATTCATTCCGGGTCCGTTCGGGCCCTGGCGATCAGCTCTCCGGGTGGTTTTCCTCCGGGGACTCCGCCTTCTCCGTGGAGACCGTGGCGGTCGTGGGCACCGTGCCGTTGGCCGGCGACAGCTCCCGGGGGGACAGCACCGGCGGGCGGGTCGACGGGGTACGCCGCGAGGAACCGGTCCACGCCGGGCGGGCCGGGCGCTTCACGATGTGCTTGAAGACCTCGGCGATCTCCTCCTTGCCCAGCGTCTCCTTCTCCAGGAGCGTCAGGACGAGGTTGTCGAGCACGTCGCGGTTCTCGACCAGGATCTCCCACGCCTCGTTGTGCGCGGTCTCGATGAGCTTCTTGACTTCCTCGTCGACCAGCGCGGCGACCTCTTCGGAGTAGTCACGCTGGTGGCCCATCTCGCGGCCCAGGAAGGGCTCGGAGTTGTCGGTGCCGAACTTGATGGCACCGAGACGCTCGGTCATGCCGTACTGCGTGACCATCGCGCGGGCCGTGGCGGTGGCCTTCTCGATGTCGTTCGCCGCACCCGTGGTCGGGTCGTGGAAGACCAGCTCCTCCGCCGCGCGCCCGCCCAGCATGTATGCCAGCTGGTCGAGCATTTCGTTGCGGGTGGTGGAGTACTTGTCCTCGTCGGGCAGGACCATGGTGTAGCCCAGGGCCCGGCCGCGGGACAGGATCGTGATCTTGTGGACCGGGTCGGAGTTCGGGGAGGCCGCCGCGACCAGGGCGTGTCCGCCCTCGTGGTACGCGGTGATCTTCTTTTCCTTGTCCGACATGATCCGGGTCCGCTTCTGCGGGCCGGCCACGACGCGGTCGATCGCCTCGTCCAGGAAGTGATTGTTGATCAGCTTCGCGTCGCTACGGGCCGTCAGCAGGGCGGCTTCGTTGAGGACGTTGGACAGGTCGGCACCGGTGAAGCCGGGGGTCCGCTTGGCGACGGCCGTGAGGTCGACGTCCGAGGCGACCGGCTTGCCCTTCTGGTGCACCTTGAGGATTTCCAGCCGGCCCTGCATGTCCGGACGGTCGACGGCGATCTGCCGGTCGAAACGGCCGGGGCGCAGCAGCGCCGGGTCGAGGATGTCCGGGCGGTTCGTGGCGGCGATGAGGATCACGCCGCCCTTCACGTCGAAGCCGTCCATCTCGACGAGCAGCTGGTTCAGCGTCTGCTCGCGCTCGTCGTGGCCACCGCCGAGACCCGCACCGCGGTGCCGGCCGACGGCGTCGATCTCGTCGACGAAGACGATCGCCGGGGCGTTCGCCTTGGCCTGCTCGAAGAGGTCGCGCACCCGGGAGGCACCGACACCGACGAACATCTCGACGAAGTCGGAGCCGGAGATCGAGTAGAACGGCACGCCGGCCTCGCCCGCGACGGCGCGCGCCAGCAGCGTCTTGCCCGTTCCGGGCGGGCCGTACAGCAGCACACCCTTCGGGATCTTGGCGCCGACGGCCTGGAACTTCGCCGGCTCCTGGAGGAACTCCTTGATCTCGTGGAGCTCCTCGACCGCCTCGTCCGACCCCGCGACGTCCGAGAACGTCGTCTTGGGTGTGTCCTTGGTGATCAGCTTCGCCTTCGACTTCCCGAAGTTCATCACCCGGGAGCCGCCGCCCTGCATCTGATTCATCAGGAACAGGAAGACGACAACGATGAGGACGAAGGGGAGCAGCGACAGCAGCACACCGACGAACGGGTTCTGCTTCGACGGGGAGACGGTGTAACCGTCCTTGATCTCGCCGGTCTGGTACTTGGCCTGCAGGTTCTTGGCCACATCGACGCCCTGGTCGCCGATGTAGCTCGCCTGGAGCTTGTTGGAGCCTTGGATCTTGTTGTCGCCCGACAACTCGACCTTGATCTTGTTCTCGTCGCCGGTCGTCAGCTCGGCGGATTTCACCTTGTTGTCAGTGATCGCCTTGACGACCTGACCGGTGTCCACCGTCTTGTAGCCGCCGGACGAGCCGACGACCTGCATCAACACGACCACGGCGAGGACGGCCAGCACGATCCACATGACCGGCCCACGGAAGTATCGCTTCACGTCCATCCATACGGAGCCGACACGGCCCCGTCCCTCCTGCCACAGTGAGGCACAACAGCCCCGTGGAGGGCTGGTCGTGCGTACGGTGTATTACTGGCCCGAAAAATGAGTGCCTTCGGACGGTACCCCAGCATTGTCACCCGACGCCGCCGCCCACGGTTAACAATGAAGCCTCGGATTCCGTTCCCGCTGCTTCAACGGCGGACGGCCCCGAGGGGTTCCCGCCGCGGCACAACGGCTGCTCCGGGCCCTCGCCGGCCGATGGTGGCCGACGAGTGGTGGTGCGTCCCTCAGCCGCCGTACACGTGCGGCGCGAGGGTGCCGACGAACGGCAGGTTCCGGTACTTCTCCGCGAAGTCCAGGCCGTAGCCGACGACGAACTCGTTGGGAATGTCGAAGCCGACCCACTTCACGTCGAGTGCGACCTTGGCGGCCTCCGGCTTGCGCAGCAGCGTGCAGACCTCCAGCGAGGCCGGCTCGCGCGAGCCGAGGTTCGACAGCAGCCACGACAGCGTCAGGCCGGAGTCGATGATGTCCTCGACGATCAGGACGTGCTTGCCCTTGATGTCGGTGTCGAGGTCCTTGAGGATGCGGACCACGCCGGAGGACTGGGTGCCCGCGCCGTAGGAGGAAACGGCCATCCAGTCCATGGTGACGGGGGTGGACAGCGCGCGCGCCAGGTCCGCCATCACCATCACGGCGCCCTTGAGGACTCCGACGATGAGCAGGTCCTTGCCCGCGTACTCCGCGTCGATCTTCGCTGCCAGCTCGGCCAGCTTGGTGTCGATCTCTTCTTTGCTGATGAGCACCGACTGAAGGTCGGAACCCATGTCCTTGTCGTCCACCCGTGCCACTCTCGCTCGGTTCGGTGTTCATGTCAGTCGTGAGACTGGTGAAGCGGGGCAGTCCTGCGGCTCAGCCCTGCCGAATGACCAGTCTGCCACCCTGCCGTCGAACACCGACCCGCCCGGGGAGGTTGATGGCGCCCTGACCGCGCCAGGCAGTGATCAGCCGGTCCACTTCCTCGACGTGGCGGGCGAAGAGCGAACCGGCCGGCGAACCCGCCGTGATGGCGGCCCTGCGCAGCACCCGGCGGCGTACCGCGGCGGGCAGCGCGAACAGTCCGGCGACGTCCAGAGCACCGTCATCGACGAGGACCGTCCGTTCCGCGTCGGCCGCCCAGCAGTCCAGGGCGTCGGCATCGTCACGGGAGAGCTGCGCGGTACGGGCCAGGGCCTCCACGACGCCTTTGCCGAGCGCCTTTTCGAGCGCGGGCAGCCCTTCGTGCCGGAGCCGGGAGCGGGTGTAGGAGGGGTCGGCGTTGTGCGGGTCGTCCCAGACCGGCAGCGACTGGATCAGGCATGCCTTGCGGGCGGTCTGGCGGTCGAGTTCCAGGAAGGGGCGCCGGTAGCGGCCGTTGCGTCCTGTGGTGGCGGCCATGCCGGAGAGCGAGCGGGTGCCGGAGCCGCGGGCGAGGCCGAGCAGGACGGTCTCCGCCTGGTCGTCGCGGGTGTGGCCGAGGAGGACGGCGGCGGCGCCGAGGCGGTCGGCGGTCGCGTCGAGTGCGGCGTAGCGGGCGTCGCGGGCGGCGGCTTCGGGGCCGCCTCCCTTGCCGACGGAGACGGCGACCGACTCGACCGGATCGAGCCGCAGGCCGCGCAGCCGCAGCACGACCTCGGCCGCGCGGATGTCGGAGCCGGCCTGGAGGCCGTGGTCGATGGTCACGCCGCCCGCCCGGACGCCCAGCTTGGGCGCTTCGAAGGCGAGGGCGGAGGCGAGCGCCGTGGAGTCGGCGCCGCCGGAGCAGGCGGCGAGCACGAGCGGGGGCTCGGCCGATTCCTGCGCGCAGTGCTGGTTCAACACGTCGTGGAGTACGCGGCGGACCGCCAGGCGTATCGCGGCGACCGCTGGATGGGGACCCATGTCCGTTTCCAATCGTTCAGCTGGGGAGCCTCGGCGCGTGACGAGCAATTCGTCACACAGAGTGCCTAGATGGTGACAGAGGCGAGCAGTTCCCCGAGCATTGCACGCCTATCCATCGGTCACGGTCCCTCAGAAGGGTGATTGAGGGGGCATTCATCTGCCGTGCGAGGTGTGTGCGGCTCCCCGCTGCCTTACCGTGCCCCCTTCTCGGACGCGGCTTTCCCGGACCTAACCCCGCACGCGGGCGACCCAGTCGGCGGGCGCGGCGATCTCCTGCTTGGTGGGGAGGGTGTTCGGCGAGGTCCAGACGCGGTTGAAGCCGTCCATGCCGATGTCGTCGACGACGGCGCGCACGAACCGCTCGCCGTCGCGGTACTGCCGCAGCTTGGCGTCCAGGCCGAGGAGCTTGCGCAGCGCCAGGTCGAGCCGTCCTGCGCCGCTGGCCCTGCGCTTCTGGAACTTCTCGCGGATCTCCGCGACGGAAGGCACGACGTCGGGGCCCACGCCATCCATGACGAAGTCGGCGTGGCCCTCCAGGAGGGACATCACGGCGGTCAGCCGGCCGAGGATCTCGCGCTGGACGGGGGTCTGCACGAGATCGACGAGGGAGCGCCCGCCGTCCTCGCCCTCCTCGCCCTCGGGCCTGGCGCCGGCCAGCGACTGGGCGGCCTCGCGCAGCCGCTCCAGGAGGGTGCCGGGATCGATGTCGGTCTCCGCGAGGAACGACTGGATCTCGCCCTCGATGTGGTCGCGCAGCCAGGGGACGGCGGTGAACTGGGTGCGGTGGGTCTCTTCGTGCAGGCACACCCACAGGCGGAAGTCGTGCGGGTCGACCTCCAGCTCCCGTTCGACGTGCACGATGTTCGGCGCGACGAGCAGCAGCCTGCCGCCCTGGGCCGCGGCGGGCAGTTCGCGGGACGCGGGGGCGAACGTCTCGTACTGGCCGAGGACGCGGGAGGACAGGAACGACAGCAGCATGCCCAGCTCGACGCCGGTCACCTTGCCGCCGACGGCGCCGAGCACGGCTCCCCCGGGGCCGTTGGAGCGGCGGGTCTCCATCTTGTCCAGCAGCGGCTTGAGCACCGCGCGGAACCCGGCGACGTTGGCCTTGATCCAGCCGGGCCGGTCGACGACCAGGACCGGGGTGTCGTGCGGCGCCTCGCCCGCGGGGCCCGGCTGTGCCATCCGCGTGAAGGCGCGGACGTGTTCCTCTGATGACCTGGCGTGCCTGCGCAGCTCGGCGACGATCGCCCGCGCCTCGTCGCGGCTCACCTCTGGACCGGGCCGCACGAACCGGGTCGCGGTCGCCACCGCGAGATTCCAGTCGACCATCTCGACACCACCGATGCTCGTCATGCGTTCACGGTACGTGGGCAGTTGGCTCGGGGGTAGCCGACCGGGGTTTTGCGGTGCGGGCGCCTGCCGCCGCGCGGCCCGGGATTCAGCGGCAGCCGCAGTTGGCGACCGCCGACGCGAGGGTGTCGAGCGCCTCCTGGGCACCCTGGGCGTCGGTGGTGCCGCTGGTCATGAAGGCGAAGACCAGCAGCCGTCCGTCGGCGTCGACGACGGTGCCTGCCAGGGTGTTCACGCCGGTGAGGGTGCCGGTCTTGGCCCGTACCGCGCCGGCGCCCGCGGTGTCGCCGTAGCGGTCGCTGAGGGTGCCGGTGAAGGCGGCGACGGGCAGGCCGGTGACGATCGGGCGCAGCTCGGGGTGGTCGGGTGCGGAGGCGCGCAGCAGGAGGTGGGAGAGGAGTTCAGCGGTGACCTTGTCGTCGCGGTCGAGGCCGCTGCCGTCGGCGAATTTCGCGCCGGCCAGCGGCAGCTTCCGGTCGGCGAGGGCCTTGCGTACGGCGGTGGCGGCGCCGGCGAAGCTGACCGGCTCGCCCGCGCCGACGGCGGTCTGCCGGGCAAGACCTTCGGCGATGTCGTTGTCGCTGTGGGTCAGCATCCGTTCGACGAGGTCGGACAGCGGCAGGGAGCGGACCGCGGCGATCCGGTCGGCCTTCTTGGGGGCGTGGGCCGCTGCCGGGGTGCCCCGGACGTCGATGCCGCGGGCCCGGAGCAGGCCGGCGAAGGCGCGGGCCGCGGCGGCGGCCGGGTCGGCGTCCCGCGGCGCCGTGCCGTGGTCGCTGTCGTCGAGCCGTCCCTCGTCGGTCATCAGGGCGCTGACCGGGGCGATGTTCTCGTTGGGGCCGATGGGGTGCAGGCGGGGCCCGGAGTAGAGCGAGGTGTCGTAGCCGAGGGCGACGTCGGTGGTGCCGCGTTTCTTGAGCGTGCGGGCGGTGTCGTCGGCGAGGGTGCGCAGGTTGGCGGGGCGCTGGTCGGCGGCGCCCCGGGGCGGGCGGGCGGTGAGCGTCGGGTCGCCGCCGCCGACCAGCACGATGCGGTGCTTGCCCGCGTGCTTGCCCTTCCCGCCCTTCCCGGGGGCCGCCACGACGGTGGTCAGGATGCGGTGGTCGGGCCCGAGCGTGGACAGTGCGGCGGTGGCGGTGGCGAGCTTGACGGTGGAGGCGGGGGTGGAGGCGGCGTGCGGCTCGGCGCTGAAGACTTCGCGCCCGGAGGCGACGTCGAGGACGGAGGCGCTGCGCAGCGGGCCCAGCGCCTCGCTCTTGAGCAGCGGGGCGAGCGCGTCGGACAGCCCGGCCTTGGTGGGTGCGGGCGCCGCGGCGCGGCCTGACGTGCCCCGGTCGGGGGCGCCGAGCGCGGGCAGGACCTGCGGGGTGCCGGGGCCCGGATCCGCTTCCGGGCCGGGGGCTCCGGCGTGATGCTCGCCACCTGTTCGGGCCGCTGCCCCTGCGCGGGCCCGCTCGGCCGTACGCTGACCCGAGTCCCACGGCCCGGCCGTCGCCACCGCGGCGGTCGCGACCGCCAGACCGGCGACGGCGGACACCGTGGTCAGCCGCCAGGTCTGCCGCGTACGCAGCGGCGCGGACCGCCACGCCTGTGCTGCGTCACGCCCGGCCGCCTGCGCGGTGCGCGACGCGGTGCGCGCGGCTGACTTCGCCGACCGTTGCGCCGACTGCCATCTGACCTGCCACGATCCGGTCTCCGGCACCTCGGACCAGCCCCTTTCGCCACCACACACCTGCGTGGGGGACACTTAATCACCAGACCTATGTGTTGATCATGGAGGAGCCACCCGTGGAGTTCGACGTCACCATCGAGATCCCGAAGGGTTCGCGGAACAAGTACGAGGTGGACCACGAGACCGGTCGGATCCGCCTGGACCGTCGACTCTTCACCTCGACCAGCTACCCCGCCGACTACGGATTCGTCGAGAACACCCTGGGCGAGGACGGCGACCCGCTGGACGCGCTGGTCATCCTGGACGAGCCGACCTTCCCCGGTTGCCTCATCAAGTGCCGCGCCATCGGCATGTTCCGGATGACGGACGAGGCCGGCGGCGACGACAAGCTGCTGTGCGTGCCCGCGTCCGACCCGCGCGTGGAGCACCTGCGGGACATCCACCACGTCTCGGAGTTCGACCGCCTGGAGATCCAGCACTTCTTCGAGGTCTACAAGGACCTGGAGCCCGGCAAGTCCGTCGAGGGCGCGAACTGGGTCGGCCGCACCGAGGCCGAGGCCGAGATCGAGGCGTCGTACAAGCGCCTGGAGGCGCAGGGCGGCGCCCACTGACGTGGCCTTTCCGGGGGCCTTCACCGGCCCTCTGATCCGGCGCGTGCGCTGATTTTCGTACGCGAACGGGCGGCACCCGGTCGGGGTGCCGCCCGTTCGTGCGTGCCGGGGCTGGCGGGCGCGCCGGGAAGGGCCATCGGCCCCGGGTCAGAAGCCGCGGGTGCGCTTGGCGGCGCGGCGTCCGCCGCCGGCCGCCTCGGGCCCTGGGGCGCGGAGGAACAGCCGGGCGACCTCGCCTCCGAGGTTCACGCCGACGGCGATGGCCAGCGCCAGCGAGACCGCTTTGATCAGCGACGAGATGCCGTCGAGAAGGTTGCCCTGGGCGAAGTTGAGCAGCCCGAAGTACGTGGCGCTACCGGGCAGCAGCGGGCCGATGGCCGCGGTGACGTAGGGCAGCGCGGAGGCGTAGCGGTAGCGGGAGAGCAGCTGTCCGAAGAGGCCGACGAGGCCGGCGGCGATGGCGGTGGCGGGCACCGCGTCGAGCCGCGCGACGTTGGCGAGGGCGCCGTAGACGACCCAGGCCACCCCGCCGTTCAGCGTGGCGAAGGCGACGGTGTGACGTTCCTGCTGAAGCAGCACACAGAACGCCAGCGCCAGCAGCATGGACGCGCCGATCTGCACCACCGGCTCGTTGTAGACGTGCAGCGCCTCCTCGGGGTTGAGGCGTCTGAGCCCGGGATTCACCTGGAGCCCGATGTACAGCACGCCGAGCACGCCGACGACGATGCCGACGATGAGGTAGCCGACCTCCAGGAGACGCGCGGACGCGGTGATGTAGTAGCCGGTCAGGCCGTCCTGGACACCGGCGACCAGCGCCCGTCCCGGGATCAGCGCGAACAGCCCACCGGTGATCACCGCGGACGCCTGCACGTTGGCGTGGATCAGGCCGAAGCCGACGCCCATCATGGCGGGCGGCATCGCGGCCACCACGAACTGGTAGAACTCGGGCAGCCCGCGCCCGGAAGCCAGCCAGGCGAGCCGGTCGCCGAGCATCGAGCCGATCGCCGCCGCGACGAACACCAGCAGCCCGCCGCCGACCAGCATGGAGGCGGCGCCGGACAGCAGCCCGGAGGCCAGCGTCAGCGCCCAGCTGGGGAACGGGTGGCGGTTACGGCGGATCTCGGCGAGACCGCGGTACGCCTCTTCGAGGGTGATGCCCTCGGACGTGATGTCGTCGACGAGCCGGAAGACCGCGGACAGCCGGGTGTAGTCGACGCCGCGCCGCCGCACCGTCCTGCTGGCCGTGACGGGGTCGTCGACCAGCGAGGGCTGGTACGAGATGGACAGCAGCGTGAAGGTGACGGTGGGCTCGACCCGCTCCAGGCCGTAGGCGTGCGCGACGCCGAACATCGCGGCCTCGACGTCCTCGGCGCCCTCGCCGCCTGCCAGCAGGATCTCGCCGATACGGAGCGTCAGGTCGAGCACGCGCGGGACGGCGGGCCCGGTCTCGTCGGTCCGCTCGGTCCGCTCGGGGATCGGGCGCTCGTGGACCGGCATCCGCAGCATGGTGCGCATCCGGTCCTGCCAGGGCGCCTCTTTGGTGAGGCTGATGACGGGGATGCCGTGCGGCGGTGTGAAGGCCGGGAATCCGCCGGGCGGCGTGGTGCCGCCGGGCGGCGCGAACGCCGAGCCCTCCTGCTCCGCCGGCACCTCCGGACGCAGCCCTTCGGGCAGCGCGAACTCGGATGTGGTGCTGCTCTCGTCCTCGGGCAGCGGCGGGTACGGCACGCCCATCGGCGGGGTGAAGGCGCTGCGCGCCTCGTCGGGTGACAGCTTCCTGTCCTCGTCGAACGACTCGGGGCCGTTGCCCGACGAGGTGGTGCCGTTGCCGTTCCGCGCGCTCTTCGAGCCGTTCTGGGAGTGCGGTGTGCCGTTGGTTCCGCGCTGGCCGCGCTGTGGGTCCGACGCCACGTCTCTTCGCTCCTCGTACGCCTCATGCGACCGTCAAGGACACGATGCCTGATGGCGTCCCGGTGCGCGCGGGCCGGGGGGTGTTTCCCGGCCGCCCTACGGGCCGGCGAGGGTGGTTCGGGGGTGCGCCGGCGTGCCGCGGAGGCGCGGCCCGCGCTCCGGGTGCAGGTCCCGCACCGGCTGCGCGCCCCCGGTGCGCCCGCCGCCGCCGGACGCGGAGCGGCGCGGCGCCCGTACGGGTGTCAGCGCTTGGCGTGCCGGCCGCGGCGTCCGTCGCCGCCGTTCGGCTGCGGGGCGGCGGCCTGGCCCGGCACCTCGGCTGCGGCTGCCTTCTTGGCCTTGCCGCGGGCCCTGAGGAACTCGACGGCGATCGGCACCACCGAGATCAGCACGATCAGGACCAGCATGGCCTCGATGTTCTTGTGCACGAACTCGATGTTGCCCAGCGCGGCGCCGAGCAGCGTGACGCCCGCGCCCCACAGGGTGCCGCCGATGACGTTGAAGACCAGGAACGAGCGGTAGTTCATCCGGCTCACACCGGCGATGATCGGCGTGAACGTCCGCACGATCGGGACGAAGCGGGCCAGGATCAGCGACTTGGGGCCGTACTTCTCGAAGAAGTCGTGGGCCTTCTCGACGTTCTCCTGCTTGAACAGCCGGGAGTCGGGCCGCTTGAACAGCGAGGGGCCGACCTTGCGCCCGAAGAGATAGCCCGCCTGGTCGCCGAGCACCGCGGCCAGCACGACCAGCGCGCACACCGCCCACAGCGGCAGGTCGATCTTGTTGGTGGTCACCAGCAGGCCGGTGGTGAACAGCAGCGAGTCGCCCGGCAGGAAGAAGCCGATCAGCAGGCCGGACTCCGCGAAGACGATGACCAGGACGCCGATCAGGCCGTACGTCGCGATCAGGTAATCCGGGTCCAGCCACTGGGGGCCGAGCGCGAGAGTGTTCACGGGGTGAAGGCTCCTGGGTCGAGGGCGCCGGATCGCGCAGTGCGACGGGGAAGCGACGGGGATACGGGCGCAGTGTGCGGCCCAAAGCTATCAACGCCGGATGACGGCCCGTGGTTCCATCCGGCCCCGCGGACGGCCGCACCCCCGCGGATGTCCCGGACGGACTGGCCCGGCGGACCGAACCACGCAATGCTGATCACCAAGGAGGTGCGCCATGGGCATCGAGGAGTACGGCGGCGGACAGCAACCCCAGTCCGACGTCCTGGTGGTGACGACGAACGACGTCCCCGGTTTCACCGTGCAGCAGGTCATCGGCGAGGTATTCGGACTGACCGTCCGCTCCCGCCACCTGGGCAGCCAGATCGGCGCCGGGCTGAAGTCGATGATCGGCGGCGAGCTGAAGGGCCTGACCAAGACCCTGGTCGAGACGCGTAACCAGGCCATGGAGCGCCTGGTCGAGCAGGCCCGCTCGCGCGGCGCGAACGCGGTGCTGATGTTCCGCTTCGACGTCACCGAAGCGGCCGACGTCGGCACCGAGGTGTGCGCCTACGGCACCGCGGTGGTACTCGCCCCGCAGAGCTGACCCGGCGCGGCCGGCCCGGAGGCGCGCTCCCCGGACCGGCCGCCGCACCGCCGTACGACGACTGTGCCGCAGGTCACGCCCGCCGCGCCGCGTTGGCCAGGATGGCGTCGCGCAGGTAGACGGCCAGGCCGGGGCGGATCGCCTCGTAGGTGGCGGTGAACCGCTCGTCGTCGACGTACATCCTGCCGATCCCGGTGTGGATCTCGTAGGTGCAGTCGTAATACGCCCGGCAGATGAACTGCCGGTGTTCCTCGGCGACCGCCGTCGCCGCATCGGACGCCGGGTCCGCCCCCGCGTCGAGGAGGGCGGCCATCCGCTCGTGGACGGCGTCCATTTCGGCGGTCAGCCGCTTCCAGTCGTCCTTGGTGTACGCGGCGGTCCTGCGCTGCGACTCGCGGTACGCGTCCGTCGTGCCCCAGCGCTCGTGGACCTCGTCCTCGTACACGTCGGGGTCGAAGTCGCCGAACACCTCGAACTTCTCCTCCGGTGTGAGCCGTACGTTCATCCTTCGTGCCTCCATCGCCTTGTCGACGGCCGCGGCCATCTCCTGGAGCCGGCCGATGCGCTCGCCGAGCAGCTGCCGCCGACGCCGCAGGTGTTCGAGCGGATCGGCGTCCGGGTCGTCCAGGAGCACCGCGACCTCGTCGAGCGGAAAGCCGAGCTCCCGGTAGAAGAGGATCTGCTGGAGCCGGTCCAGATCGGTATCGGTGTACCGCCGGTGACCTGCGTGATTACGCGCGCCGGGCACCAGCAGGCCGATCTCGTCGTAGTGGTGCAGAGTGCGCACCGTGACCTTGGCGATGCCCGCGATCCGTCCCACCGGGTAACTCATTTCCGCCCCTTTCTCGGTACGTGTGCCACGCTCCCTCCTCCCGCCGCGTGAGGTGCAAGTCCGCATCCTGAAAAGGCGTGCGGGGGAACGGCCCCGGGGTGCGATCCTTCGTCCCATGCTGGGGATAACGGACCTTTCCACGTATCTGGCGGGCCTCGCGCTGATCATTCTGCTGCCGGGCCCGAACTCGCTGTACGTCGTCTCGGTGGCGGCCAGGCGCGGCCCGCGCGTCGCCTACCGCGCGGCGGCCGGGGTGCTCTGCGGCGACACGGTGCTGATGACGCTGTCGGCGGGCGGCGTGGCCTCGCTGCTCCAGGCCAGCCCGGTGCTCTTCACGATCGTCAAGTTCGCGGGCGCCGGCTATCTGACCTGGCTGGCGTTCGGGATGCTGCGCGGCGCGGTGGCCCTGTGGCGCGGCCGGGAGGCGCGCCGGGCCGCCCGCGACGGGGAGCAGGCGGAGCCGAAGGCGGCCGTCGAGCGGCCGTACCGCAGGGCGCTGGTGGTCAGCCTGCTCAACCCGAAGGCGATCTTGTTCTTCATCTCTTTCTTCGTGCAGTTCGTTCCAGAATCCAACCCCCTGCCAGGCTTCATCTTGCTTGGCGTCCTCGCCCAGGCCGCAAGCGTGTTGTACCTGTCGTTCCTGATCTTCGCGGGTGCCCGGCTGGCAGCGGCGTTCCGCAGGCGCAAGGCGCTCAGCGCGGGAGCTACCTCCGTGGCCGGGATGCTGTTCCTGGGGTTCGCGGTCAAGCTGTCGCTGGCCAGCGCGTAGGGGGCCGCCGTGTCTGACCCCCGCCAGGCAGCAGCCCTGTTCGCCCGCATGAGCCCCCAGGAGCAGCGAGAGGCACTAGGAGTCCTGGGGGTGCCCGAGAGGCCCCAGGAGGAGCCCCAGGAGCCTGTCAAGGTGACCCCGTTCTCTGCCCTGGTCAGCGCACCCAGCAGGCGGAAGCGTCGGCCCATCACCGTGAAGGTGGATACCGCCGATAGCGCGGGTTGATTCAGTAAGTTCAGTTTCTTCACGTGGGCTTGGCGTCGCTGGTAGCTGACCTGATGCGCTCTCAAGTCGCCAAGCTCCGTGCTCCCGGCCCGTGTTTATGCAAAGACGCGCATAGTCGCGTTCCTGCATAGACGGCTCACCCGCCCCGCTCGTACTGTCGTGACGACCGGCCCGCAAGGGGCCCGTAGCAGGGGGTTCACAGCTATGGCTCGTGAGGAACTGACCCGACTGACCGGCAACGGGAACGGGAACTGCAACAACGACGACTGCCCGAACGTCTACCGCACCGCGTCCGGCTCGTTCGTGGTCCAGGGGGACGTTTCCAAGGCGTTCACCGCACCGGACGGCGAAGGGCTCGTTGAGATCCCCGAGGAGACCTTGAGGGAGGCTTTCCGTGCTCTTGGATGGTGAAGCCTGGACGGCCAAGGTTCAGGGCTTCAAACAGGAAGCGTGGCGACTCGAAACCCTTCCCGTCTACAGGGTGCCGAGTGAGGACGGAGATATCCGGGACTTCCTGGCCGGGCAACGACTTGACCCCGAGAACTACTCCTCCGGTTACACAGAGGGCCTGAAAAAGATCAGGGCAGAGGGGAAGTCCAAAGGGCGGGTCCACATCGTCAGGCAACCGCTCACGGACTATCTCCGCTTTGAGTTCATGTACTACGACGTTCACTCGCGGGCCGGGGACGACATCCGCATCCTGGATGTAACAGAAAGGCCCAACCCCCTTGAAGGGGTTCAGGACTTCTGGCTTTTCGACCGTTCGGAAGTCGTCCTCATGAACTATGCGGAGGACGGCACCCAGGCCGGCCGGGAAATTTACGACGGCGACCCAGCACCGTACATCGAATACCAGCGGATTGCCCTCGCGGAATCCGTGCCGTTCAGGGAGTACATCAACGGTGGCCATCGAGCCTGACGAGCTAGACCAGTCGGGGCGTGAACTCGCGGCCATGCTTAAGCACCTTCGCAAGCAAGCCGGGCTCTCAGGGGGCCGGCTTGCTGCACGTTGCAACATGTCCCAATCCAAGATCAGCCGGATTGAGGGCAACAAATCCCGCCCGTCACTCCTGGACGTTGAACAGATTCTTCGGGGCCTTGAAGCTTCCCCCGCCATAGCAGCTGAGGTCATGGCCCTGGCCAGGATTGCGCAGACTGAGTGGCAGGACGGCAGGACCCTTCGCAGGAAAGGGCTCGACAAGAAACAGTTGCAGCTTGCTGGACTTGAAGCATCCTCCACAACATTCCGATACTTCCTTCTCTCCATGATTACCGGGCTCCTGGCCACCCCTGAATACGTCCGTGCCAGCTTGACCCAGGCACCCCCGGAGCAGCAGGCCAAGGCCGTGGCTATGAAACTCGACCGGCAAAGGGTCCTGTTTGATCGCTCCAAACAGTTCACGTTCATTCTGACTGAGCAGGCCGTCAGGTATCCGCTCGTGCCGCCTCACGAGCTGGCCATGCAGATTGACCGACTTGTATCCTTCACTCGCCAGCCGAACATCAGGCTCGGGATTATCCCCATGGGGGTCAACTTCTCTTCTGGGGCTCTGAACACATTTACGGTCTACGGCGAGACCCTGGCAACCGCTGAACTGGACCTGGGTGCAATCGTGTTCCGTGACAGTCGAGACGTACAAGACCTGATCAGCCGCTTCACCACCTACGAGGAATACGCGCTCTTCGGCGAGCCTGCCAGGGAGCACCTGACTGCCTGGGCCGATCACTGCCGAAGGTGATCTTTATTCGACAACGTGAATAACTTGCCGTATCGCTCCGGGACTCGGGGATCATTTTTCCCGCTACGAGCTACGGGAGGCGCGACGGCATGGCAGCAGATTCTCAGCAGGACGCACCGTGGAAGCCGGGCACAGCCGTGTTCGACAAATCCAGTCACATGGTCGGCGTCATCCAGGACCAACGCGGGCCCATGCTCACCCTAATCCGCCCCTCCGGCCTGAGCTGGCAGACCAGCATCGTTTCCGTGCGTCTCCTCGACGACAGGGAACGCATTCAGCTTGCTGCCCTTGCCCGGCACCAGCAGGTACAGACCCTGGCCAAGCTGCGGCGACGCGTAGCCCTCTGAGACCCCCGCCCCGATCACCCAGGCTCGTTGAGTGGCCGGGGCGGGCTCCATCACCCGAGCACGACCACGTGAAGGGAACCACTGATGGCAACAGCGGTACAGGTCCGAGACCCCCGGAGTCTCGTCCCCATCCAGGTGTGGGACAGGGCAGTCCGGCTGATCATGCGGGATCACGTCATGGGGCGTGACCTGGCTGAGCGCATCTGCGGTCAGGCCGTCGCCTACCTGGTGACCTCCGCCGAGTGCCCCGAGACGCGCATGGGGCCCTCCCAGGCCGTGGACCTGGGCGTCCACTCGTTCGTGCTCGACTCGGTCAATTACATGGCGTTCTGCGACCAGCACGCGGGACGCTACATCCACCACGTCCCGCACCTGCCCGGAGAGGGAGCCGGGGAGCCCCCCGCCCTGCGGGACACGGTCAAGGCCATCAAGGCTTCCGGCTTCGAGATCGACCCGGAGCTGTGGACCATGAAGGACGCGGCCGACTGCTCCCAGTGCCACGCCGGGTGCACGGACAGCCCCAACAGCGGGAAGTAGCACCGCACGGACCGTGGCAACTCCCCTCGGAGACGGGGGGAGTTGCCGCCACGAGGAAAGGTTCTGTATGGAGGTCGTTGACGCCTGGGAGCGGTACGCCCAGGGACGGACGCCACGGAGGGACGCCAACGCTTCCGGGGCCAAGACGTGGTTGAACTGGACGCAGTACGCCGACCACGGCCCTGATGAATCGATCCTCGGAGAACTTCAAGACCGGACCGTTCTGGAGTTGGGCTGCGGCACGGGATGCAACCTTGCCCATCTCTCCACGCTCGGGGCCGAGTGCATCGGCGTGGACATCGCCCCCAGCCAACGTGAGAAGGCCGTAGCGCGATGGGGCCACCTCCCCGGCCTCACCTTCCATACGGCAGAGGTGACCGACCACCTGTGCCGCACAGACGGCCCCCTCGATGTGGTCCTGTCCGTCTTCGGGCCTGTCTGGTTCGCGGACCCTGAACAGCTCCTCCCCCTGATTCGGAAGCGGCTTTCCCCTGGTGGGGTGCTGGCCTTCTCCCACAAGCCCCCCTCGGCCGGCTCGGAACCGGTCGGCACCCTGAGAGAGGCCAGGGCGGTAACCAGGTGGGACTACACCCCAGAGGAATGGTCGGCCCTTCTGACCTCTTCGGGGTACTCGAATTCCAAAGCCGAGATCATCCCTCCCCCTAAAGGGCAGGAGGTAGGAACCCTCCTAGTAAGGGCCTACACGTAAGACCCGGAATTACCCTGAATCCCTCTGCCTTATGGGTGGGGGGATTCTCTTTTACCCACCCTTCCGAAGGTGACGTAAATCACTCAATGGAGAATGGAGGCCAATAAAGGCAAAGGTTTTACAAAAGAATTCTGAAACCCTGGAAGCGTACGTTATCGGAGAGCCGCGCTCCGCCGGTTCTCTTTTCAATTCGACTAACCTTGTTACCCCACTCTCTGGGTAAATTCATTTTCACCGTCGGTAACAACTGGACCGTACCTCTCTGAATCAACTGAACCCAGAACCAGTTCTGGCGTGTCACTGCCAGCCCCACAAGGCTGGCTAGTTCCACTGTTCGGACTCTCGTCCTCTCCTGCCTTCGCCGTGTTGAAAATAGGAAAGGCCAGTCCAAAGACGGGCCCTGCCTCTACCTACATCCAAGGATCATCTACACCTAGGTCCAGCAGTTCAAAAGAAGTCTTAACTTGGTCCTTACTTGGACCGTTACTTGGTAGTCCCCTGTTGTTGAGGGTCGGTGCGTGCGGGGTCTTTAGGGTCGGCTCTGCCTGATGTTCAGGGCTGGCTACTCGACCCTGGACTTTAGGGCTCCCCAGGTTGCCCCGCTTGCTCCTGGGCTGCGCCTTGCACCTATCGCCGGGCAGCCTCCGATGACGGCAGCAGCCCGGGATGACGATTCGGAATCGCCAAGGCTTGCCCATGTGCCGTTCTTCCACGATCAGCCATTCAGCGGCGACGGCCTTTTCTATCCAAGGGTCGATATCACTACTGCGGGTCTTACCCATCCAGTGAGCAATGTTGGTCTTGCTTACGCGAATGCCAGCAAGGCCACCGTTCCTGCGATATTCCCCATCCTCCCAATCTGCATACTCTGCCATGACTGCCAGCATTGCGGAGGGCCCTAGATCCAGCCCCTTGCAGCCATGGACGATCTTCCGGACTATGCTCACTACCTTGTAGGTGTCATTCATTCTGTTCTCCTGAATTCGTGGCGTTACGCAGCTTCTTCATGATTTGCTTGCAATCCTCGGGCAGGTCTTCAAATCGGTACTCTCTGTCTCGAACGACCCGACTGTTCCCGTCTTCGTCCACTCGACAGGTGATCACTCGCATACCTTGCCCTTGTCCACCAGCGCTACTCAATGAACTTTCCTCTCGTCTACTTTCGCTCGACCCCACGCATTCAAGACTGCCCTGAACTTCAGGGCTAATCAACCCAGCCATGTCCAAACTGGGTGTATGAGTAAACCTAAATAAACTTCTGACCTGGGGTGACCCTGAGCCGGCCACCCCCTGTTTGTGGAACGGGTCACAGGGTTTATTCAGTGCGTGTCATGGCTGGGTGTAGCGTGCGCAGCATGAGCGGATACGAGGTGCGGCAACGGGTCGGGGATTGGGTACTCACGGCGGAGTGGTCCGGTGCCGACACCCAGGGAGGCCCCCAAAGGCTCACCATCGAGCCAGCAGAGGACGCCACAGGACGGGACGTTGCCCGAGGGGTTACCACCACCGTTCTGCGCCGGTTGGAGCCTGAGTTGAGCCGGATCATCGAGAAGGCCCAGGAGGCAACTGGACGGGCCCAGGGAGAGCTAGAGGCGCTGGCGGAGCAGGCGCGGGCGGAGCTGGCCTCCGGCCGTCTCTCAGACCGGTACCTAGCCCTTCTGTCTGCTCTGTACGTGGGGGCGTCCAACAGGGGTGTACAGGCCCCCGTGAAGTGGCTCGGGGATGCCGTGGGTAAGACTCAGAACACCATGAAGGATCACCTGAAGCGAGCGAGGAAAGGCGGCTTTCTGGAGACCGTTGCCGACAGGAAGGCCGGAGGCATCGTTACCGGGAAGGCCAGAAACCTCTTAGAATAGCAGAAAACCCCGGCCGCTGTGACCGGGGCTGTTCCGTGTCTGGGCTCTAGCTCCAGTGGTCACCCATCTTGATCAGCTTCTTCTTTACATCGTGCGGGATGACCAGCTTCCCAACTACTTCCCCGCCAGCGTCCCGGCCAAGTTCAAAGGTGATTCCGGCGCTCAGCAGGTCTTGCTCCATAGCCTCAATGCCACCAGCCTCCCAATGCTGCCTGTACGTCTTGCCAGCGCTCTGGTAGATCCACCTGTCCTTTATGGACTCCGGATCAATCTTGGCCAGGTCAGTCATTAGGGAGTCTAGAGTGCTCTCCGCCTTCTCTCGGATAAAGCCCGCCTTGTCGAACCTCCCCCCAGGTTCCAGGCCCGTCATGTAGTAAGCAATGGACTCTTCCAGTCGCTTACGCTCTCGCCTGTTCTCTTCGCCACGGGCGTACTCTCGGCGGATCACCTCGTAGTCTCCGAGTTCACCGAAGACGGCCTGCGCCAAGGAGCGGTAAGTATCCTCGGGGTCTGGAATCACAAAACCAGGCTTGCGACACCTGGGGCATCGCAGGTAGCGATATTCCCTCTCCTCTCCCGTGGAGAGCGTCTTGTAACTGTTGGTCTCGTTGATGTTATTGGCGCACGTCTCGTGCTTGATGACACCCAGGAAGCGAGTAGGGCGACGGTTCTTCTCGTGGTGGCGCTTGTTCTTCGCACGGGAAGCCAAGGCTTGCTGAACCCTCTCGAATTCGTCAGCGGTCAGGATCGGATCATCCGTCACCCTGATTTCCTGCCCGTTCTTATCCAGCACAGGTTTCGAGCCGTAGGCCGTGGATTTGGTGCCGCCCTCGGTTCGAATGCCCTTCACAGCAGGATTCCTTAGAGTCCTGAGCACCTGCTGATTGTTCCACTTGCCATTGCTGTAGGTTAGGACCTTAGCCCTGTCCAACACCTTGGCAATCCGGTTTGCCGGTACACCCCGCATCGCAGCGGCGTACATGTAGCGCACCACCCGCGCCTTTTTAGGGTCCTGAACGAGGCGCAGCTTTCCACTCACTCTGGCCGTCTTGTAACCGAATGACGGTTTACCGATGCGCCATTGGTCCTGCTGCTTGGTGTACTCCCAGAGCGAGGAAACACGGGTCTTGGTGTTGGCTGTTTCGATCTCTGCCACGGCCGCAATGAAAGTCACCATTGCCTGAGCCATCGGGGAGGACAGATCCAAAGTGTCATTCAAGGAGGCCAGGTTCTTCCCGAACTTCTCACACCATTTGATGACCTCGTGAAGGTCAGAGATTCGCCTGATGAACCTGTCCAGCTTCCAGAACAGAATCAGGTCAAATTCCGGTATCCGGTTGTTCAGCCAGTCGCCAAGCTCTTTCCGCTCCCAGGGTGCTTTCTTGGTGGCCGAGACTCCAAGGTCCCTCGCCACACCCACAACCCTGATGCCTTCCCGGACGGCGTGACGGCGTAGGTCGAGTTCCTGGCGTGCCGGACTGGTGGTGTCCTCCGTGAGGATCGAGAGTCGGACCGACAGGAGCCCACGGGGCGCGTCCTCGGGCAGTGCCTCGTTCTTGGCCTTGAGTTCGGCCAGCTCCGCCAGCTCGTCTGCGGTCCACTCCGGGGCGGTCTGAGTAGGTGTCATGAGATGAGAGCGTAGCAGTTTGATTCTGTCACGTTCTTCGTGCAGTTCGTGGATCCGTCGTACGCGCACCCGGTGCTGTCGTTCCTGACGCTGGGCGCCTGGGCGCAGCTGTTCAGCTTCACGTACCTGTCGGTCCTGATCTTCAGCGGGACGTACCTGGCGGCGACCTTCCGGCGCCGCCGCAAGCTGACGGCCGGCCTGTCGGCGGGCGCGGGCGCGGCGTTCCTCGGCTTCGCGGCGAAGCTGTCGATGGCCGGCGCCGGCTGATCCGGCCGCTGCGCCCTTTGGCCGTACACCGCAGGCCACCGCACCTCCTGCGCCCCTATGTTCGGGGTCAGGAGGTGCGCCATGTCCCCGCCCGACGCCCCTGACGGACACGAAGGACCGGCCGTCAACGTAGCGGTCATCTACTACTCGTCGACCGGCACCGTCGCCCAGCTCGCCCAGCTCATCGCGGACGCGGCCGAGCACGCCGGGGCCGAGGTGCGGCTGCGCAGGGCGGCCGAGCTGGCGCCGCAGGCCGCCGTCGACTCCAACCCGGCCTGGGCGGCGAACGCCGCCGCCACCGCCGACATCCTGGAGGCCGTCCCCGAGGACATGCTCTGGGCGGACGCGGTGATCTTCGGCACCCCCACCCGGTTCGGCAACGTGACGTCCCAGCTCAAGCAGTACATCGACACCCTGGGCGGCCTCTGGCAGCAGGGCAGGCTGGCCGACAAGGTCTACAGCGGCTTCACCGCGACCGCGACCCGGCACGGCGGCCAGGAATCCACCCTGCTCGCGCTCTACCAGACCGTCCACCACTTCGGCGGCATCCTCGTCGCCCCCGGCTACACCGAACCGGCGAAGTTCACCGACGGCAATCCGTACGGCACCTCGCACGTCGGCGGCCCCGACACCCCGCTCGACGACGACGCCCGCACCGCGGCCGGAATCCAGGCCCGGCGCGTGGTGAAGTTCACCCGGGCGCTCAAGTCCGGTCTTTCCGGCACGGATTGAGGGGTACCCGCGGCAGATGACTCTCCACAAAGGCACATCCGGCGGCGACCGCGAGCGGGCCCGGCACCCGGTCAACCCGTTCTACGGCGAGGCGGACCCGGTCGCCGGCATGAGCAGCTCGCCGTCCCGGCACACCCTGCCCGAAGGCCCCATCTCCCCGCACACCGCCTACCAGTTCGTGCACGACGAGCTGATGCTGGACGGCAATGCCCGCCTCAACCTGGCCACCTTCGTCACCACCTGGATGGAGCCGCAGGCCGGGGTCCTGATGGCCGAGTGCCGGGACAAGAACATGATCGACAAGGACGAGTACCCGCGCACCGCCGAACTGGAGAAGCGCTGCGTGGCGATGCTCGCCCACCTGTGGCACGCGCCCGACCCGTCGGCCACCGTCGGCTGCTCGACGACCGGGTCGAGCGAGGCGTGCATGCTCGCCGGGATGGCCTTCAAGCGGCGCTGGGCGCTGCGCAACAAGGACCGCTATCCCGGCAGCGCCAGGCCCAACCTCGTCATGGGCGCCAACGTCCAGGTCTGCTGGGAGAAGTTCTGCAACTTCTGGGAGGTGGAGGCGCGCCAGGTGCCCATGGAGGGCGACCGCTTCCACCTCGACGCCGAGTCGGCCGCGGCACTGTGCGACGAGAACACCATCGGCGTGGTGACGGTGCTCGGCTCGACCTTCGACGGGTCGTACGAGCCGGTGGCCGAGGTGTGCGCGGCGCTCGACGCTCTCCAGGAGCGCACCGGACGGGACATCCCGGTGCACGTGGACGGGGCGTCCGGCGCCATGATCGCGCCGTTCCTCGACCCCGACCTGCCCTGGGACTTCCGGCTGCCGCGGGTCGCGTCCATCAACACGTCGGGCCACAAGTACGGCCTGGTCTACCCGGGCGTCGGCTGGGCGCTGTGGCGGGACACCGACGCACTGCCCGAAGAACTGGTCTTCCGCGTCAACTACCTGGGCGGCGACATGCCGACCTTCGCCCTGAACTTCTCCCGGCCCGGCGCGCAGGTCGCCGCGCAGTACTACACGTTCCTGCGGCTCGGCCGGGACGGTTTCCGCGCCGTCCAGCAGGCCACCCGCGACGTGGCCCGCTCGATGGCCGAACGCATCGGCGCGCTGGGCGACTTCCGCCTGCTCACCCACGGCGACGAACTGCCGGTCTTCGCCTTCACCACCGCCGACGACGTCACCGCCTTCGACGTCTTCGACGTGTCCCGGCGGATGAAGGAACGCGGCTGGCTGCTGCCCGCCTACACCTTCCCGCCGCACCGCGAGGACCTGTCCGTGCTGCGGGTGGTCTGCCGCAACGGCTTCTCGCTCGACCTCGCCGACCTCTTCCTCGCCGACCTGATCCAGCTGCTGCCCGAACTACGCCGCCAGGAACACCCGTTGGGCCGCTCGGAGGCGGAGGCGACGGCCTTCCACCACTGACCGGCGCCGGTGGCCGGGCCGCGCCGCTCAGCCACCGCCAGGGCCGTCGTCCCCCTCGGCGTCCCGCGCAACGTCCCGCCCCGCGCGGCCCGGCCCGCCGCGCTCCCCCGCCGCGTACGGGTTGGCGGCGCCGTCCGGAAGCACCCCGACGAACGGATCACCCTCCCCTGCGAACACATACGCACCGGCCTCGATCCGCTCGATCAGGCCGCGCGTCCACGCGGCGCCGCTGTCCGCCGAGTGCACCCACATGTTCATGATCTCGCCGATGTGGCCGAGCTTTTCGGGGCCGTCATCGGGTGTGTAGTACGCGGTGACCGTGGCTCGCCACTCCGCCAGCGCCCGCACCCGCTCCTTGAGCAGCGCCACCGCGTCGGCGCGCGGCAGGTCGACGAGGAAGCCGAGTCCTGCGCTCAGTTCGTCGGTCTTCCGGTCGGGCTGCGACAGTGCGGCCCGCAGCAGCGTGAAGAACTCCGCGTCGCCCGCGGCGGTCACCTCGTACTCCGTGCGCGGCGGGCCGCCCGCCGTGCTCGGCGCGAGGTCGTGGGCCCGCAGCAGGCCCTGCTTCGCCAGCTGCTTGAGCGCGTGGTAGATCGACCCCGGCTTGGCGTTCGACCACTCGTGGGCGCCCCAGTACTCCAGGTCGCCTCGCACCTGATAGCCGTGCGCCCGCCCGTGCTGCCGCACCGCGCCCAGCACCAGCAGCCGGATCGCCGACATCGTCCCTCCGCCCCTGGCCGCACCGGGAGAGCCCTGCGCACCCGGTACGGCCAGCCTAGAGGGGACGGGTGCCGCCCGTTACGCCCCCTGCTGCGCCGCCCGCTCCTCGTCCACCAAGGCGAAGGCCGTCCTGCCGTCCAGGGACTCGCGGACGATGTCGGCGTGCCCCGCGTGCCGGGCCGTCTCCTCGATCAGGTGCAGCACGAGCCAGCGCATCGACTGCGTGGCCCGCGGCGGGTACCACGGCGCCTCCGGCAGCGGAAAGGTGTCGTCCAGACTCGGCACGGACCGGATGAACTCCTCGGTCCTGCGGGCGACCTCGTCCCAGAAGGCCAGCACGCTCCCGACCGTCTCGCCGTCCGCGAGCCGGAAGCTCAGCGGCCAGGAGTCCTGGTCCCTGGCGATGGAGTGCGGCAGTTCCTGCGCCGTCTCGACCCAGCCCTGCTCGGTCTCCGCGACGTGCTTGAGCAGCCCGCCGACCGACAGCTCGCCCGCGGTCGGCTGCCGCCGCGCGTCCGCCTCGCTCAGCCCGAGCGCCGCGCGCCGCAGCCCGCCGCGCTGTGCCTCCAGGAAGGCCAGGAGCGCACCGCGCTCGTCACCATGGGCCTCGGCAGGAACGTGAGTGGGCATGACGCCGCCTTTCGTGAAGTCCCGGGGCGGTGCGGCTGTGTGCCGCCCGCCTCCCGACACCTCGAACGCTACGGAGCCATGCGGACAGTGGCTGTCCGCATGGCTCCGGTGTCGCGCGAAAACCGGGACGCCGGTCCCGGTCGGCCTCAGAACGGAAAGCGCGACCTGCCGTGCTGGATGGAGATCCACTTGGTGGTGGTGAACGCCTCCACCACCGCGTCTCCGTTGAGCCTGCCCACGCCGGAACTCTTCTCACCGCCGAACGGCACGATCGGCTCGTCGTGCACCGTGCCGTCGTTGATGTGGATCATGCCGGTCTCGATCCGCTTGGCGAACCGCACCCCGCGCTCGATGTCCGCGGTGTGCACCGCCCCGCTCAGCCCGTACGGCGACGCGTTGGTGATCCTGACCGCTTCCTCGTCGCCGTCGAAGGGCACCAGCAGCACCACGGGACCGAAGATCTCCTGCCCGAGGATCCACGAGTCCTCCGGCACGTCACCGAGCACGCTCGGCGCGACGAGGGTGCCACGGGCCTCGCCGTGGACGAGCGCGGTGGCCCCCTCGGCGACGGCCCGGCCGACCATCGACGAGACCGCCTCGGCCTGCCCCTCGTTGATCAGCGGCCCGATGTGGGTCTGCGGATCCACCGGGTCGCCCACCTTCAGGGACGCGACCTTCGCCACGAACTTCTCGGTGAACTCCCGCTCCACCGCGCGGTCCACCAGCACGCGGTTGGCCGCCATGCAGACCTGGCCCTGGTGGACGAACCTGCTGAAGACCGCCGCGTCCACCGCGTAGTCGAGGTCCGCGTCGTCGAGGACGACCAGCGCGCTGTTCCCGCCCAGCTCCAGCACCGTCTGCTTGAAGTGCGATGCGGCGACCGTCGCGACGTGCCGGCCGACCTTCTCCGAGCCGGTGAAGGAGATCACCCTGGGCACCGGGTGCTCGATCAGCGCGTCACCGATCTCGGCGATGTCGGTCACCACGACGTTGAGCACACCGGCCGGCAGCCCGGCCTCCTCGAAGATCTTGGCGACCAGACCGCCGCCGCAGACCGGGGTGTTCTGGTGCGGCTTGAGCACCACGGCGTTGCCCAGCGCGATGGCGGGGGCGACCGACTTCATCGACAGCAGCAGCGGGAAGTTGAACGGGCTGATCACCCCGACGACGCCGACCGGCAGCCGGTAGAGGCGGTTCTCCTTGCCGTCCACGGGCGAGGGCAGGATGCGCCCCTCGGCGCGCAGCGCCAACTGCATGGCCTCCCGCAGGAATTCCCTGACCAGGTGCAGTTCGAAGCCCACCTTGGCGTGGGTGCCGCCGACCTCGGCGGTGATCGCGTCGGACAGCTCGGCCTCGCGCGCGTCGACGATCTTCAGCGCCCGCTCGAAGACCAGCCGCCGGGTGTACGGATTGACCTCGGCCCACTCGCGCTGCGCACGTTCCGCCGCGCGGTACGCCTGGTCGATCTCCTCGGCCGTGGCGACCGGTATGGAGGCCAGTTTCTCCCCGTTGTAGGGGTTGAAATCGACGATGTCCCAAGAGCCGCTCCCTGAGCGCCACTCGCCGTCGATGAACTGATGTGCCACGTCGTCGAAGTAGGACATGCGAACCCGATCTGGAGAACAGGGCGCTCAGGGCGCCGCATTGGGGGGTGCTGACTCCTGATGGTTTGTCATCCTACCCACGCGTCACATCAATTGGAGTAGACCACGAAGGAGATCCCGGGACTCGGCCGGATTCGGGCCTTCTTCCTGGAGTCGGTCCATCACGCGGGCGTACAGCGCCACTTCATCGGGCTTGTCCACGTACAGGGCGCTGGTCAGCTGCTCCAGGTAGACGATGTCCGGCAGGCCCGACTCCTGGAAGCCCAGCATGGTGAAGGCCCCGCTCTCGCCGGCGTGCCCGCCGATACCGAAGGGCATGATCTGGAGGCGCACGTTCGGCCGCTCCGACACCGCTATCAGATGTCTCAACTGGTCCCGCATCACCTGTCTTTCGCCGTACGGGCGGCGCAGCGCGGCCTCGTCGAGCACGCAGTGGAACTCCGCGGGCCGCTCGGCCAGCAGCAGCTTCTGCCGTTCGAGACGCAGCGCGACCCGGCGCTCCACCTCCGCCGGCGCGGCGTCCGGCATGCCGCGTCTGACGACGGCGTCGGCGTACTCCTCGGTCTGCAACAGGCCGTGCACGAACTGGACTTCATAGGTGCGCAGCGCGGAGGCGGCGCCTTCCAGACCGACGTACGTCTGGAACCACCCGGGCAGCACGTCGGAGTAACTGTGCCACCAGCCCGCGACGTTGGCCTCGCGGGCGAGCGACTGCAGCGCCTCGCGCTCCTTCTCGTCGCCGACGCCGTACAGCGCGAGGAGGTCCGCCACGTCTCTCGACTTGAAGCTGACCCGGCCCAACTCCATGCGGCTGATCTTCGATTCGGACGCGCGGATCGAATAGCCCGCGGCTTCTCGGGTTATCCCGCGCGACTCCCGCAGCCGGCGAAGCTGCGATCCCAGCAGAATCCGCCGCACCACCGACCCGCTCGACTCACTTGCGGACACCTTTCCGACCCTCCCGTGGCCCCACCCGCCCAATAGTGCGCCGCAGTCTGCCACGTTCCCGCATCGTTGAGTGCTCATCCGGTTACTGATATGTGAGGCCCGTCCGGCCCTTCCGCAAGAAGACGGCAGGAAGAATTGACCGCGAACCGGAACGCTCTCCCGCAATCGCGGCACGTGCACGTGCATCTGCCCTTGCATCTGACGTACGCATTCGGAACCATGGGCGTCGCACGCATGCACGCTCGTGAAAGATCCGCCAGATCCGGCTGACCGGCCGTCCGCGAACGCCAGGAGTGCCTCGCATGGGGACCAAGGTTTTGACCATGCTCGAGCCGTTGTGGCAGGGCTTTCCTCCCGTCGATCCCTGGGCAGTCTCCGGATCCGCCTCCTGCACCCTCGCGCCACGCTACGAATCGGTGAGCGGCGCGCGGAAGTTCACCCGCGAGACGCTCCAGGGCTGGGATCTGGACGACCTCTTCGACGGGGTCGGCCTGGTGGTCTCCGAGCTGGTCACCAACGCCCTGCGGCACGCCGTGCTCGCCGCCCCCACGCTCGCCGACGCCCCGCCGCCGGCCCGGCTCCATCTGATGCGCTGGTCCTCGCGGTTGGTGTGTGCGGTGCGCGATCCCAGCGACGATTCGCCGGTCGCGGGCGAGGCCGACTCCGGCGCGGAGTCCGGGCGCGGGCTGCACCTCGTCGACTCGTTCAGCGACAGCTGGGGCTGGCACCCGCTGTCGGGCACCCCGCACGGCAAGATCGTGTGGGCGCTCTTCCGGCTGCCGTAGCCCGAGCCGCTCCCCGCGCGGGCACGGACCGCCACCGGGCCGCTCCGCCCCCGCGCACGGCCCTTCCTGACCTCAGTCGCGCACCAGGTGGTCGAACTCCCCGTCCTTGACGCCGAGCAGCATCGCCTCGACCTCGGCCGGCGTGTAGATGAGCGCGGGCCCTTCGGGGAACCGGGAGTTGCGTACCGCTATCTCCCCGCCCGGAAGCTTGGCGAACTCCACGCAGGAGCCCTGGGAGTTGCTGTGCCGGCTCTTCTGCCACGCCACCTCACGGAGATCCGTTGCGGCCATGCCGTTGTATGCGTGGGGCACAGGAGTCTCCCGGGTGATTACTGGTCTTCAACTGCCCGGGATCATAGCCGCGTTCACATGCAGATGCATGCGCAGATGCAAGTGCACGACAGGGGGTGCCGACGCCGTCACTGCACGTCGAGCGCCCGCACTGCCGCACACCTGTACGTATATTCGGCCGGTAACCGCCCCTTACTGTCCGGCACCCGACGCGGCGGGACGGGCGGGCCGGCGCCACGGGGGACGAGCCGGTGGAGAGACGTACGCCATGCCCCGCGGGTTCCCTCACCTCGACGGGTACGGCAGCAGCGCCATCTCCCGGGCGTTCTTGATCGCCCGCGCCAGCTGCCGCTGCTGCTGCGCGGTGACCCGGGTCACCCGGCGGCTGCGGATCTTCCCGCGGTCGGAGAGGAACGTCCGCAGCAGACCGGTCTCCTTGTAGTCGACGTGGGTGATGCCCGCCGCGTCGAGCGGATTGGGGCGGGGAACGGGCGTCCTGCGGGGGTCGGATCGACGGGCCATGGCGGGGAACTTCCTTACGGGATGCGGGAGATGGGGGTATGAGACGAGCCGGCCGGGCCCGCGCCACTGCGCACGGGCCCGGCCGGCCCGGCTACGGAACGGGGTCGAGCAGCGCGTCGAAGGCGGGCGGCAGGCTCTTCCAGGCCGACGGGCCGCCGGCGAACTCCGCGTCCGTGAGCAGACAGGAGTCCAGCAGCGAGGCCAGCCCCTCCCGGTCGAGGCCGGGCGAGGTGAAGACCAGGTGCTGCCCGCGGTCGCCGTGCTCCGGATGCCAGTCCAGCGCGGCGGCTGCCCGGCGCACCGGCGGCACCAACTCCCAGGCGGCGTCCGGCAGCGAGGCCAGCCACGGACCCGCGTTCTCCACACACAGGGCGCCGCCGGCCGCGTCCCAGGACAGCAGCGTGTCGGGCCGGTCGGCCAGCCAGAAGCGGCCACGGCTGCGCGCCGCCGCGCAGGTCAGGTCCTCCAGCGCGGCATGGAGCCGCCCGGGGTGGAACGGCCTGGTGTGCTGCCAGACGAGCGTGCTCACCCCGTCCTCGTCGGCCTCCTGCGGCAGCAGGGCGCACGCCGGGTGCTGCCGCCCGGCCGCCGCCTCGACGTCGAACCCGGCGACCGCGACGGCCGCCAGCTCCGGCGAATCGACCGCCACCTGCCGCGCCGTCGGATGGAGCTGCCGCAGCAGCGCCAGATCGGCTTCGTCGGCCGCCTCCTCCCCCGGCACCAGCACGAGCACCGGCGGGTACTCCAGCTGCCGCGCCCAGGTGTCGGCGACGGTGCGCTGATCGGAAGCCGCCGCGGCGAGGCCCGCGTCGACGAGGTCGTCACCGCACCCGAGATAGGGCAGCAGCAGCGCCGGATCGACCGCGGTGATCACCCCGGTCAGCCCGATCTTCGCGCTGCCGCAGGCGGTGACCACCTCGGCCATCGCCTTCGGCTCGACCGAGTCCCACAGCTCCACGACGGCCAGCCGGCAGGTGCGCCCCGCCGCCAGCCGCTCCAGCTCCGGCACCAGATCCTCGCGCAGCGCACAGCACGCGCAGTCGTTGACCAGCGGCGCCCGGCCGGCATCGAGCGTGCCCGACGCGTCCCTGACGGTCCGCTCGACGGTGCCGTCGGCCGCCGACTCCAGGTCGTGGTGGAGGGCGACGCTGCCCGGCACGGCGTGCAGCAGCCGCTCGACGGCGGCCCGCCGCGCCTCCGCGTGCAGGCCACCGACGAGGACGACAGCGAGCCGCTCCATCAGCGGGCCCCGCCCTTGCCGTAACGGCGCTCGAAGCGCTCGACCCGGCCCGCGGTGTCGAGCACCCGGGCGGTCCCTGTGTAGAAGGGGTGGCTCGCCGACGAGATCTCGACGTCGACGAGTGGGTAGGTGTGCCCGTCCTCCCACTCGATCGTCGTGTCGCCGGTGACGGTCGATGGGGCCTCCCCTGGTCGAGCGGAGCCGAGAGCTCGGGGACGGGTCAGGAAGGCGAAGTCGGCGGCCCGGTCGCGGAAGACGACGGGCCCGTACGCGGGGTGGATTCCGGGCTTCACGAAGCTCAGCGCTCCTCTCGGAAGGTGACGTGCCGGCGGGCGACCTGGTCGTACTTGCGCAGGACGAGGCGGTCGGGATCGTTCCGGCGGTTCTTGCGGGTGACGTAGGTGAATGGGGCCTCCCCTGGTCGAGCGGAGCCGAGAGCTTGGGGACCGGCACCGGCGGTGGACCGGAGCTCGACGACCGGGCGTAGTTCGTTGCGGGCCATGTGGTTAGTATACGGAAATGGTTTCCATTTTCAATAGGCCCTCACCAGGGGCCCCTCCCGAAGGGACCTCGTCACCATGTCCGCCCATTGCCAGCTGACCGGCCGCAAGCCCGGCTTCGGCAACTCCGTCTCCCACTCGCACCGGCGCACCGCACGCCGCTTCGACCCGAACATCCAGCGCAAGCGCTACTGGCTGGAGAGCGAGGGCCGGCACATCCGGCTCACGCTGAGCACCAAGGGCGTCAAGACCGTCGACACGATCGGGATCGAGGCGACCGTCGCCCGGATCCGCGCACGAGGGGAAAAGGTCTGATGGCCAAGCAGAGCAAGATCGCCAAGAACGAGAAGCGGCGCGCGACGGTGGCCCGCTACGCCGCCCGCAGGGCCCTCCTCAAGGCCGTCATCCGCAACCCGCGGACCCCACAGGAGGAGCGGTACGCCGCCCAGCGCGAACTGTCCCGCCAGCCGCGCGACGCCAGCGCCACTCGGGTACGCAACCGCGACAGCGTCGACGGCCGCCCCCGCGGCCACCTCCGCGCCTTCGGCCTCTCCCGCATCAGGGTGCGCGAGCAGGCCCACGCCGGCTTTCTCCCGGGGGTGCGCAAATCCAGCTGGTGACCCGGGCCGCCCGGCCGCCCGCCCGGGGGCGACCCCTCGGCCGGGCGGCCGGACCGTTCCGGTCATACTGGGCAGAACGTCCGCAGGCACCCCCGACGAAAGCGAGCACGACATGCTCCGGAACGCCTTCGAACCCTGGCACCTCATCCTGATCATCGCGGCGCTCGTGCTGCTCTTCGGCTCGAAGAAGCTGCCCGACATGGCCCGTGGCCTGGGCCGCTCGATGCGCATCCTCAAGTCCGAGACCAAGGCGCTCAAGGAAGAGCGGCAGACCGAGGAGCCGCACACCTCGGCCGCCACCCCGCGTCCGGAGTCGGCCACCGGCCACTGACCGCGCACGGCCGCCAGGAGGCGGCAGCGCTCAGCTGTCCCCGCCCTCCTCGATCAGCCGCCGCACCTCGCGGTCGATCAGCCCCAGCCGCGCCTCGGCGACCAACGGCACGGAACGGCGCTGCCGCCGCGCCTCGGACAGATCGATGTCGACGGTGACCAGCGCGGGCTCCCACTCGGGCGCCTGCGCCACCACCGCACCCCGGGGATCCACCACCCGCGAGCCGCCCCAGAAGGCCGCCCCGTGCTCGTTGCCGACCCGGTTGACGAAGACCACCCAGCACTGGAGCATCTTCGCCGTATAGGCGAGCAGGGTGCCCCAGTACAGGCCGGTGTCCATCGCCCCCGGATCCAGGCTGGCCGCACTGTTCGTCGGCACGAACAGCACCTCGGCCCCGTCCTGCACCGCCAGCCACGGCAGCACCGGCTGCCACGCGTCGTTGCAGACCAGCGTCGCGCCCCGCCCGCCGCTCGGCGACTTCGTCAGGTCGTACGCCCGCAGCGACTGCCCCGGACTCACGTGCTTGCGCTCCTCCCAGGCGAGATAGTTCGGCAGGTAGAGCTTGCGGTGCGCGTGCACCAGCGCCCCGCCCGCATAGTGCGCCGACGTGTTGTACGCACGCATGTTGGTGTGCTCATGAAAGCCGACCAGGACATCGGGCCCCAGCATGCTCAGCTCCAGCAGTCGGGAATCCCGCGCCTCGACCGACGCGTCACGCTCCAGGGCGCCCAAGTGATAGCCGTGCAGGCTGAGTTCGGGAAACACCACCAGATCGGCGCCCTGGGTGGCGGCCTGCTCGATCTGCTCCCGGGCGACGGCGAGATTCTCCGGGACGTCCCCCAGGACGCAGTCCGTCTGCGCCAGCGCTATCCGCATCGCCGCACCTCACCCATTCATCACCTTTTGCGGCATTTCCTCCTGCCATCCTCCCAGAGGTGGCCCGAAAAGGCCCCGGCACAGCGACAGCCCCTGTCCGGCCCCGCTCCGCTCCCCGCCACCCGCCGCATCGTTTCCCCGCCGGCCCTGCGCCACCCCGCCTCTGACCGAGCCCTTTGCGCCACTTCAAACCCCCGACGTACGCCGGTCCCACCAATGAGCGAATGAACGATCCTGCCCGTGCCGGAGCGGATGTTCACGCGTTGATCCGCACAGTCCGTCGTCCGAGCGCCGGTGGCTTCCAGCCGCAGCGCCACCAGGCAGCGTGGTACGACGGCGCGCGGTCGAGTCGTCCGGCGATGCCGACGGCCGCCTCGACCGGGCGGCCCAGGCCGAGCGGCCCGCCGGACCCGCTCGGCCGGCCGCCGAGACCACCGCCCCGCGCGCCTCTCGGCCCCCGGCCCCCTCACCCCCACGCCCCGCCCTCACGACCGGGCGGCCGGCCCCGCGTCCACAGACGCGGAACCGGCCGCCCGGGCAAGCATGGGGCCGTCAGTGATTGCCGACACCGTTCCCGGAGAGCACCGGGATGTCGTTGACGAGGTGCGACAGCGGCTCGTCGCCCTTGGCCTGCGTCGAGTTCTTCGCGCACTGCTGGTTCTGCGGGTTGGCCAGGACGTTGACGTCCTGCACCGTGATCGGGACGAGCCCGATCAGCGAACCGACGTTGACCTTCGCCGGCACGCCCAGGCAGAGGTCGTTCAGCGACCCCTGGACGAGGCCGAGCTGAGTGCTCAGCTTGCCGTGCGTGGTGGAGTTGCCGTAGGCGGTCTTGGCACCGTTGCCGTTGACCGTCGTGGTACCCGAGTCGTTACCGACCGCGAGCGCCTGCGGGGCAGCCGCAGCCGAGACACCCACCAGCGACACCGCGAGGGCGGCGCCAGCCATGATCTTCTTCATCGTACAAACCCTTCCGTACACGGAGCTTCCGGCACGGAAGCCCTGATTCAACAACCCGTCAGAATGCCCCGGGTTCCGGCTGGTCACCCGAACAGATGGAGATCCCGCACCGAAGAGCCGTCACCCTTCGCTCACACGCGGGGTCTGCGCCGCCGCATCCGGCCGCGCAGACCCCTTGTGCACCTGCCGGCATGCCCACACTTCCGCAACCCCATCAATCCCACGGACGCATGGGCATGCATCCCTCCACACACCGTGCCCAACGAATGACATCGACCCCTCCGGTCACGGCCGCATAACAATGCAGGGAATTCGATAAGCCCCGCATTTCCGCTCCGAGCACGCTCCCCACGGCACTGTTCCGGGCAGCGAAAAACCCGGGCCGCCCAGAAGAAGGAGGGCTGGGCGGCCCGGGTTTCCTCGCACCGGTCAGTGGTTGGCGGTGCCGTTCCCGGAGAGCACCGGAATGTCGTCCAGAATGTGCGACAGCGGCTCGTCGCCCTTGGCCTGCGTCGAGTTCTCGGTGCACTGCTGGTTCTGCGGGTTCGACAGGACGTTGAGGTCCTGGACCGTGATCGGGATGAGACCGATGAGCGAGCCGATGTTCGCCTTGGCGGGCAGCCCGATGCAGGGCTTGTTGAGCGAGCCCTGGATAAGGCCGATCTGCGGGCTCATGTAGCCGTAGGTCGCGGAGTTGCCGTACGTCTGCGCGGCACCGTTGCCGTTGACGGACGTCGTGCCGTGGTCATTGCCGACCGCCATCGCCTGCGGGGCGGAAGCGGCAGCAATGCCGACGATGGACGCAGCCGCGGCTGCGGTCGCCAAAGCCTTCTTGATCATTGCGTTGTCCTTCGTGTTTCGGGTTGCCCTTGGACCGGGCACCGTGCCCAACCCGGGTTATTGGAGTGGGGTTGTGCAGATTCACTCGGATGAGCTTGCGTCCTGATCTTTTTCTTCGATCAGAAAATCCGCCCGAGATACCGAAGAAGCGATACGGCGGCCGTCTCGAATATCGGTGGTCCGACATTTCCGTACGACGACAATCCGCACCGCGCGGGGAATTAGCGCCCGAGCGGCAGACCACCGAGCAGCTTGCTGTCCTTGGCGGCCCCCGTGGCGCCGCCGAGGAGGTTCGCCGCTCCGGACTCCGCGTTTTCGCCCGCGCCCCTGACCGTGTCGACCAGCGGCCGGATCTGGTGACCGTCCAGCTGCTCGCTGTTCAGCGCCTCCGTGAGCCCGCCGTTGAGGCTCATGGCCGGAGGCGCGGGCGGCGCGGCAGCGAAGGCGGGAGTGGCCGCACCGATGGCCATCAGAGAACCGGCGACAACAGCGGCGGACTTCGCGTACTTCACTTTGGACTGTCCCTTCTCGGGCGGTGCTCGGGAGAGCGCGACACCAGAGCCGCGTGAGCAATCACTTCGCTGCTCGGATCACCGCTTTCCCCCTGACTAACGAGAACCGCCCGCCGGGGAAACTCTGAAGTTCCCGGTTCTTGGGAACGCCACTCAAAAGGTTCGCCGGGCCGCCGGGCACACCCCACGCGGACCGTAAACCGGCCGGCCTCGGTGCACGGAAAAGACGCACCGAGGCCGGCCAGGACAACGCGGTTCGAATATCTTCGAATCAGCCGTTGACGCAGGTGTTGCCGAACGCCGGGTTGAGCAGCCCGATGATGTCGATCGTGTTGCCACAGAGGTTGATCGGCACGTGGATCGGCACCTGGATGACGTTGCCTGAGATGACGCCCGGGGAGTTCTTGGCGGAGCCCAGGGCACCCGAGTCGGCGAATGCCGGTGCTGCCGCACCCACTGCCATGAGAGTTCCGGCGGCGACCGCAGCGGCCTTTGCGTACTTCACTTTCAGCCCTTCCTGCAGCGGGTCCGTGGCGGACACGTCCTTCGTGCCGCACGGGCGTGAACCTGCTCGCCCGTAGCTCCGCTGACGATATTGGTAACGACGTCCCCTCGCCGACGAAACTCCTGCGGAGGAGTTTTCGGAAAAATCGCCCGATCGACCCGGAGTCGTTTCGGCCGATAGTCACCACGCATGGTGCGCGGCCTCGCCGTCGGAGCCACCGCAGGACGAACAGACGAAGGATTGTTTGACGTATACGAATTCCTGCCGGAGGCGGATCGAAATACTCCGGCCCACGATTCGCAGCGGGGCACCACACGGCCCGGACCACCGGGAGGAGAGAACCGGGGATCCGGGCCGGTGGCTGACGGAAGGGTCAGTGGTTGGCGACGCCGTTGCCGGAGATGACCGGGATGTCGTCGAGGATGTGCGACAGCGGCTCGTCGCCCTTGGCCTGCGTGGAGTTCTCGGTGCACTGCTGGTTCTGCGGGTTGGCCAGGACATTGACGTCCTGCACCGTGATCGGGATGAGACCGATCAGCGAACCGACGTTCGCCTTGAGCGGCAGGCCGATGCAGGGGTTGTTCAGCGTGCCCTGGATCAGCTCCAGCTGCGGGCTCATGTTGCCCTTGGTGGTGGAGTTGCCGTAGGCGGTCTTGGCACCGTTGCCGTTGACCGTGGAGGTGCCGTTGTCGTTGCCGACTGCCATCGCCTGGGGGGCGACCGTCGCCGTAATGCCGACGATGGAGGCGGCTACGGCCGTCGTGGCCAGGACCTTCTTGATCACGATTTACCCTTCTCGAAGCGGAGCGTCCGAATCCGGAGCGCCCTGGTCAACTCGCTTCTGAGGGTGCGGTTTCGCCCCTTCACCCAAATGCCACGAAACCATAGACACATATCACCAGATCCAGGTGGCGCCGCGGGCCGTGATCCGGGCCCGGCATGCGGAAGGCCGGTACGGAGATCAAAGACTCCGTACCGGCCGGAAGCTGTGCGGCCCGGGGCGGGCGACCGCCGTCGGGCGGTGCTCAGCTGTTGACGCAGGTGTTGCCGAAGGCCGGGTTGAGCAGACCGATGACGTTGATGGAGTTGCCGCAGAGGTTGACCGGAACGTGGACCGGAACCTGGATGACGTTGCCGGAGACGACGCCGGGGGAACCGTTGGCGCCACCCGCGGCACCGGAGTTGGCGGAGGCGATGCCGGCCCCGCCCATGACAGCGACGCCCGCGGCGGCGGACAGGACGACGGCCTTGGAGACAAACTTCACGGCGAACCTCTTTAACTGAGCAGCATTCAGGACCTGTACGACTGCAAAAAGCGCCGTACTGCCGCGTAGAGCGACAAGCTGCTCAACGGCTCACGGCGCGTCGAAGTAGCGGCTCATTCGAGTGAATCGGGAGCCTGGTGTGCCATGTGTGGCCCTTGGAACATCGGCCCGGGGTACGGCCGTTCGAGGCCCGGGGCGCCAAGATCACGTCGCTCACGGTCGATTGTCAGTGGTCTCGTGTGCAATGGATCCATGAAGGTTACCCATGCTCAGGTGTGTGCCTGGCGGCTGCGGCAGCAGAGCCTTCTGCCGCGGACGAACGTGTCCCCGGCGAAGCTCGTCGGGCGGCTGGCGGGTGTCCAGGCACAGGTGGCGTCCGCCGCCGAACTCGCCCTGGCCACACGGCGGAAGACGCCGACGGCCGGCGCCGTGCAGCGGGCGCTCGCGGACCGTTCCCTGGTGCGCACCTGGGCGATGCGCGGCACCCTGCACCTGCTGCCCGCGCGGGAAGCGGCGGCCTATCTGGCGCTGCTCGGGGCCGCGCGCACCTGGGAAAAGCCTTCCTGGCAGCGGGCGTTCGGGGTCAGCCCTGCACAACTGGCGGCGCTCGGCGACGCGGTGGACGAGATCCTCGAAGGGCGGGTGCTGACTCGCCAGGAGTTGACGGCCGAGGTGCTCGCGCGGCCGGGGCTCGGTGGCCTGGGCGAGCAGTTGTCCTCCGGGTGGGGTGTGCTCCTCAAGCCGCTGGCCTGGACGGGACGGTTGTGCCAGGGGCCGGCGCAGGGGCAGCGGGTGACGTTCACCGCGCCGCGGACGTGGGTGCCGGGGTGGCAGGGGTTGCCGGATCCGGAGGAGGCCGCGGCGTTGGTGGTGCCCGCGTATCTCGGGGCGCACGGTCCTGCGACGCCTTCGGCCTTCGACGCCTGGCTGCTGCGCGGGGCGACGCGTAAGCCCGTGCTCCGTGGCTGGTTCGCGGCGCTCGGCGACCGGCTGACGGAGGTCGAGGTCGACGGGACGGGCGGGGCGTATGTGCGCAGCGAGGACGCCGAGGCGCTGGCGGGGACGCGGCCGTCGGACGTGGTGCGGCTGCTCGCCGGTTTCGATCAGTACGTCCTCGGGCCCGGTACGGCCGACACCCGGCTGATCGCGGCGGCGCGGCGCAGGGCCGTGAGCCGGGCCGGGGGCTGGGTCTCGCCGGTGGTGGTGCACGCGGGCCGGGTGGCGGGGGTGTGGGAGTTCGCGGACGAGGAGGTGGTGGTGGTGGTGACGCTCTTCCGGGAGCACGGCGCGGTGCCGCGGGCCGGTCTGGAGGCGGAGGCCGCGCATCTGGCGCGTTGCACGGGCCGGGAGCGGACGCTGCGGGTGCGGACGGAGTGAGGGGGGACGGGTGAGATGGGTGGGTGAATGGGCTGGTCAGGGGGATTGTCAGACCCTGGTGGAAGACTCGGGGGCATGAGATGGGCGGTGGCGGAGACGGGCGACGGGGGTGCGCGTCTCTGCCCGCTCGCCCAGGACGGGCGGCCCGCCGGGCCTGTGGTGCGGGAGCCGTCGCTGGCCGAGGCGGTCCGGGCGCGGCCCGAGGTCGAGCGGTGGGTCTGGCGTTCCACCGCGGACGTCTACCGGCGGCTGCTGGCGGCGGGGGTGCGGGTCGAGCGCTGCTACGACGTGGAGGCCGCCGAGGCGCTGCTGATCGGCCACGAGGAGGGGCAGTCGGGCCAGCCGCGTTCGCTGGCCGCCGCGTGGGCGCGGCTGCACGGCCTGCCGGTGCCGGAGGACGCTCCGGTGCGGGCGGCCGAGACCCAGCCCTCGCTGTTCGAGCCGGGTCCGGTGCCGCTGCCCGACGGCGCGGACGAGCTGACCGCGCTGCTGGAGGTCTACGCGGGTCAGGTGGCGCGTACGGAACGGGCCAAGGAGCCGGAGCGGTTGCGGCTGCTGCTGGCGTCCGAGTCGGCGGGGACGCTGGTCGCGGTGGAGATGACGCGGGCCGGGGTGCCCTGGCGGGCGGATGTGCACCGTGCGCTGCTGGACGGGCTGCTGGGCGAGCGGTATCCGGGCGGCCTGGAGACGCGGCGGCTGGCGGAGCTGGCGGAGGAGGTGTCGCGGGCGTTCGGCCCCGGGGCCCGGGTGCGCCCCGATCTGCCGAACGACATCATCAGGGCCTTCGCGGGCGCGGGGATTCCGCTTTCCTCGACCCGCAAGTGGGAGTTGCAGCAGCTCGACCATCCGGCGGTGGCGCCGCTCCTGGAGTACAAGGCGCTCTACCGGCTGCACACCGCGCACGGCTGGTCCTGGTTGCAGCAGTGGGTGCACGACGGCAGGTTCCGGCCCGCGTATCTGCCCGGCGGGACGGTGTCGGGGCGCTGGACGACCAACGGCGGCGGGGCCCTCCAGATCCCGAAGATCATCCGGCAGGCCGTGCGGGCCGATCCCGGGTGGCGTCTCGTGGTCGCCGACGCCGACCAGATGGAGCCGCGGGTGCTGGCCGCCGTCTCGCGGGACCGCGGCCTGATGGAGGTGGCGGGCAGCGGCCGTGATCTGTACGCGGATCTGGCCGCCCGTGCCTTCCGGGGTGACCGGGCGCAGGCCAAGCTCGCGCTGCTCGGGGCCATCTACGGGCAGACGTCCGGTGACGCGCTCAAGCACCTGGCCGACCTGCGCCGCCGTTATCCGGCCGCGGTGGCGTACGTCGACGACGCGGCGCGGGCGGGTGAGGAGGGCAGGCTGGTGCGGACGTGGCTGGGGCGCACCTCGCCGCCCGCGTCCGTGGCGCCGCCCGACGAGGCGGGTCTGCCGCAGGAGGAGGCGGTGTCCTCGGGGTACGGCAGCAGTGCGGCGGCCCGTGCCCGCGGCCGGTTCACCCGTAACTTCGTCGTGCAGGGCAGCGCGGCCGACTGGGCTCTGCTGGTGCTGGCGGGGCTGCGGCGGACGCTGCACGAGGCCGGGCTCCGGGCCGAGCTGGTCTTCTTCCAGCACGACGAGGTGATCGTGCACTGCCCGGCGGAGGAGGCCGAAACGGTGGCGGCGGCCATCGCTTCGGCCGCGGACGCGGCGGGACGGATCGCGTTCGGCCGGACCCCGGTGCGTTTTCCGTTCACGACGGCGGTGGTGGACTGCTATGCGGACGCCAAGTAGGGAGAAGTAGTGGGGGGGTGAGGCGCGAGAGGGGACGGGGGCGTGGCGGATGGGGTGTGTGGGGTACTCGGGATGCCGGTGCCATGACCTGGGGGTGCGGGCGGACAGCGCCTAAACTCCCGGAGTAGGGGGCCGGCCGTGCGGTGGGCGGCCGACATCCGATCCGGAAAGGGACCACGCGTTGACCGACAGCGAAGGGAATCAGACCTCGGTCGCGACCGGGGTCGCGGACGGGCACGCGTCGGCCACGGGCGTCCCGGCGGCGAAGCTGAGCCCCAGGAACCGCCGGAAGCGCATCGCGGACCGGGTGCTGGCCGAAGGCCAGGTGACCATCGAGGAGCTGGTACAGGAGCTGGGTGTCAGCCAGATGACGGTCCACCGCGACCTGGACACGCTGGAGCACCAGGGGTGGCTGCGGAAGGTGCGGGGCGGTGCGACGGCGGCGCCGAACGCCCTCTTCGAGTCCAACGCGCGCTGGCGCGGCAATGAGCAGGTGGCGGCGAAGGAAGCCATCTGCGCGGCGGCGCTGGCCATAGCCGAGCCGGGCCAGGCCGTGATCATCGACGACTCCAGTACGGCGCTGCCGCTGGCCCGTACGCTCGCCTCGCGCGGCGCCTACACCGTCATCACCAACTCCCTCCAGGTGATCAACGAGTTGGCGGAGGAGCCCGATATCCGGGTGATCGCGCTGGGCGGCGAGTACCACGCGGCGTTCAACGCCTTTCTCGGGATGTCCACCGCCGATATCGCCCGCAGCTTCCGCGCCGATGTCGCCTTCCTGTCCACCTCCGCCGTCGACAACGGCCACTGCTACCACCAGGCCCAGGAAAACGTCCTGGTCAAGCGGGCGTTGATGGCCGCGGCCCGGCGCCGGGTGCTGCTCGTGGACCACTCGAAGTTCGGCCGCCAGGCGCTCTACGAGCTGGCGCCGCTGGCCGACTTCGACCTCGTCATCTCCGACGAGCTGCTGCCGCAGGAGGAGCAGGACGCGCTGCAATCCCTGGGCGTGCGCTACGAGTTGGCGGCGGAGGGCGCCCACCATCGGTCGTGAGCGACACCCCGCTGGAGCGGATCAACCCGCCGCAGCTGTCTGCGCCGAGCGGTTTCAGCCATGCGGTCGTGGCCGCCACGGGGACGATGGTCTTCCTCGCCGGGCAGACCGCCCTGGACGCGTCCGGGCGGATCGTCGGGCACGGCATCGTCGAGCAGTTCGAGCGGGCCCTGGCCAATCTCCTGGCCGCCGCGGCTGCGGCCGGTGCCGCCCCCTGCGACCTGGCCAAGCTCACCGTCTTCGCCGTCGACGTGGACGGCTACCGGGCCCACGCCCGGGAGATCGGGCGGGTGTGGAAGCGCCTGGTGGGCGGCGACTACCCGGCGATGTCCGTGATCGGCGCCGCCCGCCTGTGGGACGAGGCGGCGCTGGTCGAGATCGAGGGCATCGCGGTGGTCGGCCGGGGCCGTGGCGTCTGAATCCGCACGGGGGCCGGCGCCCCGCGTCGTCAGGAGCGGCGCGGTGCGGGCCGTCCCATGGCGGTGAGCCAGAGCAGTGCCGCGCAGGCGACCGCGGCCACGGCGAACACCAGCGGGCGGGCGAACGCGTCGGCCCGTGAGCCCGCCGACAGGGCGCCGGCCACGGCGAGGGCCAGGGCCGGCCAGGCGCGCGGGCGCGTGCGGGCCTCGGGGGCGACGGACGGCAGCAGGCGGGTGGCGAGTGCGTAGCAGGCGCAGGCCAGCAGCGTGGCGCCGAGCGCGTCGCTGGGCCGGTGCCAGTAGAGCGCCTGGACGGCGGCGGCGGTGACCGCGAGCCAGAGCGCGCCGGCCGCGGCGACGTAGGGGCGGGTGCGCGGGGACGCGATGAGCAGGGCGCCGGCGACCAGCCCCGCGGCGATGGCGACGTGGCCGCTGGGAAAGCTCGCCTCGACGAGGTTCCCGGGGGCGTGTGACAGGTCGGGGCGGGGCAGCACCGCCTTGTTCAGGAGCTCCGTCGCCCCGAGCGTGACCACCGCGACCGCGACGGCGGCGGCGCCCGCGAGCGGGCGCCTGCGCACCGCGGCGACCACCGCGAGCAGCACGACGCCCACGATGAGGGTGGCGTACTCAGCCGTCAGCGGCGGCGGGCCGAGCGACTGGGCCCACGGGAAGATCCGGGCGTCGTCGGCGAATCCGACGACCAGGGAGTTCTCCGCCGCCTGCCCGAACGGGGTGCACACCGCGAGCAGGTAGACGGCCGCGAACGCGGCGAGGAACAGGGCGGCCGGGCGCAGCCGGGCCGGGTAGGAGGCGGTGCCGGCGGGTGCGCCGGAGGTCGCGCCGGGAGTCGCGCCGAGGGCCGTGGGATCCGGCCGGGATTCCCGTGTGTACCGGTGGTCCTGCTGGTCCTGGCGGTCCTGCTGGTCCTGCTGGTTCATGGCCTTCTCGTTCCGTCGGGGCTCGTGCCTCATGACATGCCGTCGGCCCTGGGCCGGGAGCGGGCACTAGGGCGTTTCTGACGGATCTCCGTGGAGGAAGGAGCGGCGTCTGGTGCGTGCGATCGCAAGGCGCCGGGATGTCTTCATAGCGGAGCTATGGGGACATTGCGGCAACGCCGCGAGCGTGCGTGCCAGACGCCGCGACGCCGCGGAGATCCGTCAGAAACGCCCTAGATCCTGTCGTGGGGGGGGGGGCGCCCGCCCGGGGGGGGGGGGGGGGGGGGGGGGGCCGCGGCGGGGGGGGGGGGGGGGGGGGGGGGGGGGGGGGGGGGGGGGGGGGGGGGGGGGTACGCCCCGCGCCCCCCCCCGCGCCCCCCCCCCGCCCCCCCCCCCCCCCCCCCCCCCCCCCCCCCCCCCCCCCCCCCCCCCCCCCCCCCGCGGCCCCCCCCCCGACAGGACCTAGCCGAGCTGCGGGCTGCTGCGCCGGGTCCTGGCCGCGGCGATCAGGACCGGGAGTGCGGCGAGCAGGACGAGGATGACGGCGGATTCCGATACGTGCCGGTTGTCCAGGGGCATCGCCGAGGTGAGGAGTGCGTGGGCGCGCAGCAGCGTGAACGCGGCGACGGGGATGGTCCACCGGAAGTCGCCTGTGGTGGTCGTCGCCCACCACGCGGCGAGCAGGGCGCCGGCTTCGACCACGAGTTGCGCGCGCTGGAACCACGGGTCGTAGGAGGCGATGCGCAGGGCGCCGGCCACGAACATGGCGAGGAGTACGGGGACGAGCCAGCCGTAGGAGCGGCGGCGCAGCCGTCGGGGGCGGCACAGGGCCAGCGCCGCGCAGGCGGCACACAGCGTCGCCGACAGGGCCAGGTTGCCGGCCCTGATCGGTGCGGCGAGGCCGTAGTAGCCGACGCCCACGACACCCTCGTCGCCGAAGAGCGTCGAGCTGCCGAGCGTGGCACCTGCGTAGATCATCAGCGCCGCGGCGGGCAGCGCGAGCCACGGTTTGCCGCGCAGCAGCGCCACCAGGGCGGCCAGCGGGAGCAGTCCGTAGGGCAGCAGCCGCGTGGGCGTGCCTGGCCCCTGCGCCCACGGGTACCAGCCGGCGTGATGGAAACCGATGGCGTTGCCGGGGTCGATGCGCAGCGCCCAGTCCCAGACGTCCTGGAGGTACGGCACCAGCGCCAGGGCGGCGAGGACGAGGGCGGCCAGGTGGATGCCGTCCAGCCACCACGGCCTGGCGGTGTCGTCGGCCGCGGTACGGGCGTGCGCCTGGATCCCGCCGCGCAGCAGGGCGGCGGCCTCGCGGGGCGGCGGCCAACTGCGGCCCGGGTGCGCCTCGGTGAGGCAGGCCAGCAGCTCGTCCCCGTACCGGTCACGGTAGGTCTTGGGGTAGGCGGCGAGCAGCAGACGGTTCATGCGGGGGCCGTCCCGGGGATCCTGCGGCGAGCGGTGACGACGGCCGCGGCCTGTTGCATGCGCAGCGCCTCCTGCTCCAGCGTGCCGGTGCCGTCGTCGGTGAGCCGGTAGTAGCGGCGTTGCCGCCCGTCCACGACCTCCTCGTGGTCGGCGGTCACCAGACCGGCCTTCTCCATTCGCTCCAGCGCCCCGTACAGGGTGCCGACGGCGAGTGTGAGCCGTCCGCCGGTGGCCTGTTCGGTGGCCTTGATGATGCCGTAGCCGTGCAGCGGTCCGTCCAGGAGCGCGGCCAGGATGAAGTACTGCGGTTCGGTCAGGATCGGCTGCCGTTTCCTCATGATCGGGAGCATATATCGGCACTCGAAGTATGCGGCTCCCGGGGCACGGCCTCAGGCCCGGCTCCGGCGGCCCGTGGCCGTGGCCGTGCCCGTGGCCGTTGACCGGCGGTGTACCGGAGCGGCACGCGGCAGGGCCTGGCCGCCGCCCCCGAGAAATGACGCGGCCGGGCACCGGAGCGAGTGCTCCGGTGCCCGGCCGGGTGGTGGCGGGCTCAGGCCCTGCCGCGTGCCGCTTCCACCGGGTCCTTCTTGAAGGCCCAGGTCATCTTGGGCTCCATGGCCCAGCGGAAGGCCCGTTGCACCGGTGGGGTGCACAGCAGTGTGATGACGGTGCCCGCGATGAGCGTCAGCAGGACGGCGCCCCACGGCGTGTGCATCCACGGGTTGTCGTACCAGTGCCAGAAGCGGGAGCCCTTGGCGAGGAAGCCGTGCAGCAGGTAGCCGTAGAGGGTGCCGGCGCCGAGTGCGGTGCACCACATCGTGCGGCCCGGGATCCAGGCGAAGAAGCAGGCCACGAGCACCAGCGAGCAACCGAACATGGCGAGCGTCATCACGGCGCCGCTCCACCACGGGGCGCCGAGTTCCTGGGCGGCGTCGCGGTGGTAGAACCACGCCGCGTTCATCCGCGGCGCGGCCCAGTACGCGAAGACCAGGGCGGCGGCCATGACCGGCACCGCCGCGATCCTGGCCTGCCGGCGCCTGACGAGCTTGAAGTGCTCGGGGCGCAGGCTCAGGCCGATCACGAAGAACGGCAGGAACTGGAGGACCCGTTGGAGGTCGAGGTCGTCACCGATGTCCGGTGAGACGGAGGCCAGTACGGCGATGGTCAGCGCCAGCGGGACGGGCCAGCGCACGATCTTCCACAGCGGGGTGGTCAGCCGCCAGATGAACAGGGCGATCAGGAACCACGTCAGGTACCAGGGGTCCAGGAGGCTGATCGGATAGCCGGGGTCATCGTCCGCCCACCGCTTGAAGAGGGTGTACGCCACCTCGAAGAGGATGTACGGGATGGCGACGCCGGTGATCAGCCGCTGGAGGCGGTCCTTGCGCATGTCGAAACTGCGCGAGAAATAGCCGGAGATGATGATGAACGCCGGCATGTGGAAGGCGTAGACGGTGATGTAGAGCGCGGCGGCCGAGCGGCTGCCGTCCCGGAGCGGTTCCCAGGAATGCCCCATCGCCACCAGCACGATGGCGAGGTATTTCGCGTTGTCGAAGAACGCGTCGCGCTGCTTGGCCTTCGGCTGCCCCGCATCGGCCTTCGGCGTCTCCTTGGCGGCGCCGGCCGTGGCCATCGCGGCCCTGGCGGGTGCCGTCGCCGTCGCCGTGCCGCCCCTCGCCACGTCCCGGTGGCCCTGCTGTGCCCCCGGCCACGCCAGGTTCAGCGTCTCGTCCGAGCCCTGCTGCTGCGGGGGAAGGGGAACCCGCCGGTCGCCGTGCGCCTGTGCATCGTTCGTCAAGGGCCCTCCCGGAACGAACCCAGAGGAGGAGTGGGACGCTGGATCTCACGGGGTGCCAAAACGGAACCCATAAGCCAAATCCTGCGTCTTAGTTCTTTTGCGGGGAGCATGGCGGCATCGAACATCCCAGGCACCTTAACCGCGGCGCGGGAATCCCGTAAATCCCTGCCGGATACGGCCCTTACCGCGCGGGAACCCTACGCGACGACACCCTCTATGCCCCGCGCCGCAGCGGCCGGCGCCCCGGCGCCCGTACCGGCTCCCCAGGCGTAGATCTCCAGGGGTCTGCCGTGCGGGCCGCGCAGCCGGTGCACGGCGGCGATCCAGGCCGGACGGGCCTTGGCCATCGGCGGGTTGATCTGGTCGGCGAACCTGGCGTAGCGCGCGAGGTCACGCAGCCGCGGCGCGCCCAGGATGCCGGTGCGCACCTGCGGGACCAGTGCGTGGACGGTCCGCACACACGGCACGCAGAAGCTCTGGACGACCAGTCGGCGGTCGGTGTGCGCGCGGTCAAGCCAGCCTTCCTCGCGGAGCAGGGCGACGGTCTGCGCCTCGATGCCCGGGTAGCGCGCGGGGGATTTCAGTTCGAGGAGCAGCGCCTGGCCGTTGTGCTCCAGCCGCCGCAGATAGCCGGTGAGGGTGGGCACCCGCTCCCCCGCGAACCGCTTCCCGAACCAGCTTCCGGCGTCCAGGCGGGCGAGGTCGGCGGCCGTGAAGTCGCCCACCCGCCACGGTGCGCGGGCGGGGAAGACCCGCGCCGCGTCCGTCGTCCGCCGCAGCGTCGCGTCGTGCATCACGATCAGCTGCCCGTCCTTGGTGCGCTGCACGTCGTTCTCGACCCAGACGCGGCCGAGCCGGTGCGCCGCGTCCACCGCGGCGATGGTGTTCTCCGGGGCGCGGTGTGCCGCTCCCCGGTGCGCTATGACCAGCGGCGCGGCGGCCGTGGCCGGTTTTCCGGGTGCCGCGGACGCCGTGCCCACGGCTATCGCGGCCAGCGCGGCGGCCCCGACGGCCAGCCGTATCGGTCGGCGCGGCATGGGGCCTCCAGGTGGCTCGCCCGCAGGGGGCGGACCACGGCCCCTCGGTTGCGTCGGCCCCTCCCACGGCGGAAGGCGGCACTCCACCGAAGATCACCCGGCCCCGGCACCCCCGCTATCCGGGCACGGCCATCCGGGCGCCCGGCGCTCTACGCGTGCAGGTGGCCCTGGCCGCCGTGCCGGGCTGATGCACGGGGCCTTCCGGTGGTGCCCGCCCCCGGTAAAGGGGGCGGAGGGCTGCCGTCGGCGCTTGCGGCGGCAGCCCACCCTGCTACGCCTCGGGGTCAGTGCGGCGGGGAGCCCGGTCGACGGTTCCTGGTGTGTCGAGCCAGGACGGGCCGGGTGCGCATTGCTCGCAGAGCGTACGAGTGATGACCGGCCCGGAGGCGGCGTCGATGAAGACGTTCCGCAGGCCGTTCATGGATCCGCAGTGACAGCATTCGGAATCGGTCACAGATCCCCCCTCCCGTCGACGGCCGTCTCGTGGGGGGCTTCGGACCACGTGAGGAGCCGGTCGATGTGTGCTTCGTGGTAGAGACCCGTCGGTGGTGCATCGGCGCACCGTTGGCATAGTGAAAACTCCCAGCCTGGCCCGGAGTCCGCATGCAGGTAGGTCTCGGCGACATCGTGGAGGGTGCCGCATCCCTCACACGATGCGGGCGTGGGTGGGGTGTCATCCATGTCGGTTCCTCGGGCCGACGGAGAGGACTCGGCATCTGGGTGTTGCCGGAGCGCGGTCATGCCCCGGTAGGCGCGGCCTGTGGCGGCGGTGCGGTGGAGGTACGCCCCGATGGAGTCGGGGCCGGCGCCGGGCGGCAGCGGATCGAGGCCGAGCGTGAGGCACACCGGTCCGCCCGCGGCGACATGGGCCTGCCAGCCGGGCCCCGGTGACGGCAGGCGCAGGGTGTAGGCCGGGTGGCCGTAGTCGAGCGCAACCATGGGGCCGCGCATCAGGACGCGGGTGCCGATATCGGGCATCGGCTCAGTGACTGGGCGAAGTGTCATGGCTTCGGCCAGGCCGAGGAGCGCGGTCTCGATGGCCGCGACGGTATGGCCTCCGAGCTGCGGGTGGACGTGCCCGATCAGCAGGGCTCCTACAGGATCGGCGGGCGAGGCAGTGTCGAGCCAGGTGGATACGGCGACCCCTGCGAGGAACGCCGGTCCGGGGACGGGACGGATCACGATGCGGTCACCTCTGGCTCCGCCTCGTCGGCGCGGATACCGGCCGCGCGTTGTTCCCGCGCGGTGGCCAGCCGCGCGTGGCCTGACGGGCAGCCCCAACCGACCCCACCGCCTGGCGGCCGGAGTTGGAGGCACGGCCCTTGGTTGCCCACGACGCGGCCGAGCCGGTTCGTTCGACGGTCGACGACGTAGACGCCGGACCGGTAGCTCATGACAGGTCCCCCTGCAGAGTGCGGTGGTGCCGACCGGCGATGGCTACGGATGCTGTTGACGGGAGGCACGCGCATCGACGGTTCACAGCGTTGATGCGCGGCGTTGATCCGGGCTCGTGATGAGAAGGCGACTGCATACCGACAGCGAACCAATCTCACTCGTGAGTGTCGGGAGCCCGGCAGGGGGCCAACTCAGGGGCCAGAATGGGGGCCAGGAGTCTTCGGGGAGGTGTGATGGACGACGGCATCGGCCCCTTGCTCGTGCGTCTGCGTGAGCCTCGTGGGTGGACCCAGCAGGACGTTGCTGACAAGTGCAACGACCTGGAAGGCAGTGCCGCCAAGACGGGGAAGGAGATCGGGAGATACGAGCGTGAGAAGCGGCTCCCCACTCCCTACACGCGTACGTGTCTGGCCGCGGTCTTCGGGGTGGACCGATCACTGCTCGATCGGGCAACAGCGGTCAGTAAGCAGCGACGGCATAGTGCCGTGGACGCAAAACCTGGAATGAGTGGGTCGGCACATGGCCCTTCAGAGACGGTGGAGAGCGCTGCGGCTTCCCTCGCTGCGGATGCGGCGTCCTCTTCGGCCTTCATCCGTTTCATCGCGGCAACCAACACGGACATCACCGCGGTTGAGGGCCTTCATGCCGATGTGGCGCGCCTCGCTCGGCACTATGTGAGTCACCCGCTCTCGGAACTGCATGCAGAGATCAGAGACCTCCGCGAGACCGCATTCGGGCTCCTGAAGGGAAGGCAACGACCTTCGCAAACCGTTGAGTTATATGTGATTGCGGGACGCCTGTGCGGGATCTCGGCGCATGTGTGCCTCGATGCCGGCGACTATGACTCGGCGGCGGCTCAGGCGCGGGCGGCTTGGGCGTGTGCGGACGTGGCCCAGCACAACGGCATGAGGGCATGGGTGCGTGCCGCGGATTCCTTGATCGCCTTTTGGGCGGGCGACACTCTGCGGGCCGCTCAATTGGCCCGAGCGGGGCAGCAGTTCGTCGCCTTCGGAAGCATCGGTGCGCGACTCGCCAGCCTCGAAGCGCGAGCCTTGGCGGCGGGGCGTGACCAGCGCGGAGCCGTGCGAGCGCTTGCAAGGGCCGAGCGACTGCGCGAGAAGATGAACGGCGAAGACGAGGTGCCGGGGATCTTCAGCTTTCCGGTTGCGAAACAGGCTGCCTATGCCGGGACAACCCATCTCGCGCTCGGCGGTGAGATCCACGTACAGCAGGCCATCATGAGCGCGGAAACCGCGGTCCGGTTGTACCGGGGGGCTGAGAACGATGACCGATCCGTCGGTGACCTGTTCGCCGCGCATGTTGATCTCGCGCGCGGGCACATGATGGCGGGCGACGTCGACGGTACGGAGGCGATGCTCGGATATGTGCTGAACGCACGCCCCGAGACCCGGTCGGCGAGCATCGCCCGCCGGCTCGGTGATCTCGGCGAAGAGTTGTCCGCCCGTGCGTACCGTGGATCCCCGCAGGTCGCGAACCTGCGGGAACGACTCCAGGAGGCTGCCGTGAGGAACCCCCTCCCCAACACGTCCCGCAGGCACGTCACATGACGGGGCCGTGCGCCGGACACGACGCCGCGGTGACCGACCGGTCGACCCTGACGGGCAGCGCGTATCGGAATGACCGTGCCCTCGCCGCCCGGCAGTCGCTCTACCGGTGGCAGGCACCACGCTACGACCTCCCCGGGCTCGTCATGGAGGAGTTGAAGGCCCTACGGGGAACCGTTGTCGACGTGGGGTGCGGGAACGGCAGGTTCATCCAGCGCATCCGCGCGGGCCGGCCCGACCTTCGCCTGCTCGGTCTCGACGTGTCGGCGGGAATCCTCGATGGCGTCCCCGGGCACGTGGGCATCGCGGACGCCGAGCGCCTGCCACTGCGCTCCCACAGTGTGGCGGCGGCACTCGCCCTGCACATGCTGTACCACGTAAGGGACATCCCCCAGGCCGTCGGAGAACTCTCGCGCGTGATCACTGAGCGGGGGATCGTGATCGCGTCGACCAACAGTGACCGCGACAAGTCCGAACTCAACCAGCTGTGGGAGCGCGCAGCGGGTGACGTGCTCGGGCGGGAGAAGGGACCATCGCGCATCTCGCTCAGCGCGCGATTCTCTCTGGAGAAGGCCCGGGATCTGCTGGGCGAGGCATTCGGCACGGTGCGGTCGATCGACCTGCCCGGCACCATCACCGTACGCAGTGCCGAACCGGTGGTGGCCCACATGGAGTCCTACCGAGCCTGGGCCGACCACCACGAGGTGCCCTTCGCGCCCACCATCGAGCGGGCACGGGAGATCGTCGACCGCCACATCGCCCAGCACGGCGCGTTTTCGATCGAGGCACGGGGCGGCCTCCTGGTGTGCTCCCGCTAGCCGGCGCTCTACGCATACGGGCAGCCCCGGTCGTGGTCAGGGACCGGGGCCGCCCGGTGGCCGGGCCGCCCCACGGGGGCGGGGGCGGCCCGGCCGGAACCGGTGCCGGTCCACGGGGACCGGCACCGGTGGCTCGTGCTCCGCGGCGGGTCAGGCCGCGGAGACTCCCTGGTCCTCGCCCCAGCGCACCGGGTACCCGGCGGTGGGCGCGGGGTCGACGCGTCCGGTGCGGGCGAAGCAGGACCAGGTGGCGCGCAGTGCCCGGCCGAAGGCGTCGACCTCGTGCCACGGGACGGTGCCGAGCAGCGGCGAGTCACGCCAGGCGGCCTCGTCGCCCAGCAGCAGCGGGAGTTCGAGGCAGTGGGTGGCGCCGTAGGCGGAGCCTTCGGGGGCCCAGTCCAGGCGGTAGGTGGCGAGCCGCGCGCCGGCCGCGCGGGCCCAGCGGGCGAACTCGGCCACCGGGCGGGTGAACGCCTCCTCCTCGGCGGCGCGGGCCGCTTCCCGGGGCAGGCCGAAGGCGGTCAGCTCCTCCCGGGTCCAGCCGACCAGCAGGTCGATGCCGTCGAGCCCGGCGGTGGGCGGCTCGGCGGGCACCGGCGGCACACCGAGCACCGGACCGAACGGCGGCATCACGCGGCTGCCGGTCCGCGCGGCGACGTGCTCGGCGGTGGCAGAGCGTGCCCCGAGCAGTTCGCCGAAGGTGGCGGTGCGCGGGTCGCCGGCCAGCGCTTCGGCGAAGAACGCGCCCTGTTCCGCGGCCTGTTCGGGAAGGGTGGTGGCCAGTTCGAGCACCGGGCTCTGGAGGATCGCCCGGCGCAGCAGCCGGGGCGTCTCGGGGTGGCGGAGCAGCAGGGCCAGCGAGATGGCGCCGGCGGACTGGCCGCAGGCGGTGACGTTGTCCGGGTCGCCGCCGTGCCGCGCGATGTTCTCCCGCACCCAGCGCAGCGCCTCCAGTTGGTCGAGCAGGCCGAGGTTGCCTTCGCTGACGCCCTGGTGCCGCAGGAAGCCGAGCGGGCCGAGCCGGTAGCCGGCGCTGACCACGACGAGGCCGCCTTCGGCGCTCAGCCGGGAGCCGTCGTACCAGTCGAGGAGCCCGGAGCCGCTGGAGAAGCCGCCGCCGTGGAAGAAGACCAGGACCGGGCGGGGCGGGGCCGGCGCGGCGGGGGCGGTGATGCGGAGGCTGAGGCAGTCCTCGCCCTGCAGGTACAGGTCGTAGGGCGTGCCCATCACCGCGTCGAGCCGGGAGGGCGGCTGCGGGCAGATCTCGCCGCTCGCCGCCTCGTCGGAACCGGCGGGGGTGCGCTGCGGCGGTCCGAAGCGGTCGGCGGTGGCGTAGCGGATCGGGCCCGTACGCCGCACGGCGGCGGTCGCGGCTTCGTTCGGTGCGTCCACGGGAACTCCTCTCAGTCGTCCGGTCGGTCGTCCGGTCAGTCCTCCGGCAGTCCCAGGAAGCGCTGGGCGTTGCCGCCGAGCAGCGCGGTCCTGTCCTGGTCGGTGAGGAAGTCCGCGCGGTGCACGACGGCGCCGACGGGGCGTTCGCCGAGCGGGTAGGGGTAGTCGCTGCCGACCATCACCTGGGAGGCGCCGAGGGTGTCCACCAGGGTGCGCAGCGCGGCCGGTTCGAAGACTACGGAGTCGACGGAGAAGCGGTCGAGGTACTTCGACGGCGGCATCTGGGAGGTGGCGATGACGTCGGCGCGCTGGTGCCAGGCGTTCTCCAGCCGGCCGAGCCAGAAGGCGAACGAGCCGCCGCCGTGCGCGAAGCAGATCTTCAGCGAAGACGGCACCCGGTCGAGGACGCCGCCGAGTATCAGGGCCAGCACCGACAGGTGCGTCTCGGCCGGCATGCCGGTCAGCCACTGGGCCATCCACCGGTCCAGGCGCGGCGAGTTGGGCATGTCCCAGGGGTGCACGAAGACCGGCGCCCCGCGTTCCGCGCAGTGCTGGAGGAACATCACCACACCCTCGTCGTCGAGGTCGCGGTCGCCGACGTGGTTGCCGATCTCCACACCGTGGTGGCCGTTGTCCAGGCACCTGTCGAGTTCCCGGCAGGCGGCTTCCGGGTCCTGGAGCGGTACCTGCGCGAAGGGCAGCAGCCGGTCGGGGGCGGGGGCGCAGATCTCCAGGGCGAGGTCGTTGAAGATCCGGGCGGTCTTGACGGCCTGGTCGGCGGGGCGCGCGTAGGAGAAGAACACCGGTGTGGGCGAGACGACTTGGAGGTCGATGCCGTCCGCGTCCATGTCGGCGAGCCGGGTCTCGGCGTCCCAGCAGTCGGCGCCGATCCGGCGGAACTCCCGGGAGCCCACCATGATCATGGCCTCGCGCTCGGACGTGGCGCGCAGCCAGGGCCAGTCCCCCGCGGGGCCCGCCTCCTTCGCCAGGTCGGGCCAGGCGCGGGGGACGTAGTGGGTGTGGATGTCGATGTGTCTCATGGTGGTGTTCAGCCCTTGCCGGGGTGCAGCGTGCCGCAGGCGCGGCAGGTGCGCGCCTGCTCGTTGTCGTAGAAGCTCTCGAAGACCGGGGGCAGGTCGGTGACGATGTCGCGGACCTGGAGTTCCTCGGCGTGCACCAGCGCGTCGCATCCGGGGCAGTACCACTGGAAGCTCTCCAGGGTGCCCTCCTCCCGGATCCGCTCGATGACCAGGCCGATCGAGCCCGCCTCGGGGCGCTGCGGGGAGTGCGGGACGTTGCCGGGCAGCAGGAACATCTCGCCCTCGCGGACGTCGATCCGCCGCTGCCCCTCATCGGTCACGACGTTGACGTGCATATTGCCCTTGACCTGGTAGAACCACTCCTCGTACGGGTCGACGTGGAAGTCGGTCCGCTGGTTGGGGCCGCCCACGACCTGCACGATGAAGTCGCTGACACCGTCCCAGATCTGACGGTTGTTCACCGGCGGCTTCAGCTCGTCGGCGTGCTCGTTCACCCACTGCGCGAAGTTGATGACCGGGGGAAGACTCATCGTTGACCGTCCCTTCCGCTGTCCTCGGCTGCGTTGTCGTCGGCGGCGGCGCCGTCGTTCCTGCGGGCGATGCCCTGGATCTCGATCAGGAGATGCGGGTGCGGGAGCTGGTGCACGGCGACGGTGGTCCGGGTGGGGCCGCTCTCGTCGAAGTACTCGGCCCAGACCTCGTTGTAGCCCGCGAAGTCGTTCATGTTCACCAGGTACGTGGTGACCTGCACGAGGTCGTCGAGCCCCGCGCCGGCCGCGGCCAGCACCTCGCGGACGTTCTCCAGGACCGCCCGGGTCTGCACCCGGATGTCGAGGGTGGTGGCGCCCATGTGGTCGGCCGATGCGCCCGCGATCGTGTTGTCCGGCCTGCGGCTGCTGGTCCCCGAGAAGAAGACCAGCTCGCCTGCGGCCTTGACGTGCGGGAAACGTCCGCGCGGCGTCGCCTTGCCGGGGACGACGATGCCGTCACTCATCGGTGGCCTCCCCCACGGTGAAGCCCGCCCTGCCGAGCCCGGTCACGGTGGCCTCCACCGAGGTGCCAGGGGTCAGCGCGACGGCCGGGGTGGCGGCGCCTGCCAGCAGGATGCTCCCGGCCCGCAGGGTGTGCCCCTGGGCGCGTGCCATCCGCACGGCGGCGTGCACGGCGCGCAGCGGGTGGCCGAGGATCGCGGCGGTGGAGCCGGTCTCGGCGGTCCTGCCGTCGATCTCCAGGCGCACCCCGCGGTTGGCGAGGTCGCCGGCGTCGGAGAGCGCGGTCCACGGGCCGAGGACGTAGCCACTGGCCGAGGTGTTGTCGGCGACGACGTCCTGGAGGGTGAAGCGGAAGTCGCGGTAGCGGCTGTCGATCACTTCGAGGGCCGGGGCCACCGCGTCCACGGCGCTCTCCGGGTCGAGGTCGTCACCGGGTCCGATGTCGGTGCCGAGCCGGAAGGCGACCTCCGGCTCCACGCGCGGGTGCACGTACCGCCCTAGCGGGACGCGGTCGCCGTCCGCGATCCGCATGCCGTCGGTGAGCCGCCCGAAGATGACGTCGAAGACGCCCATCTGCGCGGCCTTCGTACGGCTGGTGAAGCCGAGCTTGACGCCGCTGATCCGCTCGCCGCGGGCCAGCCTGCGGCCGATCAGCAGCTGCTGGACGCGGTACGCCTCGTCCAGTGTCAGCGCGCCCGACGAGGTGAGCTGGGGTACCGGTTCGGCGCGGACCGCGGCCGTGTCGAGCAGCCCGGCGGCGGTGTCGTGGACCGCGCCGTTGCGGGCGGCCGGGTGGTGTGCGGTGGTCATGCTGCGCCTTCCTCACGCGCGGCGGCCAGATCCAGCGCCACGTCGACGATCATGTCTTCCTGGCCGCCGACCATCTGCCGCCTGCCGACCTCCAGGAGCAGTTCCCGCACGTCGAGACCGTAGCGGGCGGCGGCGCGTTCGGCGTGCAGCAGGAAGCTGGAGTACACCCCGGCGTAGCCGAGGGTGAGGGTTTCCCTGTCGACCCGTACGGGCCGCTTCTGGAGCGGACGGATCAGGTCTTCGGCGGCGTCCTGGAGGGCGAACAGGTCGCAGCCGTGCCGCCAGCCGAGCAGGTTGGCGACGGCGACGAATGCCTCGATGGGACAGTTGCCCGCGCCCGCTCCCTGTCCTGCGAGCGAGGCATCCACCCGCGTCACGCCGTTCTCGACGGCGACCACGCTGTTGGCGACCGACAGCGAGAGGTTCTCGTGGGCGTGGATACCGATCTCGGTGCCCGGGTCGAGGACGTCGCGGTAGGCGCGTACCCGGGCGGCGACGTCGGGCATGGTCAGCCGGCCGCCGGAGTCGGTGACGTAGACGCAGTGCGCGCCGTAACTCTCCATCAGGGCCGCCTGCTTGGCCAGCCCCGCCGGGTCGTTGAGGTGGCTCATCATCAGGAAGCCGGCCACGTCCATGCCGTTCTCGCGGGCCCAGGCGATGTGCTGGGCGGCGACGTCGGCCTCGGTGCAGTGGGTGGCGACCCGCACGCTGCGCACCCCGGCGGCGTGCGCCTGGCGCAGGTCGTCGATGGTGCCGATGCCGGGCAGGATCAGGGTGGTCAGCCGGGCGCTCCGGACGACGGACGCGGCGGCCTCGATCCATTCCAGGTCGGTGCGGGCGCCGTGCCCGTAGGTGACGCTGGAGCCCGACAGGCCGTCGCCGTGCGCCACTTCGATGGCGTCGACGCCGGCCGCGTCCAGGGCGCAGGCGATGGCGCGGACCTGTTCGGTGGTGTAGCGGTGGCCCACGGCGTGCATGCCGTCCCGCAGGGTGACGTCCTGGACGAAGACGGACCTGCCGTCCGCGCCGCCGGTCTGGGTACTCATCGGGTGGCTCCTTCCCGCTCCCCGGCGACCAGGCGTTCCGCGGTGCGCAGGGCGGCTGAGGTCATGATGTCGAGGTTCCCCGCGTAGTCGGGCAGGTAGTGGCCGGCGCCGGTGACCTCCAGGAACACCGACACCTTGGTGCCGCGGAAGGCGCGCCCGATGCCGGGCACGAAGGGCTCGTCGACGGGGTCGAACTGCACGTCCTGCTTGAGGCGGTAGCCGGGTACGTACTCACGGACCGCGTCGGCCATGGCGGTCACCGAGCGCCGGATCTCCTCCTGCCGGTCCCGGTCGGCCGTCTCGATCAGGCAGAAGACGGTGTCCCGCATCACCAGCGGCGGCTCTGCGGGGTTGAGCACGATGATCGCCTTGCCGCGTTCCGCGCCGCCGACCTGCTCGATGGCGGCGGCGGTGGTCTCGGTGAACTCGTCGATGTTGGCGCGGGTTCCGGGGCCCGCCGAGCGCGAGGCGATGGAGGCCACGATCTCCGCGTACCGGACCGGGGTCACCCGCGAGACGGCCGCGACGACCGGGACGGTGGCCTGCCCGCCGCAGGTGACCATGTTGACGTTGTCGGCGCCGGGGTGCGCGTCGAGGTTGACCGGCGGCACCACGTACGGGCCGACGGCGGCCGGGGTGAGGTCGACCATCAGCTTGCCGTGTTCCTTCACCACCGCGTAGTTGTGCCGGTGCGCGGCGGCCGACGTGGCGTCGAAGACGACCTCGACATCGGCGAACTCCGGCATGGCGCGCAGCCCTTCGACCCCGTCGTGGGTGGTGGCGACGCCCAGCCTGCGGGCCCTGGCGAGCCCGTCGGACTCCGGGTCGACACCCGCCATGGCGGCCACGTGCAGGGTCTGCGACAGCCGCTTGACCTTGAACAGCAGGTCGGTGCCGATGTTGCCGGATCCGATGATCGCTACGGCGCGCGTCATACCGCGCCCCCTTCCTGAACGTTCCGGGTGTCCCGGATGAAGTCGGCGTGGACCTCGCCGAGCCCGTCGAGCCGGGCGCGGAAGACACCGGGCCCGGTGACGGGCACCATCGGGCCGAGCGCCCCGGACAGCACCGTTTCACCGGCCCGCAACGGGGCGCCCCGGCGGGCCGCCTCCCGGGCGAGCCAGACCACGGCGGCCACCGGGGTGCCAAGGCAGGCGGCCCCCGATCCGGTGGAGACGATCTCGCCGCGGTGGTCGAGCGCCATGCCGAGGCCCGGCAGGTCGACGGCGGACAGCGGGCGCGGGGTGGTCCCCAGGACCAGGGCGCCGCTGGAGGCGTTGTCGGCGACGGTGTCGGTGATGCCGATGTCCCAGCCGGCCACCCGCGAGTCGACGATCTCCAGCGCGGGCAGCAGGAAGTCGGTCGCCCTGATCACCTCGGCCGCGGTGACCGCATCGCCGTCCAGGTCGCGGCCGAGCACGAAGGCGACCTCCGCCTCGATCCGCGGCTGGAGGAAGCGGCCGATGTCGACGGGCTCGCGGTCGGTGAGCACCATGTCGTCGAGCAGCACGCCGTAGTCGGGGGTGAAGACCCCGAACTGCTGCTGCACGGCAGGCGAGGTCAGCCCGATCTTACGGCCGGCCCGGCGCGCCCCGGCCGCCAGACGGTCGGCGATGACGGCGCTCTGCACGGCGTACGCGGCGTCCTGGTCGGTGTCGCCGATCAGGTCACGGACGGGGGCGCAGGGGGTCCTGGTGGCGGCGGCGGTCCGCAGGCGTTCGACCGCCGCGGCCTGCTCGGGGGTGAGGTCGCGGGCAGCGGGCCCGGCACCTGGTTCGGTGGTGGTCACAGCTGCACGCACACATTCGTCGGCTCGGAGTAGAAGTGGAGGGAGTGCGTGCCGCCCTCGCGGCCGATACCGGACAGGCCGGTGCCGCCGAAGGGGGAGCGCAGGTCGCGCAGGAACCAGGTGTTGACCCAGGCCATGCCGGTGCGCATCTGCTGGGCGACCCGGTGGCCGCGGTCCAGGTTGCTGGTCCACACGCAGGAGGCGAGGCCGTACGGCGAGTCGTTGGCCAGCCGGATGCCCTCTTCCTCGGTGTCGAACGGGATGAGTCCTGCGACCGGGCCGAAGATCTCCTCGCGCATGGTGCGGTCGGTGTGCTCCAGGCCGGTCCACAGCGTCGGCTCGATCCAGGAACCGCCCGCCAGGTCCGGGCCGAGGTCGGGTATGCCGCCGCCGGCCAGGACCTCCGCGCCTTCCTTCCGGGCGAGTTCGAAGTAGGAGAGGACCTTCTCGCGGTGCGCCTGGGAGATCAGCGGCCCGGTGGTCGTCGCCGGGTCTTCGGGGCGTCCCGGCCGCAGGGCGCGGGCGCGCTCGGCGAGTCCGGCGGCGATCTCGTCGAAGACCGGGCGCTGGACGTAGACCCGCTCGGTGCACAGGCAGACCTGCCCCGTGTTGGTGAAGACGGACCGGGCGAGGCCGTCCACCGCCCGCTCGACGTCGGTGTCGGCGAACACCAACGCGGCGTTCTTGCCGCCCAGTTCGAAGGAGACGGGCCGCACCCGCGGCGCCACCGCGCGCATGATCGCCGAACCGGTCGCGGACTCGCCGGTGAAGGTCACCCCGTCCACGTCCGGGTGCTCGGTCAGGTACCCGCCCGCCGACTCGGGGCCGAAGCCGTGCACGACGTTGCAGACGCCGTTGGGCAGCCCGGACTCCTGGAGGATCTCGGCGAGGATCGTGGCCGTGGAAGGCGTCTCTTCCGACGGCTTGACGATGACGGCGTTTCCGCAGGCCAGGGCCGGTGCGAGCTTCCAGGTCAGGAGGAGCAGCGGCAGGTTCCAGGGCACGATGACGGCGACCACGCCGAGCGGCTTGCGGACCGCGTAGTTGAGCGCCTTGCGGCCACCGGGAAGTTCGGTGAGGAAGGAGTCGAGGCCGGTGGCGGAGATCGTGTCGGCGAAGGCGCGGAAGTTCGCGGCGGCGCGCGCCACGTCGAGTTCCTTGGCCAGCGCGACCGGCTTGCCGGTGTCGGCGACCTCGGCCGCCACCAGCTCGTCGAAGCGGTTCTCGATGCCGTCGGCGACCCGTCGCAGCAACCGGGCGCGTTCGGGGACGGTGGTACTGCCCCAGGGCCCGTCGAGCGCCCGGCGCGCGGCACGGACGGCGACGTCGACCAGGACCTGATCCGCCTCGTGGACCCGTCCTATGAGCGAACCGTCCACCGGGCTGATCTTGTCGAAGGTGTGCACGCCGTCCACCAGGGCGCCGTCCACGAAGTTCCGGATCTCCCGCACGGGGAGCGAGTTGCTGCGGCTCATGTCAGCGAGGCTAGGCACCTCAGCCATGCCTGAATAATGCTCTTTACGTTCCTTGCCATAGCCCTACGGGCATACCCTGAGTCCATGGAGAGCGAGAAGCTTCTCGACGGCCGGCTGAAACTGCGCCACCTCACGCTCGTCACCGCCGTCGCGGACCAGGGCAGCGTCATCCGGGCGGCCCAGGAGCTGCACATCACCCAGCCCGTCGTCACCCGCGCCCTGCACGACCTGGAGACGATCCTCGGCGTCCCGCTGTTCGAGCGCCACCACCGCGGCATGACCCTCACCCTGTACGGCGAGTCCTTCGTCGGCCACGCCCGCACGGTCCTGGCCCAGCTGCGGCAGGCCGGCGAGGAGCTGACCCACCTCGCCGCCGGCAACCTCGGCACCGTCACCATCGGCATCCACCTGGCCGGCTCGAACCTGCTGCTGCCGCGCGCCATAGCGGCACTCAAAGCGGCCCACCCGTCGGTCACCGTCGTCGTCCGCGAGGCCGACCCCGACACCCTGCGGGCCGGCCTGCTCTCCGGCGAGATCGACCTCACCCTGGGCCGCCTCATCGGCTCCCCGCCCCCGCGCCTGACCCACGAGCAGCTCTACCGCGAGCCCGTACGCCTGGCCGCCCGCGCAGGCCACCCGGCCCACCGGCAGCGCAGCCCGTCACTGGCCCAACTACGCCGCTACCCCTGGGTGTTGCCCATCGACCGCACCGCGCTCCGCGCCGAACTGGAGGAACTCTTCACCCACGAGAACGTCGAACTCCCCGCCGACCGCGTCGAATGCACCTCGATGCCGACCCTGCGCCACTTCCTCCTGTCCACCGACGCCATCGCCGCCCTCCCCCTGCTGATCGCCACCCAGGACGCCGACCTGCGCCTCATCGACACCCCCCTCAAATCCATCAGCCAGGCCGTGGGCATCACCCGCCCGTCGGACCGGCCCCTGTCACCGGCGGCGGAGGCACTGCATCAGCGGTTGCGGGAGGAAGCGGGGGAATTGGCGGAGTTGCTCGGCTAGCGGGGCTGCTCCGTTTCATCAACTCACCAGCACCCCCAGTACCAGCGCAACCGCGCCGAGTGCGAAACAGCTGAGCCCCATCCTGATCCAGCGATGTTTGGCCGCGGCGATGCCGCTCGCGTCACCGAGCGCCGTCACCAGTCCGGCAAGCTGGTCATCCTCGGCGCCGCGCAGTGCGTCGGCGAGCATCCCCGTGCGCGCGGCGAGCCGGACATCGAGGAAATAGGTGACGGGGAGACCGGTGCGCCAGCGGCTCGACCGGTACCGGGGGAAAGTGGCAAAGAGCAGGAAGCCCACCGCCGCGACCCAGGCCAGGCTGCCGACTCCGCCGAAGACCCGGCCGGCCCCGACCAGCAGTGCGGCCTCCCACTGTCCGCTCACCACCGCACCCGCACACACCCCTATCGCCGCGATGAGCACGGACGCCTTGCTGTCGGCCCGGCCGATCTCGTTCCGCACTTCGGCCAGCAGACGCTCGGCGGTCTGTACCCCCTTCACCTCGTGCGCGGTGGAGCGGGACGCCGCTGAGGGTGGGGATGAGCCAGTTACATCCGTCATTTCCCGTACTCCTGATGTAGCCGTCGGGATCTGCGTGCCGGGACGCATCGCGCCTGGTCACAGCAGGCGGGGGACCATCATCGCCGCGGCACCGAGCACACCGCACCACAGGGAGCCTCGGTGCCCCAACCGCACGGCCGCGGCATGCAGGGCGGTCAGCAGCGTGCCGGCGCACCGGTGACCGGCGCCCGCGAGCGCGCACACCGCGTCTCCGTACGCGTAGGCAAAGGCCGCAGCATGACCCGAAACCCGTCGCTGCGCTCTGGTCCAGCAGTACTCCGGGAACAACAGCCCGGCCGCTGCGACATTCAGCGCGTATTCAACGCCCGTCCCCAGGTGGACCAGCAAGGGCGCCGTCACCCATCGCAGCACCACGTAGAAGACGCCGCTGAGCAGCAGGAAGGACACCACGTCCCCCAGCGCGTCCGGGGCCGTGGTCACTCGCCTGCCCCCGGCCTGCCCCCATCGGCGTCCCGTCCGTGCGATCCCCGCTCCAGCTGTTCCCGGTAGATCGGCTGCTTACGGGTCCGGCCCCGGGCGGCATCGTGCAGCCGCTCCTTCAACCCCTCCAGCGCGGCACGTGCGGTCTCCTCCACCATGTGGTCCTCGACCACTCCGGAGTCAAGGATCTTCTCGATGAGACTGATCTGGTTGCTGCTCGCCTCCCGCTCGTCGTCGCGGATGGAGGAGATCGCGAGCGGGATGTCGCCCGGGTTCTGGGACAGATGCGCGCCCCAGCGGGTCATCTCGCCCTGGCTGAGGAGCGTGCTGTAGAAGGTGCTGCGCGCTTCCATCTCCTCCTGATCATTGCGGGTGCGCAGCCGGGTGAGTTCGTGCTCGCTCCGTGTCCGCATCTTGGTGTAGTCGATGGCGCGCAACGAGGAGAGCTGGCTCATCGCCTCCTCGTCGAGGCTGAGCCGCACCTGGCAGTGGATCTCCAGGCCCTCGTCCGCCGCCAGGGGACCGGAAGCCAGGGCCTCCATCACCGCGTCTTCCGCCTCGGCGCTGCTCTCGATGGAGTATCGGCGGCTCGCCCGGCGCATCCGGGCCAGCAGCCGCGGTTCGACCAAGGCGCGCACGTCCCGTACCTGCTTCTCCACGATCACCGTGGGGTTGGTGACCCGCCAGGTCAGATCGGTCTCCGCCGAGAAGAACGAGGCATCCCCCTCACTGGGCAACCTGTGCACCAACGTCATGTGCTGTATCCCCATGTCCACCTCGTACAGGGCCCGGAGGTTCTTGCTCACCAACTCACCGCGGGTGGGCTGCTGATGGGGAAGATAGGTCAGCGGCCGGCCGCCGGAAGCGAGGAAGACGAGGGCGCGTTCGGCGTAGGCCGGCGGTCGGTTGCGTACGTATTCGAAGCGATGCAGGGGGCGTTCCGCGCGTACGGGGTCGTTGACGATCGGTGTCATGTGCTTCTCCTGCTTCCGTCTTCTCTTTGCTGGGAGGTGGGGCGGTCCAGGTCTTCTTCGGTCCGGGGCGAAGCAAAATTGACGTAGCGTCAGAATTTTGTGAGTGCGTGCGGGGGCTCGACGGGAAGGGCGGTTCGCAGCCGCTGGGCCGCGGGGCTCGGAGTGCCGCTGCGGTCGCGGAACCGACGCAGCAGGTAGTCGAGCCGGTCCCGCTCGTTCGCGGTCACGGCCAGCTCCGGCAACAGTCGGCACAGCGCCTCCTCGACATCCGACACGGCCTCGACGTCCGGCGACGCCCCTGCGGCGGGCTTCGCCCCGGACACGGACCTGACCGCCGCCTCCTTGGCGGACGCATGATCGGCGGCTCGGACCCAGAGGATGACACCGTTCCGCGCCTCGTCCCGTGTGACGCGGTCCCCGAGCAGCCCGCGCCACAGCGCTACGACGTGCCGTCGGGCGTCGGGTTCCCGGTCCGCCAGCCAGAGCAGCCGGGGCCAGGCCGAACCGGCGCCCGGCTCGTAGCGGCGCCGCGCCGCGCCGCGCAGAAAGCCCCCGGCCGCCAGCGCGCCCAGACGGTCGCCCCCGCCCCGCCACTGCACGAGCCGTTCCAGGACCGTGGTGACCGCCGGGCCCTGGAGCAGGACGTCGAGCGTCTGCTCCAAGGCCGCCTGCAAGGTGGCGTCGGGCACCGGTCCGACCGCGGCCATCCGGCCGATGTCCCGCAGCGCCGTGGTGACCGTGGTGCCGCCCAGAAGCGCGTAGGCGCGGGCCGCCGTCCACCGCTGCCCCAGGTCGTGCTTCCGGCTCCAGACGCTCAGCAGCCGCCGGACCGGTGCGTCCATCCCGTGTTCCGCGGCCGTATACAGCGCCCAGGCAGCAAGTTGACGTTCCATCAGAGTCGGCGACGAGGCCCAGCGAGTGAGGAACCGCTCGCACGCGTAGCCGAAATCGGAACTGGCCAGCACTCCGGCGGAGACCGCTCCGCGCAGCCGCACCAGTGGCCGTTGATCCGTCACCAGCGCATCCAGCCATTCCAGCATGGGCTCCCTGACCGTGGGATGACTCGTCCAGACGTGGCGCAGGGCGGCGCTCCAGGTGTTCTCGTTCTTGAACGCCACCGCCTGTTCAGGGATCGGGCCCCACGGAGTGTCGGAATCGACGCTGTACTCCCGTGCGCTGGCGAGTTCCAGCCGCTTCGCCCTGGACGCGCCGAAAACCTTGTGCCCTGCCGCACGTTCCGGTCTCTCGACAGCATCCAAACGCCCGTAGAGACGGTCGCCGAGATCGGCAACGAGCGGATAGGGCGATCCGTCGAATGCGGCGAGCGAGATCAGGAACGCCTTGTCGCGCAGATCCGTCTCGCTGTCGCCGAACCAGGAATCGACCAGCGCCTCAGCAGAAGTACGCCCGTACCCGGTCAACTGCTCCATCCCGCAGCGCCCGCCGGAGTACTCGGTGAGCAGCCGAGCGAACTCCGCGGCTTCCTGCGGCGAAGGGCCGGAGCGCACATACCCGTCGCTCACCTCCAGTTGCAACAGCCGGGCGGCCTCGTCGGATGCCTCCGGGCGGGAGTGGCCGGACTGCTGGAGCAGATGGACCAGGTGCGCCGCGACGACATCGGCCGGACTGGGCGGCGCCCACTCCTTCACCGCCACCCCGTCCAGTACCGTTCCGGGGTCCACGACGACGACGAACAGCCCGCCCGAGTCCCCGAGCCGATGCCGTACGGCGTGCAGATGGATGTCTCGCAGCGGTCCGTCCTCGCCGGTGGCCGGATCCACCACCAGATGCGCCTTCCCCGGCTGCACATGGCCCGCATAGTCGGAGGGTTCCGCCCCGGGGTCCAACGCGACGACCTCGACGGCTTCCCTGCCGACCTGCCGCATCATCCGCAGCGCGGCGGTCCGGCGCCCGGTGCCCCGGCGTCCCCGCAGCACGAGGACGCGCTCTGCGGCGAGGTCGGCACACAGTTGGTCGTAGCACCGGTTCGGCGCGAAGGTCAGCTTCGTCCTTTCCAGCTCCGTGGCAGGAATGGGGCCGACCCGGCGCAGCCTTGACGGTTCGCCGCTGTGCAGGTGCACTCGGACGTTTTTGTCGCCGGCCACGACGTCACCGCGCACCCGGGTGTCACCCATGACGTTGGCCCGGCCGCCCCGCAGGTGCGGCGCGAGAGCGAAGAGCTGCTCAACGGCCTCCCACGCCTCCGGCGGCTCTTCCTGCTCCGGTGCGGGGGGAGCCGCCTGCTTCCCAGGCTGCTCCCCTTCCCGCTCGGTGCCCTTGCCTTCGGGGCCCTTGCCCTCGTCGCCCCCCGTCTCGTCGCGACCGGGCTCCCGCTCCTGCTCCTGGCGGTTCAACGGTCCGTACCTCCAGAGGACCGACGCCGGTTCCGCTCAGCAGCGTGGGTGCCGACGTTCTTGTCACCCGCGACGGCGTCTCCATCGACCCGGGCCGCCCCGAAGAAGAAGTTGCCGCTCTGTGTGTGAAGGACCGGCCCAGGGGCGGGGTCCGCCGACGGGCGTTCGCCTTCGGCCCGGTCCTGAGCAGGCGGGACCATACCGGGCTCGTCCACCGGCGGCCACTCATCCAGTGTGCTGTCCCGCATCACGGCGTCGTGGTACCACCCCGTCAGTACGCCTTCCTTGCTGTCTGCGGTCAGCGGATGGAAGTACTCGGGCCTGACTCCGTGGTGGGCATGACGGACCACGCCGTGATAGACGGCCTCCGATACGCACAGGACGCTGGGCTCGGAACCGGCATCCAGCGCATCGCGCAACTCCTCTGCATCCAGCAGCCGGAAGGCATGAATCAGATCGGCGCCGCCCGCCCCGAACTCGTCCGTCGTCACCTCCCCGGCGTGGAGGACGATGCGGAGCCGGACCTGAACGCCGGCGGCGGCCAGCCGGTTGTTGCTGATGAGCCTCATCGGTGTGGTCGTCAAGAGGGCTCTGATCAAGGACGGTTTGGGTACGGATGGCTCGATGAGGACGAAGACCCCGTCCCCCCTGTCCTCACTGCGGTATTCGGTCGGTTCGACCGATGCAGCCGAGAGCGTCTCGCGCAGGACCGCGTACAACATGCGGCGGATCACGGCCTGTTCGGTGTCGAGGCGGCCTCCCGACCCCTCGATGTCCATGAGAAGAATGGTCTTGTTGCTCGGTTCTGGCATCGCGCGCCTTCTCGGGTTGGCTCGCCCGGCCTTCAGGGCGGCATCGGTGTGCGGGGCATCCGGGCAGCCGGCCGATCGATCAGGTTCGGCATCAGCCGGATGCCTCGACCAGAGTTCAACAAGACGGCCCGCCGCAGGAGGACCGTTGCCACACGCCCAATGTGACGGATTACGCAGATCCGCCGATGCGACGCAGGATCTCGGGCCGCATCACGATCAAGGACCGTCGGCGCGTGGTCACTACTCCGCGCTCCCGCAACTCGCGCAACTCGCGAGTGACCGCCTCTCTCGATGAACCCACCGACCCGGCCAGCTCCTGCTGACTGAGCGGCACTCGGACGAGAATGCCCTCCGGAACCCGCTCGCCATGCCACTCCGCAAGTTCCAGCAGCAGCCTGGCCAGTCGCTCTTTGACGCCACAGGCCGCGAGTTCCAGCCGCTTGCGGTCCCCGGCACGCATCCGGTCGGTGATCACCGCCATCAGCCGACGTGCCGCCATCGGATGCTCATCGAGGAAGACCGTGAACCGTTCTGCCGCGACGACCATCGCCTTGACCGGTTCCAACGCCGTCACAGAAGCGGAACGGGACGAACCCTGCAGGGCGGCGCTCTCCCCCACGATGTCCCCCGGCCCGCGCAAGGCAAGCAGCGCCTCGTGACCGTTGTGTGAGTCGGCCGTCACCTTCAGCCAGCCGTCGAGGACCAGCAGAACGTGGGAGGAGGGCTCTCCCTTCCTGAGCACGACGGCACGGGACGGGTAGCGCAGCTCAACACCAGATGCCAGCAGAGCCTTACGGCTCCCCTCCGCGAGACGGGCGAGATAGGGCACCCGATCATCGACCAGAACGGGCTCGAAGCCCCGCCCCGGTATCTTCACACCCTCGAACGCCGCGTCATCGGCAGCACTCTCCATTGCCGTGTCCTTCCCCGTGCCGACAGCAGCACTTGGCGACACCGCCAGCTCACCGAACGGACATCCGGGTCACCCCAGGGGGAGAGCCTGTCGCCCGCCTCCGGCATGGTGGGTTGCCTCAAGCGCCCGACGATTTTCGCTCAAGTCGAGGAAGAAGAGCAAAGCTTCCCGGCACCGAGGGACCTCACACAAAGGACCTACGGAACAACACCTACCGGAACGCCTGGCGCCCCGCACTCCGGCAACCGTGCCCCGGCACGACCGGCCGCCCCCGAACCATCGGCGCTGACGCGAACGGTGGGGCGCGCCCAGAGACTCCTGCACGTGAAAAGTGCCCTCCGCCTGGGCCGGAAGACCCCCTCAAATCCATCAGCCAGGCCGTGGGCGTCACCCGCCCGTCGGACCGGCCACTGTCACCGGCGGCGGAGGCACTGCATCAGCGGTTGCGGGAGGAGGCACAGGCGCTGGCGGAGCTGCTCACCGCGGACGGCGCCGACGAGTTCGCACCGCCCCTCGCGAGAAGCCGTGAGGAGCCGTCCGGTGGCCCGGCGGCCACGGTGCGGCAACGCGCCGGGTGCCGGGCGCCGGACGCCGTTACCAAACGGCAAGAACAGACCGTTATGCCGCAGTTGGCCTGAAGTGCCCTGTCATATTGCCGCTTGCCGGGCGATCGTTGCAGCGTTGATCAGCGGGTCCGTGCTCACGCAGGCGCGCCGCGCCCCGGCATCGGCCACCCGGGCACGACCGCCAACCACACTGGGAGGCAAGGGAATTGGCGCGCAACCAAGAACCCCGCACCGTCGCGGTGGTCGGAGCCGGCGCCTCGGGCACGCTCACCGCGGTCCGCCTGCTGCAACGCGCCGAACGCGAGCGCGTCCCCCTCGGCGTCTGGCTGATCGACCCGGCCGGGGAAGCCGGCCGCGGCCCCGCCTACGGCACGGACGACCCGCGCCACCTGCTCAACGTCCCCGCGGGCGGCATGAGCGCCTTCCCCGAGGACCCCGGGCACTTCGTGCGCTGGCTCGCGGCGCGGGGCCACCACCCGGCCGGTCCGGACGACTTCGTCCCCCGCATGCACTTCGGCCGCTACCTCTCCGACGTCCTCGACGAGGCCGACCGGCGCGCCGCGCTCCCGCGGCTGCACCGGCTGCACGACCGCGTGACGGACGCACGGGCCGACGCGTCGGGGGTGACCCTCAGGCTCCGCGCCCACGGATCACTCCGCGCCGACGCGGCCGTCCTCGCCCTCGGTGTCTTCCGGCCCGGCTGCTCATGGGCGCCGCCCGCCCTGCGCTCCGGCGACCGCTTCATCGCCGACCCCTGGCGGCCTGGCGCCCTCGCCACGGTCCCGCCCGCCGAGGACGTCCTCATCGTCGGAACGGGCCTGACCATGGCCGACACGGCACTGACCGTCGCCCGCCACGGCCGCGTCGTGCACGCGGTGTCCCGCGGCGGGCGCCTGCCCCACACCCATCTGGCGCCTCCGGCGGGGCTCCGGACGGCCCCGCCCTGCGCCCCTCCCGCTCTCTCCGGGCACGACGGCCTCGCCGCCCTGCGCCGGTCCGCGCTGCGGCACATCGGCGAGAGCCGCCGCCGGCACGGAGACTGGCGGTTCGGCGTCGACAGCCTCAGACCCCTCACCTCGTCCCTGTGGCAACAGCTCTCCCTGGCCGACCGGCGCCGTTTCGTCCAGGAGGACCTGCGCCGCTGGGAAACGCACCGCCATCGCATGGCACCGGACACCGCCGCCGCCCTCCACGAGGCCCTGCGCACCGGCGCGTTGGAGGTCGGACCCGGCGAGCCGGCCGACGCGCAGCCCGTACCTGAGGGCCTGCGCATCCGGCTGACCAGCGGCCGGACCCTCACCGTAGGAGCGGTGATCAACTGCACCGGACCGCCGTCCCGGGTGCGGGACAACGACGACCCGCTGGTCCGCTCCCTGCTCGCCCGCGGCCTGGCCCGCGAGGACCCCCTCGGCATGGGCCTCGACACCCTGACGGACGGCCGACTGCACTCCGATGGCAGCTCAACTGCCGTACCTCTGTGGACACTTGGCGTCCTGCGACGGGGCACCCTCCTGGAAAGCACCGCCATCCCGGAAATCCGCCACCAGGCACACCATGTCGCCACCGCGGTCCTGCACGCCGTCGCCGGGAGCTGACTCCGCTCCTGGCGTGACGACGAGCGGGGCGACAACTCGCTTTACCATCAAGCGCGTTGACGTCCCGTCAGGCATGTCCTAACTGCTCGAAGCCCCCGCGCTGGCCGCCACCGCCGCAGTCAGCGCGCCGTGGACGGCCCGGATGGCGTCCCGTACCGCCGACGCGGCCCACTCACCTTCCGACAGTTCCTTGATGCGGGCCTTGCGGTCGGCGGCGGGTACGTCGTGGAAGACCTTCTTGGACAAGCCACAGGCGTCAATGAGCGCCACCAGCGCGGCCGTTCGCGGATCCGCGGGGCCGCCGGCCATCGCCTGGGCGAGCCGCTCGCGCACCTCGGAGGTGAACTCCGGGTCGCGGTCGGCCCAGTGGGACACCGGGACCAGTCCCAGTACGCGGTGGGTCTCCTCCACCAGCACGCCCTGCTTCGCGAGGCCGGCGAGCAGGCGGGCGTTCACCTCGCGCGACTCGGCCTTCTCCACCCACCACTTGGGCTTGCGCGCACGCGAGTCGGCCCGGATGCGGGCCGCCAGCGCTTCGAGTTCCGGGTGCGCCATGCCCTTCCCGGCCGCATCACCGGACTCGTCCGCGGTCAGCCGTCCGTCCCGGACGCCGACCTCACCTCGCAGCGCCAGCTCGATCAGCAGCGCCCCCGCCACACCCCGGGTCGCCGCGATGCCGTTCAGCAGCTTTCTGCCGTCGGAATCGCGGCCGACCAGAAGGAGTTCCTCCGCCAAGATCAGTTCCATGTCCCCAGCGTATGGCCACGGACCGACATCGCAACAGTACTTTCCCGTGGGGAAAGAACCTGGTACTTTCCCGTGAGGAAAGCACGGGTACCGGAGAGGGCACAGGGGGCCACATGACCATTCACGACGCGCAGGCCGCACTGGACGACGCCAGGCGCCGCCGCGGGCAGTCCCGCGCCGAGTACCTGCGGTACGGGCTCTCCCTGCCCTACCTCCTCGCCGGAGCGCTGATCGTGTTCGCCGCGTTCGCCTCCTTCGACCTGCCCAATCCGTGGGGCGGCGCGGTGCTCTTCCCTTCGCTCGTGCTGCTGGCGGGGACGGTGGCGGTGTACCTTCGCCGGGCGGCCGTCCGGATGCCGCTGACCGGCAAGGACGCGTTCCTCGCGGTGGCGGTCGGGCTGGCCCTGGTGGCGCTCTTCCGGCTGCTGTCGGGCCTCGCGGACGCCGGCGGCGTACCGGCGCCGCACGCGGTGGCTGCGGCCGTGCTGTGCGTGGCGGGTGTGCTGGTCGCGGGCAGGTGGCGGGCGGTCGCGGTGTCGCGTGCGCAAGGTGAGGGCGAAGAGGCCGGGTCGCGCTGATGGACGACGGCTTCAACGAGTTCCTGCACGTTCCCGCGCGGCTGGCGATCGTCGCGCTGCTGGCCCCGGCGAGCTGGACGGAGTTCGGCTTCATGCGCGAAGCCGTGGACACCAGCGACTCCGCGCTCTCCAAGCAGGTGTCCGCGCTCGCCGCCAAGGGCTACCTGGAGGTCCGCAAGCACAAGAGCATCGGGGGCCGGCGCGCCCTCGTACGGCTCACGCCCGAGGGGCGGGAGGAGTTCAGGCGGCATGCCGATGCGCTGGAGCGGATCGCGGCAACTGCCCGCGCACCGCAGGTAGTTGGGCCGGACGGCTGACCGTCGTACCGCACCCGCGATGGGCCCGTCTCCCCCGCCGGGGCGCGGGAGACGGGCCCGGGTGACGCGGCGCCGTTCCGGCCGGTTCACACCGGTCGGGGCGGCGCCGCGTGCTCACTGCGCGCGGCGCGTCAGATCCCGGACGTCATGACGGTGACCTTCTCCGCATCCGACCACTTGTCGGACTTCCGCTTAGCGCGCTTACCGTCGCCGCCCGCGTCCTTGTCGGCACGCTTCGCCTCAGTCGCTGCGCGGTCCTGGTCCTTGTTCTTCTTCCCGAACACGGCACTCTCACCTTTCACTGTGGGGATTCCGTTTACCGCCCCTTCCCGTCCCGGAACGCACTTACTCCAGCTCCCTTCCGGAATCACACATTCCGTGTTCCTCAAGGGGCGCTTCGCGTTCCGGATTCCCGCGCCCGCCATCCATTAGCCACAGGTCGCTCAGCCCTCAAGAGGTCGACACGAGATTCCGGTGTGACGCTGTTCACAACGTGAAGAAGTTGTTGCTTGTGAGACAGGTCGGGTACGTTTCTAGCCGTTGCCTGACCAGCAACGGTTACACCAACGGGGAGATTACGAGTTTTTCGCAACCCCCCTTTGGTGTGTATTTTAACGGGGAGGGGGGTGAATTTTGCATGCCTTTCGAAGGTGATGTTTCCCTTATTGAGGAAATTGCCGAGCAGGACTTTGACGGTGTGGCGTACGGCGCCTGCACCACCAACACGTTCTCGCTCAGCGACCACGTTGGTAACAACGGTGGCTGGTGCACGCTGACCAAGGAGTGCCAGCCCAACTGCAACTGATGCCACTTCTGTGCGCAAAGTTGCCGCTTACCAATGAATGGGGGTGAACAGACATGGAGAAGCAGGACTTTCTGGGTGCCTACGACGAGCTCGAACTGATCGAGCTCGGCGAGGAAGACGCGCAGGGTGGCACCACTACCCCGGCGTGCGTCGCCACTTCGATCGCGGTGTCCACCGCTTTCTGCCCGACCACCAAGTGCACCAGCAAGTGCTGATGTACTGAGGCGGGCCAAGTAGGCCATGGGGTGGGGATCGGTGCATGATCCCCACCCCATGGTGCCAATAGCGTACCGTATCCGCGCGCATCAAAGTGAAAGACCATTGCTCTCTTCACAGAAACTTTACCCAGAATTTGACGACGCGGAACGACGGGAAACTATCGAGCCGTTGTCCGCGTTCGACGACGCCGTACTCGAGATACTCACCGCACCTGCCGGGGCCGGAGAAGGAATTCCGCCCGAGGCGGCTCTGCGCTGGGCATCAGAAAAAGAAGAGTACCCATTCCAGCGCATCATCCGTGAATTGGCCACCCAGGTATGTCTTCCTGATCTCGTGGCCGCACACGGCGCGCTCTTCGGCGATACCGACGCCATCACACTACAGCTGCTGACCCGTGTCGAAAACCGTTTGCGTATTACCTGTACCCGCTCTTTGGTCGCCGCGGTCAACGCGGCTTCGGCGAGCGAACAGCTGACGGGCGACACCGGAAACGCGCGCTACCTCGACTTCGTCACCACTTTCACCGCTGAACGGCTGGGCGAAACTTTCCCGCTCCTGCGCTCCTCGGTCGGCCACCTCATCCGGAACTCCGCCGCGGCCTTCGACGAGCTCTGCGCGCGGCTGACCGCGGACCGGCAGGCCATCGCCGAGGCATTCCGCATCGCCCCCGACGACGCCGTCACCTCCATCGGCCAGGCCGACGGTGACGCGCACGCGCACGGCCGCAGCGTGTCCATCCTGACGTTCGCCTCGGGCGCCCGGCTGGTCTACAAGCCCCGCGACATCTCGTGCGAAGCCGCCTACGAGGAGATCGTCGCCCACGTCAACCGCGAAGCCGGCACCAGCCTTCCGGCGGCGCGGGCGCTCGACCGCGGCGGCTACGGGTACGTGGAGTACATCCAGGCCGAGGACGTCTCGGACATCTCCCCGCAGTTCATGAAGTGGTGCGGGGAACTCGCCGCGGTCTTCCACCTGCTGGACGCCCGCGACATGCACTTCGAGAACATCGTCGCCACCCGCCGCGGCCCGGTCCCGGTCGACCTGGAGACCCTGCTGCACCCCGCCCGGGTGCACGTCGGCCCCCGTCCGGAAGCGGACGGCAACGCCTACGACGTCATCGCCCGCTCCCTGTACGGGATCGGCATCCTCCCGCTGGTCATGGCGGGCAAGGAGGAGGGCTCCGGCCACGTCGACCTCGGCTTCCTCGGCGGTGAGAACAAGGGGACCTCCCCCTTCAAGGGGCTGGTCTTCGAGAACCCCTTCACCGACAAGATCAAGGTGGTGCTGCGGGCCGAGGAGTCAGGGCAGCGCAGCACCGTGGTGCAGACGGCCGGCGAGGCGGACATCCACCACCTCGCCGAGCAGATGGCCGACGGATTCGCCGCCACCGCACGGGCGTTGACCCGCGGTCTTGACGCCTGGGCCGCGCACCTGACCCGGCTGGCCGGCGGCATGCGGGTGCGGTACGTGCACAACCCGACGGCGCTGTACGCGCAGAGCCTGCGGATGGCCGCGTCCGCCGCCGCCATGGCCGCCCCCGCCACCAGCCTCGGCCTGCTCAAGCGGATCGCGATCACGTCCAAGACCTCGCACCGCGGCATCATCGTCGCCGAGCTGAAGCAGATGGCCGAACGGGACGTGCCCTACTTCGCGGCCGACGCCACGGACACCGTGCTGTACGACGCCGACGGCGACGACACCGGAGCGCGGCTGCCCGAAACCCCGCTCGCGCGGGCCCTGGCGAAGGCCGCCGAGCTGGACGAAACCGTCATCGAGCAGCAGCTCACACTGCTCTACTCCGCCTTCTGCTCCCGGTTCCCCGACAACCACCTCACCGGAACCGACACCTCACCGGCCGCCCCCGCGGCCTCCCGCGATGGCAGCCTGCACGACGTCGCGCGGCACATCGCCGACCGTCTGGTGACGAGCTGCCTGCCGGACAAGTTCGCGCACCTTCCGCGTACCTGGATCGGTCCGCTGGCCTCCGCGCAGGCGGAGCGGGTCTGGCCGTGCGGGGTGCTCGGCTACGACCTGTACACCGGCCGTACCGGTCCTGCGCTGGCGCTGGCCGCCGCCGGGCGGGTGCTGGACGACGCGACGTACCGCGACACCGCCCGGCAGATCTTCGCCACCAGCGCCGACATACTCGCCGGGCAGCGCTACGAGGAACGCAGCGTGCAGCAGACCGGGCCCGGCGCCTACACCGGCCTGACCGGTCTCCTGTTCGCCCTGGACACGGCGGGCCGGCTGCTGGACGAGCCGGAGTGGATCCGGGCCGCGCAGGACGCCGTCCCGCTGGCCGTGGAACGGATCGACGGCGAGCGGGCCGGCGGCGATGTCATCGGTGGCATCGCCGGCACCGCGACCATGCTCGCCGCCGTCGGCGGGCCGCACGCGCAGCAGGCGCTGCCAGGACTGACGGCGATGCTGTGCACGATGGCCGAGGAGGGCCGGGGTGCGTGGTTCGAGCAGTCCGGATTCGCCCACGGCGTCGCCGGAGTGCTGCACGCGCTCAGCGTGCTGCGTCCGCACACCGTCGATCAGGACCTGCGGCGGCGCTCCGACGCGGCCGTCGGTCTGCTGCTCGACCGGCTGGCGGCGTTCCACGACGCCGCGGAGGACAACTGGTTCTCCAACATCGCCACACCGGACCGGTTCTCCACCGGCTGGTGCCACGGCGCCGCCGGTATCTCCCTGGCGCTGCTTGCCTGCGTCGAGCACACCGGTGACGAGCGGGCCCGCGGCTGGCTGGGGCAGGCCCTCGCCAACACCGCGGAGCAGGGCTTCGGCCGTAATCTGACGTGGTGTCACGGTGATCTCGGCAACCACGACGTGCTGTCCGGCGCCGCCGTGCGCCTCGGCGACGCCGAGCTGGCCGGGCAGGTGGCCGCCCTGGAGGACACCTGGCTGCGGCCCGACGTGTTCCTGCGCAAGCTCGCGGACAACCGCAGCCGGTACGCGCACACCAACAGCATCATGGTCGGCACCTCAGGCGTCCTGCTGCACCTGCTCAACCGGATCGCGCCCGGCACCCGGCTCTCGCCGCTGTCGCTGACCGGCGGAGCCCGGGGATGAGCCGGCGCGTACCGACGGTCACGCAGGTCACACAGACCGAGTGCGGCCTGTGCTGCTGCATCGCGGTCATGCGGTACTGGGGGCGCAGCGAGGACTTCTTCACCGTCCGCCAGGACCTGGAAGCCGGTCGCGACGGCCTGGGCGCCAAGCAGCTGTCCGACTTCCTGCGCTCGCGCGGCATGCAGACAAAGGCGTTCCGCGTCAAGGCCGTTGAGGCGCTGGCACAGTTCACCTCGCCCGTCATCCTGTACTGGGAGGACTACCACTTCCTGGTCCTGGAGAAGTTCGACGGCCGTGTCGCTACGGTCATGGACCCGGCCGTCGGACGGCGCCGTCTGACCCGCGACGAGCTGGAAGCCGGGTTCAGCGACATCGTCATCGCCGCCGAGCCAGGACCCGATTTCGTCCGGCAGCGGCAGCCGGCGACGAAGGACTGGCGGACGGTCCCGCTGTTCGCCGAGCGGTCCTTCGCCCGCATCGCGCTGGTCGCCGTGCTGTCGCTCAGCGGCTATCTCGCGGTTCTGGGCATCCCGGCGCTGACGAAATGGGCCGTGGACCGGCAGGCCGACTGGCGGGATCTGAGCGATCTGTCGGTGGTCACCGGCGCGGTGGTGGCGGCGGCCGGCGGCTACCTGCTGCTGTGGCTGATGCGGGTGACGGTCCTCTCCTCGCTGATCGCGGTGATGGGGCGGCATCTGATGTCCCACACCTTCCGCAAGCTGCTTTCGCTGCCGTACAAGTTCTTCAACACCCGGCAGCCGGGTGAGCTGCTGTTCCGCCTGAACACCGTCAACGTCGTACGCGACCTGCTGTCCTCGCGGATCGCGCAGGGCGTGCTCGATATCGGCACCCTGGTGTGCATCAGCGTCTACCTGTTCGTCGTCGAGTGGCGGATCGGGCTGATCGCGACGGCGCTGTTCGCGGTGAACGGCGTGTACCTGTGGGCCACCCGCAACCGCGTCAAGGAAGTCACCGACGCGGAGATCAGCCAGCTGGGCCGGAGCCAGTCGACCCAGCTCGACGCCATCGTGTCGATCCCGACGATCAAAATGGGCGGCTACGCCCAGCAGTTCGCCGACGAGTGGGCCAAGATCTACGGCTCGTCGCTGGACGCCATGAAGAAGCGGATGCGGCTCCAACAGGGCTGGATCGCCGGTGTCGCCACCACGACGCAGATGTTCGGCCCCATGGTGCTGCTGCTGGCCGGCCTGTACTTCGTCTCGCACGGCATCGTCTCGCTGGGCTCGGCCATCGCCATCCAGTCGGTGTCCGTCACCTTCTTCTCCATGACGACCTCGGTGTTCCAGATGTTCACCGAGTTCACCGAGGCGTCCCGGTACATGGCCAGGCTCAGCGACATCACCGCGCACGACAGCGAGGACGCCGGCGGGCAGACCCGGCAGCTGGACGACGCCTCGATCACCCTGCACGATGTGCAGTTCCGGTACACGCGGCACGCCGCTCCGGTGATCGACGGGGTGTCCCTGCACATCCCGGCCGGCTCGCGGGTGGCGCTGGTGGGGGCGTCGGGGTCGGGCAAGTCCACGCTCGGCCGGCTGGTCTGCGGTCTGCACGAACCGACCGACGGCGTCGTCGAGTTCGGCGGCCGGCCGATGGCGGACTACGACAAGAACTTCATCCGCCGCCAGATCGGGTACATCCCGCAGGAAGTGCACCTGCACAACCGCACGATCCTGGAGAACCTCACGCTCGGCCAGGACATCTCGCCCGAGACGGTCCGCGCGTACTGCTCCGATGTGGGCATCCTCGACTTCGTCGAAGCGCTCCCGATGGGCCTGAAGACACTGGTATCCGAGCTGGGAGCGAACTTCTCCGGCGGCCAGCGGCAGCGCCTGGCGATCGTCAGGACGCTGCTCCAGAAGCCGAAGATCATCGTGATGGACGAGGCCACCGCGTCCCTGGACACGATCAACGAGCGCCGCGTCACCCAGATCATCGAGGAGTCGGGCGCCACCCAGGTGATCATCGCGCACCGGCTGGCCACCATCAGGAACGCGGACCGCATCTACGTGCTCGACGACGGGCGCGTGACCGAGCACGGCACCCACCAGCAGCTGCTGGACAACCAGGCGACCTACGCGGCCCTCTACGCGGAAACCGACGCCCCCACCTTCCTAGGCGAGACAGCATGAGCCAGACCGAACCGTCCGTATCCGTCCCCGCCTTCCTCCCCTTCTACCTGCGCATCGCCCCCAGGGACGACTTCGCCCGCGCCCTCGCCCCCGTCCTCGACGAGGTGGTGGCGCCGGAGAGCCGCGACACCGTGGTGCACCGGATGTGGGACGTCCTGGTGTGCACCGTCGAGGGCCACAGCTACCGCACGCTGATCGGCGAGTTCCACCAATACCGCGAGGCCATGGGCCTGGCGCCCGACGCCACCAGCAGCACCGCGCTGGACGCGTTCGCCGCGACGCTGCGGGACACCGTGCAGCAGGACGCGCTGCTGGACCGCTACCCGATGCTCAGGCAGCGGCTGACGACGGTCACCGGCAACATCCTGGCGGCCTGCCGTGAGGTGCTCGACGCCTACCGCGACGACACCCTGGCGCTGAGCGAGGCGTTCGGGCTCGACCCGGCGGGCGAGGCGATCACCGAACTCGAACCGTCCAGCTCGGACCCGCACAACGGCAACCGCCGGGTGGTCTTCCTGACCACCAGCGGCGGCCACCGCCTGGTGTACAAGCCCCGCGCGCTCACCGGGGACGACTTCCTGCGCGATCTCTACCGCGCGGCCGGCGCCCACCTGACGCACCCGCTCGACACCTGCGTCCCTGATTCGGTGACCGTCGGCGCGCACGGCTGGCAGCGCTTCACCGCGCCTTCGCCGATGGACGACGCCGGTCAAGTGCCTCGCTACTTCTACCGGTTCGGCGCGCTGACCTGCCTGCTGAGCGCCATCGGGTCGACCGATCTGCACGATGAGAACCTGCTGGCGCACGGCGAGTACCCCTGCGTGATCGACACCGAGACGCTGCTGCGGGGTGACGGCGGCGTGGCGAACGACTCGCTGCCGCACGTCCTGATCAACCACATGAAGAACTCGGCGTCGTCGACGATGCTGCTGCCGGTGGAGAACCCGGACTCCGTCATCGACGTCATCATGTCGGGCGCCGGCCTCATCGGGGAGCAGCAGTCGGAGATGCGGGCGCCGACCGTCACCGACAAGCAGAGCGACGCGATCCGGGTGGAGTGGGATCCCATCACTTACTCGCACACCATGAACGTGCCGACGCTCGGCGACGACCAGCTGTCCATCGCCGACCACTTCCCGCACGTGATGGCCGGGTACCGCGACGCCCTGGCGTTCCTGCGCACCGGGGAGGCGGACAAGACGCTGGCGGCCTACCCGGACATCCCCGTACGGTCCGTGCTGCGCTCCACGGAGGTCTACAGCCGCTACCTGGACGCCTCCACGCACCCCAAGTACCTCGTCTCGCAGGCGGAGGCCGACCGGCTGCACGGGCTGCTGAGCCGCAAGACCCAGCTGGCGCCCGAGCAGATCGCCTACCTGCGCCGGACCGAGACGGCTTCGCTGAACGCGGGCGACATCCCGTACTTCTTCACGCACGGCTCGTCGACGGCGCTCGCCAGCGGCAGCAGCAGGCTGCCCGGCTTCTTCAAGCTCTCGGCCCTGGACAACGCGCGGCGCGGGGTGCGCGCCGCCGCGGGGCAGCACGAGCGCTACCACCAGTTCCTCATCGAGGAGTGCCTGGGCGGCGTCGCCACCGACCCGCGGGGCCTGTCGGCGCACGGTGTCTTCGGCGGCGACACGCTGGCCCAGGCCGCCCCGGGCGCCTGGGGCTTCGGCATCGCGGAGGTGCTCCGCGATCTGGCCGTCACCGCCGAAGGGCCCGACGGCGTGCAGGCCGGCTGGCTCGGCAGCATCGGCCCCGACCGGGGCGTCTCCACGATCACGCCGGGCAACTACGTCGCCTTCCACGACATGGGCGGCATCACCTCCCTGATGCGCCGCGCGGCCTCGCTGAACCCGCGCCACGCGGAGCCGGCGCAGGCCGCGGACGCCGGTTTCGCCGCGCTGTCGGCCGAGTACCACGAGGTGCTGGAGAAGATGCCGGATTCGGTGTTCTCCGGCCTGGCATCGGTGCTGCTGTCCCGTCCGCACGGCGTCGACGACGACTGGACGGACAGGCTGATCGGCCTCATGGAGCAGCGGGGCGACGCGCTGGAGGCGGACGTCTCCAACGGCCCGGCCGGCGTGCTGATGGCCGTGCTCGCCCGCGTCGAGCAGGGCCACCGGCACCGGCCCGAGCACATCGACGCGCTGGTCGAGATGGCCTTCGGCGAGGGGCGTCCGGCGCCCGCGGGCGGCGAGATGGAGTTGGCCCACGGCGCGCTGGGGCTGTACTGGGCGAAGGCCCGCGCGGGCCGGGTGCTCGGCGACGCGCGGCTGACCGACGAGGCGTTCGGCTGGCTGTCCGCGCGCCTGGACGCGCAGCGTCCGGCCGTCACCGGCTGGTGCAAGGGCGCGGCGGGTGTGCTGGTGGCTGCGGTCGAGATCTGCCGGTCAGCGGGGCGTCTCGACCGGCTCGCCGACGGCCGGCTGGCCGCCCTGGCCGACGCCATGACGGTGCTGGACGAAGGGCCGGTCGAGCTGTCGGTCTGCCACGGCACCAGCGGCGTGGTCCAGGCGCTCGTCGTGGCCTCCCGCGCCACCGGGGACCGCGCGCTCATCGGCCGGGCCCGCGCCTACCAGGGCGAGGTCATCGACCGTGCGCGCCGGCACGGCTTCTACACGGGGGCGGCGGGCCGCACTTCGCTCATCGGCTACATGCTCGGCTGGGCCGGTGTCGCCGACACCGACCTGATGCTGGCCGCGCCCGACGCCGGCCACCGGGCGCCCGTCGCGCTGATCGGTTAGGAGGGGCCCGCGTGCGCTACTCGATCACCCTGCCCATCGTCGCGACCCGGCCCGAGCAGGCCGTTCCGTTCGCCAACCTGGTCCGCTGGACGCAGGCCGAGCGGCTCTGGCAGGGCCAGACGCAGGTCATCGACAACCACCACCTGATGAGCTGGCTCGCCGGGATCGGGATCCGCGTCCCGGCGGGCTTCGGCGTGAACCTCACCCCGCTGCGGTCCCCGTACCAGGCGGCGACCGAGGCGCGTTCGACCGCCCTGGCCACCGGCTGCGACGTCATCGCCGGATACGGTCCCGGCGGGCCGAACTTCCAGCGGATACTCCTGGGCAGCCCGTACCGGAGCCCGCTGACCGCCACCCGCGAGTACGTCACGACGGTGCGCACGCTGCTGCGCGGCGAGTTCGCGCAGGCGGAAGGGGAGTACTTCTCGACCCACGCCCAACTGGTGCCCGTCCGCGCCCCGGAGGTGCGCGTCGGCGTCGGGGTGCTGCGGCCGAAGATGGCCGCGCTCGCCGGGCAGGTCGCGGACCGTGCGATCACCTGGCTGTGCCCGCCGTCCTACCTGCGCGACGTCCTCGTACCCGAGGTGCGCAAGGGCAGCGCGGCGGCGGGCCGGGATCCGGTGCCGGTCACGGCGATCGTGCCGTGCGCCCTCGCGCGGGACGGCCGCGACATGCGGGACACCGCGCTCGCGACGTTCGGCATGCACCTTCAGGCCGGCCACTACCAGGACACCCTCCGGCACGCGGGCATCGAGGTGACCGGTGAACGGGCGGACGCGGACCGGCTGTTCGACGCCGGAGGCTTTCTGTACGGCACCCCGCGGGACATCCGCGACCAGCTGCGCGCGTTCGCCGACGCCGGAGTCGACGAAGTGGTCATCAACGTGATGGGGGTCGCGGCCACGAAGGGCGCCCGCGCCGCCGCCCAGGACCTCGAAGAGATCCTTCACGTGTTGTAGTCCCCCCACAGCAGGCGGGCCCGAGGTGCCGCACGGCCCGCCTGCGAACGAACCGAGTCAATGGGTATTCATGATCGAGATCGAGAATCTGAGCAAGCGCTACGGCGACAAGACCGCTGTCGACGACCTGTCGTTCACCGTCGCCCCGGGCAAGGTGACCGGCTTCCTGGGGCCCAACGGTGCCGGAAAGTCGACCACCATGCGCATGATCCTGGGGCTCGACCGGCCCACGGCGGGACGGGCGTTGGTGGCCGGCAAACCCTACGCGCAGCACTCCAGGCCGCTGCTGAAGGTCGGCGCGCTGCTGGACGCCAAGGGCGTCAACGGCGCCCGCACCGCCTACCACCACCTGCTCGCTCTCGCCGCCTGCAACGGCATCCCCGCCTCGCGGGTGCACGAGGTGCTCGACATGACGGGCCTGTCGAGCGTGGCCCGCAAGCGGACCAAGGGCTTCTCCCTGGGCATGGGGCAGCGGCTCGGCATCGCCGCCGCGCTGCTCGGCAAGCCGGAGATCGTCGTGCTCGACGAGCCGGTCAACGGCCTCGACCCCGAAGGCGTCGTGTGGGTACGCGAGTTGATGAAGCAGCTCGCGTCCGACGGATGCACGGTCCTGGTCTCCTCGCACTTGATGAACGAGATGGCGGTCACCGCCGACCATCTCGTGATCATCGCCAAGGGCAGGCTGCTGGTCGACTCCGCCATGAGCGACTTCATCGTCCAGCACTCCCGGCACAGCGTGCTGACCCGCGTCGCGGACCCCGAGGCCCTGCGGGCGGCGCTGACCGCCGAAGGCATCCGCAGCGAGCGCCTTCCCGACGGGCGGCTCGAAGTGCTGGAAGCCGGGGTGGAACAGGTCGGCGAGATCGCGCACGCGCGGCAGATCGCCGTCTACGAGATGGCCGCGCAGAGCGCGTCGCTGGAAGAGGCATTCATGCAACTGACCTCGCAGCAGACCGAGTACCGGGCGACGCTGGAGGGACCGCGATGAGCCACGCCATGCGCGCGGAATGGATCAAGCTGACGAGCCTGCGGACGCACATCTGGTCGCTGCCGGTCTACGTCGTCATCTGCCTCGCGATCAGCGGCCTGATGGGCTACACCAGCCGGAAGAACACCGGCATCGACCCGGTCGCCCTGGGGTTCTCCGGCCTCCAGAGCGGGATGATCCTGATGGTCATCCTCGGTGTCCTGGCCATCACCCACGAATACTCGTCGGGCACGATCAAGAGCTCGCTGCTCGCCGTGCCGAAGCGGGGCGTGTACTACGCGGGCAAGCTCGCCACCCTGATGCTCGTGACGGTCGTGCTGTCGGCCGCCACCGCGGCGGTGAGCTTCTTCTTCGTCCAGGGGCTGCTGGGTGACTCGGGCGTCGCGGCGGACGCCGGGATCGTCGGGCGGATGGCGGGGGCGGCGCTCTACACGGCGCTGCTGGTGGCCTTCTCCATGGGCCTCGCGACGGTGCTGCGGTCCAGCACGGTCACGCTCGGCCTGCTCGTGCCGATGTTCTTCATGCTGTCGACGATCTTGAACAACATCCCCGCGACCCGGACGTTCGCCCAGTTCCTGCCGGACATGGCCGGCTCGCTGATCCTCCGCAGGGACCTCCCGCCGGACGCGGTGCTCAACGGCGGGACCGGCCTCGCGGTGCTCGCCGCGTGGGCCGTGGTGACGGTAGGGGCCGGATACGTCACGCTCTCGCGGCGCGACGCCTAGGAGATCCCGTCCGGTGCCGTGTCCTGCCGTGAACGGCGGGTTTCGGAAAGGTGTCTGCGGCTTTTGGTACCGCAGACACCTTTCGCGCGGGCCGGATGTGTGGTTATTAACGCTTACCGATCACGCTTGACACGTATTTGCGTGACAGCCGATGATCGCTGTGACTGTTGTGACTTATGTGGCGACAACCCGGGGGGGAAATTGATGGTCAGCACGCCATGTTTATCGGCGAGTTGCGCCCCTCCTGAGGCCACCGCACCGCACGCAGCACCGGGCCAGGCCATGTAGCCCCTCTCCCGCACCGCTGATCCGCACCGGGACCGCCGTCGGCACTCCCGGGTGCCGCACCGTGCCCGCACACCGCGTCCCACGAAGGCAGGACCGCCACGAAGGCAGGACCGCCGCACGGGTCCTCGCCTGCCTCGTCCACCAGAACCGGCTGCCCGCAGGCAGCCGCAGCACCGGCCACCGGCTCGACGCAGCATGCCGAAAGCCGGCTTCCCACCGGGGCACTCGCCCCTGCCGGGCCCTCATCCCTTGCAGACCTCATGCTCGCCATGTACAGGAGTTAGCAGATCGTGGACGCAGTCGAAGCGAACGCCGAGAGCACCGACGCGACCGGAACCGAGCACCGCCTGCCGGTCACCGAGGCCCAGCGGGGCATCTGGCTCGCCCAGCAGGTGGAGGCGTCCGCGGGTGTCTACAACATCGGCGAGTGCCTCGAACTCCGCGGCGCCCTGGACGTGGACCTGCTGCGCCGGGCGATCCGTACCGCCGTGGCCGAGAGCGAGGCGTTCCGCACCACCGTCCGGGTCGACGGCGAGGAGATCGAGCAGGTCATCGCCGACGAGCCGGAAGCGGACCTGGAGATCGTCGACCTCTCCGCGGGGCCCGACCCGCTGGCGGCGGCCGAGGAGTGGATGCACCAGCACATCTGGGAGAACGACTACCGGGGGCAGAACTGCTCGACGGGCTTCGCCCTGCTGCACGTCGCCCCCGGGCACGCGCTGTTCTTCCTGCACGGCAGCCACCTGGTGATCGACGGCTACGGCGGCGTGCTGGTCGCGCGCCGGATCAGCCAGGTCTACACCGAACTGGCGCAGGGGAAGCCGGTGTCCGACGCCTGGTTCGGCCAGGTCGCCGGCATCGTGGCGGGTGACGTCGACTACCGCGCGTCGGACGCCTGGGAGCAGGACGCCGCCTTCTGGCACACCCACCTCGCCGACCGCCCCGAGGCCGTGACGCTCTCCGGGCAGCCCTCCCGCCTCGCGCCCCGTACCCGCATCGTCCGCCGGGATCTGGCGGACGAGGACGCGGCCGGCATCGTGCGCATCGCCGAGCAGTTGAAGGTGTCCACCACGACCGTCCTGCTGGCCCATGTCGCCCTGCTGCTGTGGAAATCGACGGGCCGCTACGACGTGCCCGTCGGGCTTCCGGTGACCGCGCGGGTGGGCGCCGCGTCGAAGCTGACCCCCGGCATGATGTCGAACATCCTGCCGCTGCGGCTGAGCGGACGGCCCGACCAGGACTTCGCGGCGCTGACGGCCGACGTCTCGGCCACCGTCAGGGCGTCGATGAGGCACCAGCGCTACCGCTACGAGTGGATGATCCACGACAGCCGCCGGGTCCACGGCAGGCAGGACCCGCTGTTCGGCGTCGGCGTCAACATCATGAACTTCAACTCGGAGCTGCAACTGGGCGACGTGGCGGCCGAGTTCCGTATGGTCAAGACCGGTCCGGTGCACGACGTCACCCTGAACCTCCGGATGGACCCCCGCCACGGCAGCCTCGTCGTCGAGATCGAGGGCGACGCCGAACGCCACGACGACGACGGGCTCAACACCCTGGCCGACCGCCTGGTGACGGTGATGCGGCAGGTGCGCGAGGCAGGCCCCGCGGGACGGGTGGGCGACCTCTCGCTGCTCTCCGACGACGAACACCACCGCGTGGTGACGGAGTTCAACGACACCCGCCACGACGTTCCCGCCCTGACGCTGCCCGCCCTCTTCACCGAGCAGGCCGCCGCCGCCCCGGACGCGCCCGCCGTCGTCTCCGGTGAACAGCGGCTGACCTACCGCGAGTTGGATGCGGCCACGGACACGCTGGCCAGGACCCTGCGCGCACAGGGCGTCGCGCCCGAGCAGTTCGCCGCGCTGTTCCTGCCCAGGTCGCCGGCGCTCGTGGTGGCGGCCCTGGCCGTGTCGAAGGCCGGCGGCGCCTACGTGCCGGTCGACCCCGAATACCCGGTCGAGCGCGTGCGGTACATGCTCGACGACGCGAGGCCGCCGGTGGTCCTCACCACCGAAGAACTCCGTCCTGCCGTGGCAGCCGCCCTGGGCGACGGCGCCCGGATACTCGTGCTCGACGAGCGGGGCACGCTGATATCCGGCGCCGATGCCGGTGCCCCGGCGCCCGCCACCGTGGCCGCCGCGCCCGGCCACCCCGCGTACATGATCTACACCTCAGGATCCACCGGGCAGCCGAAGGGCGTGGTCGTCACGCACGCCGCCCTGGTCAACCGCCTGCTGTGGACGCAGTCCGCCTACCGGCTCGACGCGACCGACCGGGTGCTCCAGAAGACCCCCGCGAGCTTCGACGTCTCGGTGTGGGAGCTGTTCTGGCCGCTGTGCGCCGGTGCGACGCTGGTACTCGCGGAGCCCGGCGGCCACCGCGACCCCGCCTACCTGGCGTCCGTCATCACCGGGCAGCGGATCACCGTCCTGCACTTCGTGCCGTCCATGCTCGACCTGTTCGTCCGCGAGGGCCTCGCCCGGTCCTGCGACAGCCTGCGTCTGGTGCTGTGCAGCGGCGAGGAGCTGACCCCGGCACTGCGCGACGGCCTGCTGGAACAGCTCGACGTCGACCTGCGCAACCTCTACGGACCCACCGAAGCCGCCATCGACGTCAGCGCGTCGGGACGGCTGCGCCCGACGGACCCGGCCGGTCCTGTGCCGATCGGCGGCCCGGTGTGGAACACCCAGCTGTACGTCCTGGACGCCGCGCTGAACCCGGTGCCGGTGGGTGTGGTGGGCGAGCTGTACCTCGCCGGCGCGCAGCTCGCGCGGGGCTACCGCGGCCGGGCCGGGCTGACCGCCTCCCGGTTCGTCGCCAACCCCTTCGACCCCACCGGCGGCCGGATGTACCGCACCGGCGACCAGGTGCGGTGGAACGACCGCGGTGAACTCCTCTACCTGGGCCGCGTCGACGACCAGGTGAAGGTCCGCGGGGTGCGCATCGAGCCCGGCGAGGTCCGGGCGGCCCTGCTCGCCCACGCCGACGTCGCGCAGGCGGCCGTCGTCGTGCGGGCGGACGGCGACGGGCAGAACCAGCTGGTGGGCTACGCGATCCTGCACGCCGGGTCGGAGGCCACCGGCGCGGGGCTCCGCGGCGAGCTGGCCCGCAGCCTGCCGGGACACCTGGTCCCCGCCCACATCGTGCTCACCGACGCGCTGCCGCTGACGCCGAACGGCAAGCTCGACCTGCGGGCGCTGCCCGCCCCCACCGCGACCGCGGCCCCTGCGGGACGCGCGCCCCGCGACCCCCGCGAGCGGCTGCTGTGCGAGCTGTTCGCCGAGGTGCTCAAGACGGACCGGGTCGGCATCGACGACTCGTTCTTCGACCTCGGCGGCCACTCCCTCAGCGCCACCCGTCTCACCAGCCGCATCCGTTCCGCACTCGGCCTGGAGGTGCCGGTGCGCGCGGTGTTCGACGCGCCCACCGTCGCCGAGCTGGCCGCCTGGATGGACAGCGACCACCCCGGCACCCGGCGCATCCCGGTGCGGCGCCACGAGCGCCCCGAGCAGGTGCCGCTGTCCTACGCGCAGAGCAGCCTGTGGTTCCTCCACCGGATGGAGGGCCCCTCGCCCACGTACAACATCCCGCTGATCCTGCGCCTGTCGGGCGCCCTCGACCGAGAGGCCCTGCGCGCGTCCTTCCAGGACATCGTCGACCGGCACGAGTCCCTGCGGACGCTCTTCGCCGTGGACGAGGCGGGCCACCCCCACCAGCGGATACTTGCCCCCGAGCAGGCGCAGGTGCCCTGGTCGGTGCAGCGGACCACGGAAGCGGAGCTGGACGGCCACCTGGAAACGGCCGCCTTCCACCTCTTCGACCTGGCCACCGCGCTCCCGCTGCGGGTGACCCTGTACGAGACGGCCGAGAACGAACACACCGTACTGATCCTGCTGCACCACATCGCCGCCGACGGCTGGTCCTTCACGCCGCTGGCGAGCGACCTGCTGACGGCGTACTCCAGCCGCGCCGCCGACGAGCCGCCGCAGTGGGCGCCGCTCCCGGTGCAGTACGCCGACTACGCCCTCTGGCAGCGCGCGCTGCTCGGCGACGAGAAGGACCCGGAAAGCCTCGGCCACCAGCAGCTCGACTACTGGACCCGGCGGCTCGGCGGCCTGCCCGACGTGGTGACACCGCCCACCGACCGGCCGCGCCCCGAGATCGCCTCGCACCAGGGCGACACCCTGGACTTCACCCTCGACGCCGAACTGGTCGGCCGGATACGGCAGTTGGCCGGCGCCCACGACGCGACGGTGTTCATGGTGCTCCAGGCGAGCCTCGCGGCGCTGCTGACCCGGGTGGGCGCGGGCCACGACATCCCCATCGGCTCACCCATCGCCGCCCGCACCGACGAGGCGCTCAACGACCTGGTGGGCTGCTTCGTCAACCTCCTCGTCCTGCGCGTCGACACGTCCGGCGCCCCCACCTTCGCGGACCTGCTCACCCAGGTCCGCCGCGACAGCCTGGCCGCCTACGCCCACCAGGACATGCCGTTCGAGCGCATCGTGGAGGCCCTCAGGCCGCAGCGGTCGACCGGCCACCACCCGCTGTTCCAGGTCTCCTTGGCCCTCCAGAACAACGAGTACCCGCGCATCGCCCTGCCCGGCGTGGAGGCCAACGGCCGCCCCATGTACATCGGGGTGTCCCGCTTCGACCTCGCCCTGAGCCTGCTGGAGCGGTCCGACAACGACGCCGACGGCACACCGGCCGCCATCGCGGGTGTCGCCGAGTTCGCCACCGACCTGTTCGACCGTGCCACCGTCGAGACGCTGATGGCACGGTGGACGCTGCTCCTGGAGCAGTTCGTCGCGGAGCCCGCCCGGCCGATCGGACAGGCACAGCTGCACTCCGCCGACGACCGTACGGAGCTGCCGGTCGACGCGGCCACCGCAGGCGACGACCGCGGCGCGGTCACCCTGCCGGTGCTCGTCGAGGACCGTGCGGCCCGCTCGCCCGAAGCCGTGGCGCTGGTCGCCGGGGCGGCGGACATCGGCTACCGGGAACTGAACGCCCGCGCCAACCGCCTGGCGCACACGCTCATCGCCCGCGGCATCGGCCCGGAGCACACGGTGGCAATCGCGCTGCCCCGCTCCGCCGACCGGATCGTCACCGTGCTGGCCGTGGCCAAGGCGGGAGCGGCCTTCCTCTCCGTCGACCCGGCGTACCCCGCCGAGCGCATCGCGTACATGCTCGGCGACGCAGGACCTGCGCTGCTGATCACGCACGACGCGCTCGCCGCCGACCTGCCGGTCACCCTCGACCAGCTCTTCCTCCTGGACACCGCGGCCCCCGAGTGGGACCGGGCGGGCGCGGGGCGCGACCACAACCCCACCGACGCCGACCGCGTCCGCCCGCTGCGTCCCGAGCACCCGGCGTACGTCATCTACACCTCGGGCTCCACCGGCACGCCCAAGGGCGTCGTGGTCCCCCACACCGGCATCGCAGGGCTGGTCGCCACCATGGCCGAGCGGTTCGCCATCGACGCCGATGCCCGGGTGCTCCAGTTCGCCTCGCCCAGCTTCGACGCGTCCGTCATGGAACTCCTCATGGCGCTCCCGAACGGCGCGGCGCTCGTCGTGCCGCAGGACGACACCGTCCTCGCAGGTGACACGCTCGCGTCCGTCGTCGCCGAGCAGCGGGTGTCGCTCGCCCTCATCCCGCCGACGCTCCTCGCAGGCGTCAAGCCCGAGGCGCTCAGCGGCCTGCGCACCCTCCTCGTCGGCGGCGAGGCGTGCCCCGCCGAACGCGCGGCCCGGTGGGCCGTGGACCGCCGCATGCTGAACGCGTACGGGCCGACCGAGGCCACCATCTGCGCCACCACCAGCGGCGAACTGTCCGGCTCCGGCATCCCCCCGATCGGCACCCCGGTGGCGGGCGCCCGCACCTACGTACTCGACGCCGGTCTTCGCCCCGTGCCGGAAGGCGTCGTGGGCGAGCTGTACCTCGCCGGGCCCGGCCTGGCCCGCGGGTACCACAACATGCCGGGCCTGACCGCCCAGCGCTTCGTGGCCTGCCCGTTCGGCGCCCCGGGTGAGCGGATGTACCGCACCGGAGACCTGGCGCGCTGGAACGCGGACGGCCAGTTGGTCTACGAGGGCCGCGTGGACGGGCAGTTGAAGCTGCGCGGCTTCCGCATCGAGGCGGGCGAGGTCGAGACGGCGCTGCTCGACCAGCCAGGCGTGGACCACGCCGTGGTCATGGTGCGCGAGGACCGCCCCGGCGACGTCCGGCTGGCCGCCTACGTGGTGCCAGGTGGCGAGACGGACGGCCCCGACGCCGAAGCCGTCGACGCGCTGCCCGAGCGCCTGCGTCGTGCGCTCCAGACCCGCCTGCCCGACTACATGGTGCCGTCGGCCGTGGTGGTGCTCGACGCCCTGCCGATGACCGTCAACGGCAAGCTCGACCGCCGTGCCCTGCCGGTCCCCGAAACCCGCGGCGGCGCCCTGTCCCGCGGCCCCCGGACGGTCCGCGAGGAACTCATCGCCGGACTGTTCGCGGAGGTCCTGGGCCTGCCCGCGGTCGGCATCGACGACGACTTCTTCACCCTGGGCGGCCACTCACTCCTGGCAACGCGCCTGGTCAGCCGGGTCCGCTCGGTCCTGGGCGTGCAGCTGGGCATCCGGGACATGTTCGCCGCGCCGACGGTGTCAGCGCTGGCCGCCCGGCTGGACGAGACGTCAGGCGTGGCCCGTCCGGCCCTGTCCCGGCAGGAACGCCCCGAGACCGTCCCGGTCTCCTACGCCCAGCGGCGCCTCTGGTTCCTCAACCAGTGGGAAGGCCGCTCGGCGACCTACAACATGCCCCTCGCCCTGCGCCTGACGGGCGCACTCGACGGCGAGGCACTGCGCGCCGCCTGGGACGACGTCCTGGCCCGCCACGAATCCCTGCGGACGGTCTTCACCGAACAGGACGGCGAACCCGTCCAGGTCGTCCTGCCCGTCGGCCGGGCGGCATCGGCCGCGCTGACGCAGGAGCGGATCGACGGCGACGTCGACGCGTGGGTCCGCGAGGTGGCCATGCGCGGCTTCGACCTCTCCGCCGACCTACCCGTCCGCGTGGTCCTTGGCACCGTGTCGGACACCGAGTCGGTCCTGGTGCTCGTGGTGCACCACATCGCGGGCGACGGCTGGTCCGTGGCACCCCTGGCCCGCGACCTCTCGCAGGCGTACGGGGAGCGCTGCGTCGGACGGACCCCGCAGTGGGACGAACTGCCGGTCCAGTACGTCGACTACACCCTCTGGCAGCGCGGCTTCCTCGGCTCCGCCGACGACTCCCACAGCGTCATCGGCCGCCAGACGGACTTCTGGCGCAAGGCCCTCGCCGGCGCCCCGGCCGAACTGGCGCTGCCGTGGGACCGCCCCCGCCCGGCGGAGGCGTCCCACCGCGGCGCCGTGGTCTCCTTCCACATCGGCGAAGACCTGCACCAGGCCGTGAAGGACCTGGCGTCCACCTGCGGCGTCACCGCCTTCATGGTGCTCCAGGCAGCGGTGGCCGTCACCCTTCAGGGCTTCGGCGCGGGCGACGACATCCCGCTCGGCACACCCGTAGCGGGCCGCACCGACGACAAGCTGAACGACCTCGTCGGCTTCTTCGTCAACACCCTCGTCCTGCGCACCGACCTCTCCGGCGCCCCGTCCTTCCGTGACGTGCTGGAACGCGTCAGGGAAGCGGACCTCGCCGCGTACGAGAACCAGGACGTCCCCTTCGAAGCCGTCGTGGAAGCCGTCAACCCGGCCCGCTCCACCCACCACCACCCGCTGTTCCAGGTCATGGTGGACCTCCAGAACAACGCAGGGCACCAGCTGTACCTCCCCGGCCTGGAGATCAACGCCGTCCCGACCGGCTGGGACATGGCCAAGTTCGACCTGGAGTTCTCCTTCTCCGAGGCGACGGTGTTCGCCGGCGGCCCCGAGGCCGGCGACGGCGGGAGCGGCCTGTCCGCCGACCTGTCCTACGCCGTGGACCTGTTCGACGCGACGACCGCACAGCGCATGGTCCAGGGCCTGGTCCAGGTACTCACCGCCGTGACGGCCGCCCCGGAAGCACCGGTCACGCACATCGAGGTGATCACTCCCGCCGAACGCGCCGACGTACTGACCGAACGCAACGCCACCGAGCGGCAGTTGCCCGCCACGACACTGCCCGCGCTCCTCGCCGAGCAGGCGGCACGCACCCCGCAGCACACCGCCGTCGTCTTCGACGGCAGGGAACTGTCCTACGCGGACCTCGACACCCGCTCCAACCGCCTGGCCCGCCATCTCATCGGCCAGGGCATCGGCCCCGAGGACCGCGTCGCCGTCGCGCTCCCCCGCTCCGAACACCTCATCACCGCCCTGCTCGCCGTCCTCAAGACCGGCGCGGCCTACCTCCCCATCGACCCCACCTACCCGCACACCCGCATCGCCCACATGCTGAGCGACGCACGCCCCGCCGCCCTCCTCACCGACCAGGAAACCCTGGCCACCCTGCCCGAGACCACAACTCCCGCCATCACCCCGGCAGTTGACACTCTCGGAGCGCTCCCGGCCGGCCCCCTCACCGACGCCGACCGCGTCCGCCCGCTCCGTCCCGAGCACCCGGCGTACGTCATCTACACCTCCGGCTCCACCGGAACCCCCAAGGGCACCACCGTCGAGCACCGGGCGGCAGGCAACTTCATCGCGGCCATCAGCCCCGCCTACGGCATCGCCGACGGCACCCGGCTGCTCGGCTTCGCCGCGGTCACCTTCGACGTGTCGGTCTTCGAGATCTTCACCGCGCTCACCTCGGGCGCCACGCTGGTCCTCGCCGCCGACGAGCAGCGCACCGACGCGCTCCGGCTCCAGCAGCTGCTGCGCGACGAAGAGGTGACCGTCGCCGAGCTGCCGCCCGCCGTCATGCCGCTGCTGGACCCTGCCCAACTCCCGGCGCTGCGCCCGGTGTCCGTCGGCGGCGAGGCACCGGCCGGGCGTCTGGTCGACGAGTGGGCGACGGCCGACCGGGAATTCTGGAACGGCTACGGCCCCACCGAGGCCGCCGTCGCCGTCACCCTGATGAACTGCCTCCCCCCGGCCGGCGACAGGACCCCGCCGATCGGCCGCCCGGTGGCCAACACCCGGGCATACGTCCTGGACGGCGCGCTGCGCGTGGTCCCCCCGGGCGTGACCGGCGAACTGTACATAGCGGGCGACCAGTTGGCCCGCGGCTACTTCGATCAGCCCGGCCTGACCGCCTCCCGCTTCGTCGCCGACCCCTTCGGCACACCCGGCGCCCGCATGTACCGCACCGGAGACCTCGTCCGCTGGAACACCGACGGCAACCTCGTCTACATCGGACGCGTCGACGACCAGGTCAAAATCCGCGGCTTCCGCATCGAACCGGGTGAGATCGAAGCGGTCCTCACACAGCACCCCGCCACCGCCCAGGTAGCCGTCATCCCCCGCGAAGACGGCCCCGGCGGCACCCACCTCGTCGCCTACACCACCCCCACCGACAGCGACCACGACCCCGCCCACCTCCCTGCTGAACTCCGCACCCACGCGGCCCAGCACCTGCCGGACTACATGGTTCCGTCGGCGGTGGTGGTACTGGACACCCTGCCGATGACCGCCAACGGCAAGCTCGACCGCAAGGCGTTGCCTGCCCCGGAATACCCCGGCAGCACGGCGGCGCGCACCCCGCGCACCGTCCGCGAGGAACTGCTCGCCGGGCTCTTCGCCGAGGTCCTGGACCTGCCCGCCGTCGGCATCGACGACGACTTCTTCGCCATGGGCGGCCACTCACTCCTGGCCACCCGCCTGATCAGCCGCATCCGCACCGTCCTCGGCGCGGAACCGGCCATCAGGGACCTGTTCGCCGCCCCGACCGTCGCCGCCCTCGCCACCCGCCTCGACGAGACCTCGGGCGTGGTGCGTCCGGCCCTGTCCCGGCAGGACCGCCCCGAGACGGTCCCGGTGTCGTACGCCCAGCGGCGCCTCTGGTTCCTCAACCAGTGGGAAGGCCGCTCGTCGACGTACAACATGCCGCTGGCGCTCCGCCTTTCGGGCCCGCTCGACGGCGAGGCACTGCGCGCCGCCTGGGGCGACGTCCTGGCCCGGCACGAATCGCTGCGGACGGTCTTCACCGAGCAGGACGGTGAACCCGCCCAGGTCGTCATCCCCGTCACGCAGGCCGCGTCGGCCGTACTGACGGAAGAAGCGGTGCGGGGCGAGTCGAGCGACTGGATCAACGGGGTCGTCAAGCGCGGCTTCGACGTGTCGGAGGATCTGCCCGTCCGGGTGGTGCGCGGCATCGTCTCGGAGACCGAGTCGATCCTCGTCATCGCCGTCCACCACATCGCGGGCGACGGCTGGTCCGTGGCCCCGCTGGCCCGCGACCTCTCGCAGGCGTACGAAGACCGCTGCGCCGGACGAGCCCCCCAGTGGGACGAACTCCCGGTCCAGTACATCGACTACACCCTCTGGCAACGCGACTTCCTCGGCTCCGCCGACGACCCCGACAGCGTCCTGCGCCACCAGACCGACTTCTGGCGCAAGGCCCTCACCGGCGCACCCACCGAACTCACCCTCCCCTGGGACCGCCCCCGCCCCGCCGAGGGCTCCCACCAGGGCGACGTGGTCCCCTTCCGCATCGGCGAAGACCTGCACCACGCCCTCACCGACCTGGCGTCGACCTGCGGCGTCACCGTCTTCATGGTGCTCCAGGCGGCCGTGGCCGTCACCCTTCAGGGCTTCGGCGCCGGCGACGACATCCCCGTCGGTACCCCCGTCGCGGGCCGCACCGACGACAAGCTGAACGACCTCGTCGGCTTCTTCGTCAACACCCTCGTCATGCGTACCGACCTCACCGGCAGCCCCACCTTCCACGAGGTGCTCAGGCGCGTCCGGGAAGCGGACCTCGCCGCGTACGAGAACCAGGACGTCCCCTTCGAGGTGGTCGTCGAGGCGATCAACCCGGCACGTTCGACCAACCACCACCCGCTGTTCCAGGTGATGGTGGACCTCCAGAACAACGCCGATGCCGACCTCCGGATGACGGATCTGGAGATCACGGAGGAAGCCCTCCGGCTCGATGCCGCCAAGTTCGACCTTCAGTTCTCGCTGACGGAGCGCGAGGGCGACCAGGGCGGCTGGCTGGCCGGTGACCTCTACTACGCGGTGGACCTGTTCGACGCGACGACCGCGCAGCGCCTGGTCCAGGGCCTGGTCCAGGTACTCACCGCCGTCACCACCACCCCGGAAGCACCGGTCACGCACATCGACGTGATCTCCCCCGCCGAACGCACCGGCCTGCTGGCCGACCACAACGCGACCGAGCGGCAGCTCCCTGGCGGTTCACTGCCCGGACTCTTCGCCGACCAGGCGGCACGCACCCCGCAGAACGTCGCCGTCGTCTTCGAGGAACGGGAGCTGACCTACGCCGACCTCGACACCCGCTCCAACCGCCTGGCCCACTACCTCATCGACCAGGGCGTGGGCCCCGAGGACCGCGTCGCCGTCGCACTCCCCCGCTCCGAACAGCTCATCGTCGCCCTGCTCGCCGTCCTCAAGACGGGCGCCGCCTACCTCCCCGTCGACCCCGCCTACCCCCAGGCCCGCATCGCCCACATGCTGAGCGACGCACGCCCCGCCGCCCTCCTCACCACCACCCACACCACACTCCCCGAGACCTCAACTCCCGTTCTCACACCGACGGTTGACGCTCTCGAAGCGTTCCACGCAACCCCCGTCACCGACGCCGACCGCGTCCGCCCCCTGCACCCCGGACACCCCGCCTACGTCATCTACACCTCCGGCTCCACCGGAACCCCCAAGGGCATCACGATGCCGTCCGCGGCGCTGGTGAACCTTCTCCAGTGGCACCACGCGGAGCTGCACCACACCGACGGCGGTCGCACCGCGCAGTTCACCGGCATCAGCTTCGACGTGTCCGTGCAGGAGATCCTGAGCGCCCTCCTTTCGGGCAAGGCGCTCTGCATCCCCGACGACGACATCCGCAAGGACGCCGGGGAGTTCGTCGAGTGGCTGGAGAAGACCGAGGTCAATGAGCTGCTGGCGCCGAACCTGATGGTGGAGGCGGTGAGTTCGGCGGCAGCCGAGTACGGCCGCACCCTGCCCGCGCTGACGGACGTCATGCAGGCCGGCGAGCGCCTCCAGCTCAACGAGCCGGTCCGCGGCTTCTTCCGCGAGACGCCGCGACGCCTGCACAACCACTACGGCCCGGCCGAAACGCACGTCGTCACCGCCCACTCGCTGCCGCACTCCGAGTCCGCCTGGCCGACGGACCCGCCGATCGGCCGCCCGGTGGCCAACACCCGGGCATACGTCCTGGACGGCGCGCTGCGCGTCGTGCCTCCGGGCGTGACCGGCGAACTGTACGTGGCCGGAGCCCAGTTGGCCCGCGGGTACCTGGGCCGGCCCGGCCTGACGGCTTCCCGCTTCGTCGCCGACCCCTTCGGCACGCCCGGCACTCGCATGTACCGCACCGGAGACCTCGTCCGCTGGAACACCGACGGCGACCTCGTCTACATCGGACGCGTCGACGACCAGGTCAAAATCCGCGGCTTCCGCATCGAGCCGGGTGAGATCGAAGCGGTACTCGCACAGCACCCCGCCACCAGCCAGGTAGCGGTCATCCCCCGCGAGGACGGACCGGGCGGCACCCACCTCGTCGCCTACATCACCCCGGCCGACGATCAGGACACCGCCCACCTTGCCGCTGAACTCCGTTCGCACGCAGGGCAGTTCCTCCCCGACTACATGGTCCCGTCGGCGGTAATGGTGCTGGACACCCTCCCGGTCACCCCCAACGGAAAACTCGACCGCCGCGCCCTCCCCGCCCCCCAATACCTCGACACCACGACGGCACGCACCCCGCGCACCGTCCGTGAAGAGATCCTGGCCGGGCTCTTCGCCGAGGTGCTGAAGCTGCCGTCGATCGGTATCGACGACGACTTCTTCGCCATGGGCGGCCACTCACTCCTGGCCACCCGCCTGATCAGCCGCATCCGCACCGTCCTCGGCGCAGAGCTGGCCATCAGGGACCTGTTCGCCGCACCCACCGTCGCCGCCCTCGCCACCCGCCTCGACGAGACCTCGGGTGTCGTCCGCCCGGCCCTGTCCCGGCAGGACCGCCCCGAGACGGTCCCGGTGTCGTACGCCCAGCGACGCCTCTGGTTCCTCAACCAGTGGGAAGGCCGCTCCGCCACCTACAACCTGCCCATCACCCTGCGCCTGACGGGCCCGCTCGACACCGAAGCGCTGCGCGCCGCCTGGAGCGACGTCCTGGCCCGGCACGAATCGCTGCGGACGGTCTTCACCGAGCACGACGGCGAACCCGCCCAGGTCGTCATCCCCGTCGACCGGGCAGCGGCGGCTGCGCTGACGCAGGAGCGCATCACCGGCGACGCCGACGCCTGGGCGCGCGACATCGCGGCGCACGGCTTCGACGTCACCACCGACCTGCCCGTCCGGGTGGCACTCGGCACCGTCTCGGACACCGAGTCGATCCTCGTCATCGCCGTCCACCACATCGCGGGCGACGGCTGGTCCGTGGCACCCCTGGCCCGCGACCTCACCCAGGCATACGAGCAGCGCTGCGCCGGAAACGCCCCCCAGTGGGACGAACTCCCGGTCCAGTACATCGACTACACCCTCTGGCAACGGAACTTCCTCGGCTCCGCCGACGACCCCGACAGCGTCCTGCGCCACCAGACCGACTTCTGGCGCAAGGCCCTCACCGGCGCACCCACCGAACTCACCCTCCCCTGGGACCGCCCCCGCCCGGCGGAGGCGTCCCACCGCGGCGCCACGGTCCCCTTCCACATCGACGAAGACCTGCACCACGCCCTCACCGACCTGGCCGCCCGGCACGGCGTGACGGTGTTCATGGTGCTGCAAGCGGCTCTGGCGGTGACCTTGCAGGGCTTCGGCGCGGGGGACGACATTCCCCTGGGCACCCCTATCGCGGGACGCACCGACGACAAGCTGAACGACCTCGTCGGCTTCTTCGTCAACACCCTCGTCCTGCGCACCGACCTCTCCGGGACGCCCACCTTCCGTGACGTGCTGGAACGCGTCAGGGAAGCGGACCTCGCGGCATACGAGAACCAGGACGTCCCCTTCGAAGCCGTCGTCGAGGCGATCAACCCGGCCCGTTCCACCCACCACCACCCGCTGTTCCAGGTGATGGTGGACCTCCAGAACAACGCCGATGCCGACCTCCGGATGACGGATCTCGACATCAGCGCGGTCCCGACGGACGTGGAGGTGGCCAAGTTCGACCTGCACTTCTCCTTCTCCGATGACCCGGCAGGCGCCGACGGCCACAGCGGGATGTCGGCCGACCTGTCCTACGCCGTGGACCTGTTCGACGCGACGACCGCACAGCGCCTGGTCCAGGGCCTGGTCCAGGTACTCACCGCCGTCACCACCACCCCGGAAGCACCGGTCGCCGGCATCGAGGTCATCACCCCCACCGAACGCGCCGACGTACTGACCGAACGCAACGCCACCGAGCGGCAGTTGCCCGCCACGACACTGCCCGCACTCCTCGCCGAGCAGGCGGCACGCACCCCGCAGCACACCGCCGTCGTCTTCGAGGAGCGAGAACTCACCTACGCGGAACTCGACGCCCGCTCCAACCGCCTGGCCCACTACCTCATCGGCCAGGGCGTGGGCCCGGAGGACCGCGTCGCCGTGGCGCTCCCCCGCTCCGAGCACCTCGTCGTCGCCCTGCTCGCCGTCCTCAAGGCAGGCGCCGCCTACCTCCCGATCGACATGTCCCACCCCGAGGCCCGCATCGCCCACATGCTGAGCGACGCACGGCCCGCCGGCCTGCTCACCGACGCCGGAACGCTGGCCGCCCTGCCCGAGACGGCCACCCCGGCGTTCCTGCCGACCGCCGATGACCTGGCCCGCTTCCCGGCCACCGGCGTCACCGACGGCGACCGCATCCGGCCGCTGCTCCCCAGGCACCCCGCCTACACCATCTACACCTCCGGCTCCACCGGAACCCCCAAGGGCGCGACCATCGAGCACGCCTCCTTGGTGAACCGCCTGCTGTGGATGCAGGACGCGTACGCGCTGTCCGCGCACGACCGCGTCCTCCAGAAGACACCGGCGACGTTCGACGTCTCCGTCTGGGAGTTCTTCCTGCCCGTGATCACCGGCGCCACCCTCGTGGTCGCCCGGCCTGACGGGCACCGCGATCCGAAGTACCTCGCCGAGCTGATCACCGCCGCCTCCGTCACCGTCCTGCACTTCGTCCCGTCGATGCTCGGGGTGTTCCTGGACGAGCCGGACGCCGCACGGTGCGAGAGCATCCGACTGGTGATCACCAGCGGCGAAGCCCTGTCACCCGACCTCGTGACGCGCGTGGGCAGCACACTCGATGCCCGCCTGCACAACCTCTACGGCCCGACCGAGGCCACCGTTGACGTCACCGCATCCGAGGCCCTGCCGGCCGAGACCACCGGCCCGGTCCCGATCGGCCGCCCGGTGTGGAACACACAGACATACGTCCTGGACGACGCGCTGCGCGTAGTACCTCCGGGCGTGACCGGCGAACTGTACATAGCAGGCGACCAGTTGGCCCGCGGCTACCTCGGCCGGCCCGGCCTGACCGCCTCCCGCTTCGTCGCCGACCCCTTCGGCCCCGCCGGCGCCCGCATGTACCGCACCGGAGACCTCGTCCACTGGAACACCGACGGCAACCTCGTCTACACCGGACGCGTCGACGACCAGGTCAAAATCCGCGGCTTCCGCATCGAACCCGGCGAAATCGAAGCCGTCCTCACACAACACCCCGCCACCGCCCAGGTAGCCGTCATCCCCCGCGAAGACGGCCCCGGCGGCACCCACCTCGTCGCCTACACCACCCCCACCGACAGCGACCACGACCCCGCCCATCTCGCAGCCGAACTCCGCTCACACGCAGGCCAGTTCCTCCCCGACTACATGATCCCGTCGGCGGTAATGGTGCTGGACACCCTCCCGGTCACCCCCAACGGCAAACTCGACCGCCGCGCCCTCCCCGCTCCGGAATACCCCGGCGGCGGTGCGGCGGCGCGCACCCCGCGCACCATCCGCGAGGAACTGCTCGCCGGACTCTTCGCCGAGGTCCTGGGCCTGCCCACCGTCGGCATCGACGACGACTTCTTCACCCTGGGCGGCCACTCACTCCTGGCAACGCGCCTGGTCAGCCGGGTGCGTGCGGCGCTCGGCGTGCAGTTGGGGATCCGGGACCTGTTCGCCGCGCCGACCGTCGCCGCGCTCGCGGACAGTCTGGGCGGCGAGGTCGGCGGCGAGTCGCTCGACGTCCTGCTCCCGCTGCGCGCGACCGGCGATGCGCCGCCACTGTTCTGCATCCACCCGGGATCGGGCGTGGGCTGGGTCTACTCCGGGCTGCTCCGGCACGTGGAATCCGACCGTCCGCTCTACGCCCTCCAGGCACGGGCGCTGGCAGGACCGGAACGGGAACTCCCGGGGAGCCTGACCGAAATCGCCCGCGATTACGTCGAGCAGATCCGCACGGTCCGGTCGAGCGGCCCGTACCACCTCCTGGGCTGGTCGTTCGGTGGCGTCCTCGCGCACATGATGGCCACCGAACTCCAGGCGCAGGGAGAGGAAGTCGCCTTCCTCGCGGTGCTCGACGCCTCGCCCGACCCCGTCGGCGCGGGCGAAGAGGACATGGCGGTGGATGAATCCCAAATCGTCCGCATGCTCACCGATTACTACGGTTACGACCGGCCCGAGTCCGCACAGGAAACGACCGCAGCCCCCGAGCCCGAAGCGGCGGACGGATACGACGGCGTTCTGCGCATGCTGGAAGGCTTCGAAATGGCCCGGGTGGCCGCGGTGATGAACAACTTCGCGCGCTTGTCGAGCGAAGTGTCCCTGGGTTCGTACACAGGGGATCTGACCCTCTTTGTCGCCACCGGCGGGGATTCCGAACCACTGGCACGGGAGGACCGGTGGGCGCACCACGTGGACGGTGCGCTCGACGTTTACGACATCGATTGTGCGCACGACGACATGATGAAGAGCGGCCCGGTCGACGAGATCGGCCCGGTCGTCGCGCGGAAGCTGATGGATTCACGCGAAGCGTGATGAGAAGGAGATACTGCTATGGACAACCCGTTCGATGACGACAGCGCGGAGTTCTTCGTGTTGGTGAACGACGAAGGCCAGTTCTCGCTGTGGCCGGCGGCCATCGGCATTCCGGACGGCTGGACCGTGCGCCACGGCAAGGACAGCCGCCAGGCATGTGTGGATTACGTGGACGGACACTGGGACGACATGCGTCCTCGCTCCCTGGTGCAGGCCATGGGAGACAGCTGACCGCTCTGCGGACGCGCTCCGGCCCTCGTCTCCGGGGACACTCGGCGGCGGCTGTGGAAGCGACTCCACAGCCGCCGCCGAGCGGCCCGCGACCGGGACACGACCGGACAACAGACTTCGAGGTGACGGAATATGACGAATGCGGACCGGTCCCCAGAGGCAGGCAGTGAAAGCCGGGGAGAAACCGGCAGGGGAAAGCGGCGTATCCCGTTCCTCCTGGCAGTGGCGGGTCTCGCCTATGCGATCGACCTGTTCAGCAAGGTGCTCGTGGTCGCGAAGCTGGAGCACCACGCTCCCGTGGAACTGATCGGCACCGTGCTGGAGTTGCGGGTGATGCGCAACCCCGGCGCCGCATTCAGCATCGGCGAAGCGACGACCATCCTGTTCACCGTCATCGCCGTGGCCGTCACCGTGGCCATCATCCGCATGGCGCGCAAGCTCTACAGCGTCCCCTGGGCCATTGCCCTCGGGCTGCTGCTGGGCGGCGCGCTCGGAAACCTGACGGACCGGCTCTTCCGCAGCCCGGGGCACTTCCGGGGCGCGGTCGTCGACTTCATCTCCGTACGGGGTTTCAGCGTGATGAACCTCGCCGACTGGGCGATCGTCTGCGGCGGCATCCTGATCGTGTTCTTCACCTTCCGAGGGTGGGAGCTGGACAACACCGGCAAAAGCGCCGATGCCGAGAACACCGAGGCCGGCGACAGCACGGAAACCGCTCGGTCCTGACGCCGAGCAGCACACAAAAGAATTCCCCGGTGCGGGTGTTCACTTTCGGAACAAGGAAAAGGGAGACGTCGTGTACGACGTGATCGTGGTGGGAGCGCGCTGTGCGGGGGCGCCGACGGCAATGCTGATGGCCCGCGCCGGATACCGGGTCCTGCTCTTGGAGAAGGCACATTTCCCGCAGGACAAGCTCTCCTCCCACTACCTTCACCAGCCAGGGGTCGAGATGCTCGGCCGCTGGGGCCTGCTGGACAAAATACGCGCCACCAACATCACCCCCATCGAGCGCGTCAGCTACGAAAACGCGGACATACGGCTGAGCGGCTCCCTGCTGCCGGCCGACGGCCACAGCACGACGTACGCGCCCCGCCGCTTCGTCCTCGACCCGATCCTCGCCGACGCCGCGAGCGCGGCCGGCGCCGAGTTCCGCGAAGGATGCACGGTCACCGGCCTGCTCCGCGAGGGCGACAAAGTCACCGGCGTCACGTACAAAACATCCGACGGGGACGAGATCTCCGAACACGCACACCTGGTCGTCGGCGCCGACGGCATGCGCTCGGTCGTCGCACGGCACGTCGAGGCCCCGATGATCGCCGAAAACCCGCCCATGACCTGCACGTACTACAGCTACTGGGAGGGCCTGCCCGCCCACTTCGAGCTGTACGAACGCCCCGGCCGGTGGGTCGGCGTCGTCCCGACCAACGACGACCGCACGCTCGTGATGACGTACTTCCCCCAGTCGGAATTCCAGCAGGTACGCACCGACGCCCAGGCCGCCTACCTGGAGGCGATCCGCACCACCGCCCCGAGCCTGCACGACCGGCTGGCATCGGCCGAACAGGTCGAACGGCTCTACGGCACGGGGGAACAGCTCAACTTCATGCGGCAGCCGTCAGGCCCCGGCTGGGCCCTGGTCGGCGACGCCGCCCACCACAAGGACTCGATCGCCGCCCGCGGCATCACCGACGCCTTCCTCCAGGCGCAGCTGCTGACCGACTGCGTCGGCAAGGACCTGCACGACCCCGCGGCGCTCGCCACGGCCTGCGAGCGCTACGCACGGGACCTGCAGGAGACCTTCATGGACTTCTACCGCAGCACCCTCAACGTCGCCGAACTCAAGGTCCCCGAGGACCGGGTGACCTTCCTCAAGGCCATCTCGGCCAACCAGACCCTGGTGGACCGTTACTTCGCCACCCTGTCCGGCGTCTGCACCATGGACGACTTCTACAACGAGGAACTCCTGACAGCCCTCGCAGAAGCCTGACACTCCCCACACACACGGCCCAGGTCAGCAAACCACTCGCTGACCTGGGCCTTGCACTGCCCCACACCATCGGCCACTGCCAAGAGACCCCCCATACACTGCACGCCATGCGCCTCTACCTTTCTTCCTTCCGCATAGGCAATTACCCCGAGGAGTTACCGCGCCTGCTCGACGGCCGGACACGTACGGCACTCGTGATGAATGCCTACGATTTCCAGGACGCGGACTCAAGGGCCGCATCCACCCAGCGGGAGATCGCGGAACTGCAATCCATCGGCCTGTCCCCTGAAGAACTCGACCTCCGTGACTATTTCGGCGGCGACCGTTCACTCCGGAAAACCCTGGAAAACGTCGACCTGGTCTACGTACGGGGCGGTAACTCCTTCGTCCTGCGCCGCGCCCTGCGACACAGCGGCGCGGACGCACTGCTCAAGGAACTGCTGGCCGCCGACACCCTGGTCTTCGGCGGCTACAGCGCCGCCGCGGCCGTCGCCGGCACCACCCTGCGCGGCATCGGCGGCCACATCGACGACCCCGACCACATCCCCGCCGACTACCCCGCAGGCGACCCACTCTGGGACGGACTCGGACTGCTCCCCTTCGCAGTCGCACCCCACTACCGCTCCGACCACCCCGAAACGGAAGAGATCGAGCACACCGTCCAGCACCACATCGACCACCACGAGCCCTTCGTGGCACTGCGGGACGGCCAGGCAATCGTCGCCGACGACAACGGCGTACGAGTGGTCGGCTGAACCGACTCCAGGCAACGCCCGAGAAGCGGCAGACCGTGGCGCACCGCACGCCGAGCGCGTCGCAACTCGCGTTGACGATGCGGTCGTTCTCGTAACCGATGGATCACCAAGGGCGGCCCCGCTCACCCCAAACATGAAAAAACCCCAGGTCACGGCGAGTGAGTCCTGGGGCTTTTCCGGAGCCGCCTAGGGGAGTCGAACCCCTGACCTACGCATTACGAGTGCGTCGCTCTGGCCGACTGAGCTAAGGCGGCGTGATGCGCGGCCCAGTCTACACATGCCGAAGGGGTGCTTCGTAATCGGTTGCGGGGCTGGTCAGAGGGTGAGGGTGGGCGGCGGGTGGAGGTCAGGTGCAGCGTTTGTTCTTCGGGGGGACGGTGCCGTCGAGGAGGTAGGTGTTGACGGCGGAGTCGATGCAGTCGCTGCCGCGGCCGTAGGCGGTGTGGCCGTCACCCTCGTAGGTGAGGAGGGTGGCGCCGGAGAGCTGGGCGGCGAGGCCCTTGGCCCAGGCGTAGGGGGTGGCGGGGTCGCGGGTGGTGCCGATGACGACGATGGGGGCGGAGCCCTTGGCCTCGATGCGTTGGGCGGTGCCGGTGGGCTTGGTGGGCCAGTAGGCGCAGTTCAGGGAGGCCCAGGCGAATTCGTCGCCGAAGACCGGGGACGCCTTGCGGAAGCGGGGGAGGTCGGCGCGGACCTGATCGGGGGTCTTGTAGGCCGGCGGGAGGTCGAGGCAGTTGACGGCCGGGTTGGCGTACATCTGGTTGGCGTACTTGCCGTCCGGGTCGCGCTCGTAATAGCTGTCGGAGAGCGTGAGCAGCCCGCGGCCGTTGCCGCCATCGGCCTGGGCGAGATATTCGCGCAGGACCGGCCATGCCTGCTCGTCGTACATCGCGGCGATCACGCCGTTGGCGGCGAGGGATTCGGTGAGCTTGCGGTCCTCGCCGGTCTCGGCCGGGTGTGCGTCCAGCTTTTTGAAGAGGGCGGAGAGCTGCTTTCCGGCGTCCGTGGTGCTCTTGGTGCCGAGGGGGCAATCGGGGTGCTTGATGCAGTCCGCCGCGAACGCCGTGAAGGCGGTGTTGAAGCCGGCGGTCTGGTCGATGTTGACGTCCCGGGGGCCGAGCGTGGGGTCCATCGCGCCGTCCAGGACCATCCGGCCGACGTGGGAGGGGTAGAGGCCGGCGTAGGTCGCGCCCAGGAACGTGCCGTACGAGGAGCCGACGTAGGTGAGCTTCTTGTCGCCCAGGACGGCGCGCAGTACGTCCATGTCGCGGGCCGCCTCGATGGTCGAGACGTGCGGGAGGAGCTTGCCCGAGCGTTCCTCGCAGCCCTTGGCGAAGTCGCGGAAGGCGGTGGTCAGCTTGCTGACCTCGGCGGGGGTGTCCGGGGTCTGGTCGGTCTGGGTGTAGCGGTCCATCTCCTTGTCGGTGAGACATTCGACGGGTTGGCTGCGGGCCACGCCGCGCGGGTCCGTCGCCACCATGTCGTAGCGGGCGCGGACGGCGGCCGGCTCCGGTGCGTACTGCTGGAGGTAGTCGATCGCCGAGCCGCCGGGGCCGCCGGGATTGACCATCAGGGAGCCGATCCGCTTGCCGGGCCCGGTGGCCTTCTTACGGGCCACCGCCAGCTTCAGGTCCGTGTCCTTGTCCGGCTTGGCGTAGTCCAGGGGCGCCTTCATCGTCGCGCACTCGAAGCCGCTCACTCCGCACTTGCGCCAGCTGAGCTTCTGGTCGTAGTACGGCCGGAGGTTGGCGGGTACCTCGGTGGGCAGCGGGGCGAGGGCGGGCTGGGCGCCGCCGGTGGCGCGGGCGCCCGCGGTGCGGTCCGGGGAGTCCGTCGAGTCCGAGGACGACCCCGAGGAACAGCCGGAGATCAGCAGCGCGGTGGCCGCGAAGACGGCGGCGGTGGTGCGGTACAGGCGGCTGGTGGCCATGGGCGGTCCTCGGTCCCTGGGTCGGCGTGGCGGCGGGCGGCTGCGGTGGCGCCGGTGGGCGCGTGGCGCGGAGGGCACTGGCGGCTCCGGCGGTGAGGCCGGAGGGGGGTGGTGTCGCGTGGTGTGGATGTGGATGTGGATGTGGACGGTCGGCGGCCGGGGTGTGGGGCGAACCGACGCATGAGCGGAGCGTATCGGGGTGATGACGATGCGTGCCGTAGGGAAGGCGTGGTGAAAGGACGCGCCGAGGTGGCGAGCGGGCCGGGGCGGGCCCGGCCGTCGGCGCGTGGTGGCGGTGTGCCGGTGGGTGCGGGTCAGCCCGCGCGGAGGGCGGTGGTCATCGCTTCGACGGCGAGCAGCGGGGCGACGTTGCGGTCCAGGGCGCCGCGGCAGGCGATGATCGCCTCTATCCGGCGCAGGGTGCGGGCCGCGGTGGAGTTCTGGGCGATGCGCTGGACGCTGTCGCGGACCTCTTCGTTGGCGAGCTGGACGGATGCGCCCATCTGGAGGGCGAGCACGTCGCGGTAGAAGCCGGTGAGGTCGACCAGGGCGAGGTCGAGGCTGTCGCGCTGCGTACGGGTGGAGCGGCGCTTCTGCCGGTCCTGGAGTTCTTTCATGGCGCCCGCGGTGCCGCGCGGCAGCCGGCCGCCCGTACCGGCGGCGGCCCCCAGGGCGGCGCGCAACTCCTCGGTCTCCTTGGTGTCGACCTCCTCGGCGACCTGCTTGGCGTCCTCGCCCGCCGCGTCGATCAGCTCCTGGGCGGCCTTGAGGCAGCCGCCGATGTCGTCGATGCGGAGCGGCAGTTTGAGGACGGCCGCACGGCGGGCGCGGGCCCGCTCGTCGGTGGCCAGGCGGCGCGCCCGGCCGATGTGCCCCTGGGTGGCACGGGCCGCCGCCGCGGCGGCCTGCGGCTCGATGCCGTCCCTGCGCATCAGGACGTCGGCGACCGCGTCCACGGGCGGGGTGCGCAGGGTGAGCTGGCGGCAGCGGGAGCGGATGGTGGGCAGTACGTCCTCGATGGAGGGGGCGCACAGCAGCCAGACCGTCCGCGGCGCGGGCTCCTCGACGGCCTTGAGCAGGACGTTGCCCGCGCCTTCGGTGAGGCGGTCGGCGTCCTCCAGGACGATCACCTGCCAGCGTCCGCCCGCCGGGGAGAGGGAGGCGCGGCGGACAAGGTCGCGGGTCTCCTTGACGCCGATGGACAGCAGGTCCGTACGGACGATCTCGACGTCGGCGTGGGTGCCGACGAGGGTGGTGTGGCAGCCGTCGCAGAAGCCGCAGCCGGGGGCGCCGCCCAGCGCGCGGTCCGGGCTGACGCACTGGAGCGCGGCGGCGAACGCGCGGGCCGCGGTGGACCGGCCGGATCCGGGCGGGCCGGTGAACAGCCAGGCGTGCGTCATCTGGGAGGCGCCGGTCCGCTCGGGCGCGGCCGGTTCACCGGGCACCGCGGCGTCGAGCGCGCGGTCGGCGGAGACGATGGCATCCGCTTCGCGCGCGGCTGCGGCGAGATGCTCCGTCACCCGGTCCTGGCCGACCACGTCGTCCCATACCGCCACCGCTGACCGCCGTCCCTGTTCCTGTCCGTCCTGCCTGTGTGCCGGGGTGTCGCCACTCCGGCACCGTGCCCCGCCGGTCCGCGGCACGCTCCGTGCACCGCGCGGCCTGCGGGCCGCCGCTCACGCGCCCGGCGCCTCGCTGCCTCACGCGCTCATCCCATTGTGGTGCAACCCACTGACAATCGACTCCACACCGCCCGCCGCACCCCGGCAGGCCGGCGCCGCGATGCCCCAAGTCGGCCGGGTGCCTTGCCGGTTGCGCAACGGAAACGGGCGGGGGGGGGGGGGGGGGGGGGGGGGGGGGGGGGGGCCGGGGCGCCCCCCCCCCCCCCCGGGGGGGGGGGGGGGCGGGGCGGGGGGCCCGCGGCCCCGGGCGGGGCCCCCCGCGGTGGGGGGGCGGCGCCCACGGCCGATTTCCCGAGCGGACGGAGCGAAGGGGCGGACGGCGAACGAGCCGGCCGTCAGCCCCGCTGCCCCCGGCGCCCGTTGTCGCGCGTCCCGTGGCCCTGGTTCTCTTCGGGGCGCGGCCCGAGGAGTTCGTCGGCCAGCGTCGGCAGATCGTCCAGCGGCGTCTCCTCCGCCCACTCCGGGCGGCGGCGGGGGCGCTGCTGGGGCGCTTCCACCGGGCGGCCCGTCTCCGGGTCGATCTGCGGGAGTTCGCGGGTGCGCTCGGCGCCGGACTCGGCGGGCGCGGACGGCCGTCGGCCCGCCGCGCCACGGGCGTCACCGGACGCGGCCGGCTCGTCCGCGAACATCCACGACGGCACCCGGTCCGCCGGGTCACCGTCCCGGGAGCCACGCGCGTCCCGCGCGCCACCGGCCGGCACCGAGGGCAGCACGCTGGTCTCCTCGGCATCCGAACCGATGGCCGCACGCGGCAGCACGCTGGTCTCCTCGGCATCCGAGCTGAAGGCCGCACGCGGCAGCGTCGTGGTCTCGTCGGCCGCCCCTGAGACGTCCGTCCCCGGCCGCGGCAGCGAAGCCGTCCGCTCGCTGTCCGAAGCGGCACCGGAGGCCGACGACGATCCCGAGCCCGAACCGGACGAGGAACCGGACCCGCGCCCTCCGGACGATCCGGCGCCACCCGAGCCGCTGCCCGGGGCACCCGGAGCGCCCCCGGAACCCGCGGCGCCCGAGCCTCCGCCGCCGTTCCCCCCGTCGCCGTTCGCCCTGTCGCCGCCGTCATCGGCCGTCCGCTTGTGCAGATCGGCGACCGGCGTCTCCGTGGTCGGCGCATCGGCCTTCGCGGCAGCCTCCGCAGCCGCCTTCGCCTCCGCGGCGGCAGCCTCCTCGGCCGCCGCGACCCGGGCCTGTTCGGCACGGAGCAGGGCCTCCTCGGCCTTCCGCTGCTTCTCCAGGCGGCGCTCCTCCGCCTCCGCGCGCAGCCGCGCCTCCTCCTCGGCACGCTTGCGCAGCCGCTCCTGCTCCTCGGCGCGCGCCCGCTCCTCGGCCTCGCGGCGCTTGCGCTCCGCCTCCGCCGCCTGACGGGCCTCCTCCGCGCGCTGCCGCGCCTCCTCGGCCTGACGGGCGGCCTCGCGCGCCTTGGCCGCCTCCAGCTCCTGGCGCTTGCGCTCCTCTTCCTCGGCGCGCAGCTTGGCGAGCTGTTCCTGGCGCTCACGCTCCAGGCGCTCCTCCTCGGCCTTGCGCGCGGCCTCTTCCTCCGCCTTGCGCCTGGCCTCTTCCTCGGCGGCCTTACGGGCCTCCTCCTGGGCCTTGACCTCGGCGTCCGACAGCGGCAGCACCTGGTCGAGGCGGTGCCGTACGACCGTGGTGACGGCCTCCGGGTCCTGGCCCGCGTCGACGACCAGATAGCGCGCCGGGTCGGCGGCGGCCAGCGTCAGGAAGCCGGCCCGCACCCGCTCGTGGAACTCGGCGGGCTCGGACTCCATCCGGTCGGGCGCCTCGGTGAAGCGTTCGCGCGCGGTCTCGGGCGAGACGTCGAGCAGCACGGTCAGGTGCGGCACGAGCCCGTCGGTCGCCCAGCGGGAGATCCGGGCGATCTCGGTGGGCGCGAGGTGGCGCCCGGCGCCCTGGTAGGCGACCGAGGAGTCGATGTACCGGTCGGTGATGACGATCGCGCCGCGCTCCAGGGCCGGCCGGATGACGCTGTCGACGTGCTCGGCGCGGTCCGCGGCGAACATCAGCGCCTCGGCGCGGTCCGAGAGCCCGGACGTCGAGACGTCCAGGATGATCGAACGCAGCCGCTTGCCGATGGCGGTCGCGCCCGGCTCGCGGGTCACCACGACCTCGTGTCCCTTGCCGCGGATCCACTCGGCGAGCGCCTCGACCTGGGTGGACTTGCCGGCCCCGTCGCCGCCCTCCAGGGCGATGAAGAACCCGGTGTCGGCCGGCGCCTGGTCCGGGTCGCCGCCGCGCAGCGCCTCGCGCAGGTCGCGGCGCAGCGGAACGCCGTGCCGGTCGTCGACCTTGCCGAGCACCCAGGCGGCGACCGGCAGCAGCAGCGCGCCGACCAGCATCAGGGTGAACGCGGCGCCGCCGTGGTCGAAGACGAAGGCACCGTCACCGAGGCGGTGCGGGCCGATCACCGCGGCCAGCAGCGGCGCGACGATGACGGCCAGCGCCACGGCGGTCCGCACGACGGCGTGCAGGTGCGCGGTCGTCCGGGCGGCGCGGGACTCCTCGGCCTCCTGCTCCAGCAGGACGTGGCCGGTGTTGGCGGCGATCCCGGCGCTGACGCCGGCGACCAGGGCCAGCAGCAGCACCGTGGTCGGGTCCGGCACAAGACCCATGGCCAGCAGCGCGAGGCCGGTCACGGCCACCGCCAGGGCCAGCAGCCGCCGCCTCGACAGCGCGGGCAGCACCCTGCGGGCGCCGCGGATACCGGCCACCGGGCCGCCCGTCAGCACCAGTACCAGGAGCGCGAACATGACCGGGCCGCCCACCAGGTCGTAGCCGTGCAGTGCGGCCAGCGAAACGGCCGCGGCGATCGCGGCGGCCACCGCGGCGCAGGCGAGCACCAGCAGCGGGATCGCGCCGGTGCGCCCCTTGTCGACACTGCTTCCGGACTTGGGGCGGCGCAGTCCCTCCAGAGGGGAGCGCGGACGCGGCGTCTGCCCACCGGGCAGTTCGATGAAGTAGAGGATCGATACGGAAGCGGCGAACAGGCCGGCCGCCACATAGGAGCCCAGGGCCGCCTGGTGCACATGGAACCACTCGATGCCGGTGCCCAGCAGCTTCCCGATGAGCGTGACGACCACCAGGGCGGCGGCTGCGATCGGCAGCGCGACGAATCCCGTCCGCAGCGAGAGCCGGCGCAGCGCTTCCATGTTGTCGGGGAGCGGCCTGACGGCGGCGCCCTCCGGCGGCGGCGCGGGCAGCAGACCGGGCGCCGCGCCCTCCCGTGCGACGGTCCAGAAGCGCTCGGCGACGCCGACCACGAAGACCGTGATCAGCAGCCAGGCGAGCGCGTCACCCCGGGTCCAGTCGATCCACAGGGGTGCGACGACCAGCAGCGCGACCCGGACGATGTCCGCGCCGATCATCGTCCAGCGCCGGTCGAGCGGCCCGGAAGGCGCGGTCAGCGAGGACAGCGGCCCCAGCAGGACCGCCCCGAAGAGCAGGGTCGCCAGCATCCTGGCGACGAAGACGACGGTGACCGCCAGGGCGGCGCCCCGATAGCCACCGCCGAAGGCGGCCTCCCCTCCCAGGGGTACGTACAGCGCCGCCTGAAGGGCGAGCAGTACCAGGACGAACATGGACAGGGCATCGCCGATGCCCCCGACGAACTGGGCGCTCCACAACCGCTTCAGCGGGGGGAAGCGGAGCAGGGCTCGCACGGCGCGCTCGCGGGAATCCGCGGCAAGGGCGCCTGAAGTGGGGGTCACGACCGTTGGCTGCTCGGCACGCGTCATCCCGCCAGCCTATCGGCAGGGCGCGCCGGAGCGGGCCCCGCCCGAACAAAGGGGCGGGCCCGGCGGAGCTCCGTCCGCCTTGCCCGCCCTTGTCCCCCACCGCACGGCGGCACGGCATCGGCCGCCCGCCGCCCGCGGCTCAGTCCTCGCTCGACGCCGTCTTCGCCGCCGCGGTCTTCTTCGCCGGCGCCTTCTTGGCCGTCGTCTTCTTGGCGGCGGTGGTCTTCTTCGCCGCGGTCTTCTTGGCGGTCGTCTTCTTCGCCGCCGTCTTCTTGGCCGGCGCCTTCTTGACCGCCTTCTTGGCGGTCTTCTTCGCCGGCCCCTTGGCCCGCTTCTCCGCCAGCAGCTCGTAGCCGCGCTCCGGCGTGATCGTTTCGACGTCGTCGTCCCGGCGCAGCGTCGCGTTGGTCTCGCCGTCCGTGACGTACGCGCCGAACCTGCCGTCCTTGACCACCACCGGCTTCTCGCTGACCGGGTCGGTGCCCAGCTCCTTCAGCGGCGGCTTGGCGGCGGCCCGGCCACGCTGCTTGGGCTGGGCGTAGATCGCCAGCGCCTCGTCGATGGTGATCGAGAAGAGCTGCTCCTCGCTCTCCAGGGAGCGCGAGTCGGTGCCCTTCTTGAGGTACGGGCCGTAGCGGCCGTTCTGCGCGGTGACCTCCACGCCCTCGGCGTCCGTGCCGACGACCCGCGGCAGCGACATCAGCTTGAGCGCGTCCTGGAGGGTCACCGTGTCCAGGGACATCGACTTGAAGAGCGAGGCCGTCCGCGGCTTGACCGCGTTCTTGCCGGTCTTCGGCGTGCCCTCGGGCAGGATCTCGGTGACGTACGGACCGTAGCGGCCGTCCTTGGCGACGATCTCGTTGCCGCTGACCGGGTCCTTGCCCAGCTCGAAGTCGCCGCTGGGCTTGGCCAGCAGTTCCTCGGCCAGCTCCACGGTCAGCTCGTCGGGCGCCAGGTCGTCGGGGACATCGGCGCGCTGGTGGCCCTCGGCGTCCTTCTCCCCGCGCTCGACGTACGGGCCGTAGCGACCGACCCGCAGCTTGATGTCGTCGCCGACGGGGAAGGACGAGATCTCCCGGGCGTCGATCGCGCCCAGGTCCGTGACCAGCTCTTTCAGCCCGCCGAGGTGGTCACCGTCGCCGTTGCCCGCGTCCGACGCGGCACCGACCGTGCTGTCGTCGGCGCCCTCACCGAAGTAGAAGCGCCGCAGCCACGGCACGGACTGCGCCTCGCCCCGCGCGATGCGGTCGAGGTCGCCCTCCATCCTGGCGGTGAAGTCGTAGTCGACGAGCCGACCGAAGTGCTTCTCCAGGAGGTTGACCACCGCGAAGGAGAGGAACGACGGGACGAGCGCGGTGCCCTTCTTGAAGACATAGCCGCGGTCGAGGATCGTGCCGATGATCGACGCGTACGTCGAAGGGCGGCCGATCTCGCGCTCTTCCAGCTCCTTGACCAGCGTGGCCTCGGTGTAGCGGGCCGGCGGCTTGGTGGCGTGCCCGTCCGCGGTGATCTCGCGGGCCGACAGCGCGTCGCCCTCGGCGACCTGCGGCAGCCGCCGCTCGCGGTCGTCCAGCTCGGCGTTCGGGTCGTCGGCGCCCTCGACGTACGCCTTCATGAAGCCGTGGAAGGTGATGGTCTTGCCGGACGCGCTGAACTCGGCGTCCCGGCCGTCGGCGGCCCGGCCACCGATCTTGACCGTGACGGAGTTGCCCGTCGCGTCCTTCATCTGAGAAGCGACGGTCCGCTTCCAGATCAGCTCGTAGAGCTTGAACTGGTCGCCGGTCAGGCCCGTCTCGGCCGGAGTGCGGAAGCGGTCGCCCGACGGACGGATCGCTTCGTGCGCCTCCTGCGCGTTCTTGACCTTGCCCGCGTAGCTGCGCGGCTTCTCCGGCAGGTAGTTGGCGCCGTACAGCTGCGTCACCTGCGTGCGGGCCGCGGAGATCGCGGTGTCCGACAGCGTGGTGGAGTCCGTACGCATGTAGGTGATGAAGCCGTTCTCGTACAGCTTCTGCGCCACCTGCATCGTCGACTTGGCACCGAAGCCGAGCTTGCGGCTGGCCTCCTGCTGGAGGGTGGTCGTACGGAACGGCGCGTACGGGGAGCGGCGGTACGGCTTGGACTCGACCGAGCGGACCGCGAAGTCGGTGTTCTCCAGGCCCGCCGCCAGCGCCCGCGCGTTCGCCTCGTCGAGGTGCAGCACGGCGTCGCCCTTGAGCCGGCCGTCCGAGCCGAAGTCACGGCCCTGGGCGACCCGGCGGCCGTCGACGGTGGTCAGACGGGCGGTGAGGGTGGACGGATCCGAGGTGTCGCCGGCCCGGCCGGTGCCGAACGTGCCGGTCAGGTCCCAGTATTCGGCGGAGCGGAAGGCGATCCGCTCGCGCTCCCGCTCGACGACGAGCCGGGTGGCGACGGACTGCACGCGGCCGGCCGACAGCCGGGGCATGACCTTCTTCCACAGGACCGGCGAGACCTCGTAGCCGTAGAGGCGGTCGAGGATCCGGCGGGTCTCCTGTGCGTCGACGAGCTTCTTGTTCAGCTCGCGCGGATGGGCCACGGCGTCCCGGATGGCGTCCTTGGTGATCTCGTGGAAGACCATCCGGTGGACCGGGACCTTGGGCTTGAGGATCTCCTGGAGATGCCAGGCGATGGCCTCGCCCTCGCGGTCCTCATCGGTGGCGAGGAAGAGTTCGTCGGACTCGGCCAGCAGCTCCTTGAGCTTCTTGACCTGGTCCTTCTTGTCGCTGTTCACGACGTAGATGGGCTGGAAATCAGCGTCGACGTTCACACCGAGACGGGCCCACGGCTCGCCCTTGTACTTCGCCGGGACCTCTGCCGCGCCGTTGGGAAGGTCGCGGATGTGCCCGACACTGGCCTCGACCACATAGCCGGGGCCGAGATAGCCCTTGATCGTCTTCGCCTTGGCAGGCGACTCGACGATGACGAGTCGGCGGCCGCCGCCCTCTGCGGTCTCGCTGGTCGGGGACAACTTGCTCTTCTCTCCGGTCGACGCCTGGGGATACCCCCAGGCGAAAGCGCTGGAGGCGGACACTGCGGTGTCGCTTGACGCTGCGGAGTGTGACGGTACCTCCCGCCCCCGTGTCAAACGGAAAAACCCCGCAACGCCACTCGAACGGTAACCCGACTACATGCCTTCATGCCGCCCGGACCGCACTCGGCGCCCGCGCCGGGGCTGCGACGATCACCGGGCGCTCCCCTTCCCCGCCCGCATCCCGGCGCCGCGCTCCCCTCCCCATGTCACAAGCGGGCTGCGGAAGCCCGCTCGCCGTGATACCCGGCGGCGGGCGCTGGCAGGATGGGCCCGGCACGGCTCGCCGCTCGGGCCGGTCACTGCCGTCTCACGCACACTCGGGGGTCAGATCACTCATGGCGAACCAGTATCCCGGACCGCCGCAGGACGAGCCCGGTCGGAACCCGTACGCCACCCCGCAGCCCGGCGGCCCCGCCGACGCGTCCGGTGGCACCGGCGGATACGGCTCCCCGCAGGGCGGCCGACCCGGAGAACCCGGCTACGGCTACCCGCAGGCCCCGCCGCAGCCCGGATACGGATATCCGCAGGCTCCGCCGCAGCCACCGCAGCCCGGATACGGCTACCCGGGCGGCGCGCCCCAGCATGCGCCCCAGCAGCAGACCCCGCCGCAGCCGCCCGTGCCCCCGGCCGCGCCCGCCTTCCCGATGGGCACGCCGCCGCAGCCCGGCGGCGCCTTCCCGGTCCCGCAGCCTCAGATGGGCGGCGGCATGACGATGTCGATCGGCGACATCGCGATAACCGGCGACATGATCATGACTCCGTCGGGCCCGATGCCCCTCAAGGGCGCCATATGGACGGCCACCGACATGTCCCGCACCGAGGAGAAGATCCCCGCGCACGCGGTGGTGCTGGCCATCGTCTTCTTCCTCTTCTGCCTGCTCGGCCTCCTCTTCCTCCTGATGAAGGAGCGCGTCACCACCGGCTTCGTGCAGGTCACGGTGAACAGCGGCGGACGGCACCACTCCACGATGGTTCCGGTGCAGTCCCGCGAGCAGGTCATGTTCGTGCTCAACCAGGTCAATCACGCCCGTTCGCTGAGCGTGTGACCGCCACCGACCCGATGCCAGGACCCGCTGCCGCCGGGTACGGCCACGAGCCCGCGCCGCCTGACGCCCGCGCGATCCGGAAGCGCACCGTCCGCCTGGCCTGCCTCGCGCTCGGCGCCGGCGCGGCGGGCGCCGGGTACCTCTGGCACACCAATCCGCACGAGCCGGGACACCTGCTGCCCGGCTGCCCGTTCCGGTGGCTGACCGGCCTGCTCTGCCCGCTGTGCGGCGGCACCCGCCTCGCGTACGACCTGCTGCACGGCGATGTCGTGGCGGCGTTCCACGACAACGCCGTGCTGCTCACCCTCGGAGTGCCCACCGCCGCGTACGCCATCGGGCGCTCGCTGCTCGCCGGGCTGCGCGGCCGGCGCTACCGGCTACGGCTCACACCGCGGAGCGGCGCCGTGGTGCTGGGCGTCGCCCTGGTGTGGACGGTCGGCCGCAATCTCGTCGGCTGAGCACGGCACGGCGGCGGGCCGGCGTCCGTTCAGCGCACGGTGACCGAGACCACCGGCGAGACGGTGCTGTCCACCGCGGTCCTGAGCTGGTTCACGCCCTTGATGCCGAGCTTGACCCGCACCGAGTAGCTGCCGGTGGAGTTGACCGGGGTCTGGGCGGGCAGCGAGACCCACTTGGTGCCCTGCTTCTGCTGGACGGTGACCTTGGTGCCTGCCTTGATGCCGTGCGCCGTACCGGTTATGCGGAACTCCTCCCAGGCGTGGACCGAGGACGCGCCGGCCTTGGCGGTGAGCGACGCCGTCGCCGGAGCGGTCGCCACCACGGGGGTGGGCGAGTGCAGCTGAGCGGGCGCGGCGAACGCGGCGGCCGAACCACCGGCGATGAGCGAAACGGCGATCACGCCGACGGCAGTCATTCGGAATGCTCGGTTCATGGCTTTCCTCACTGGCGGGCTTGACGGACGGAACGGACAGGCGCGGGTGACCGGCCTTCACCGAGGAAAACGGTGCTTTTGCCGACCGGGTTCCCTTTCGTCGTCCCGAACCGCCCGCTCCCCGAGATCTGGCCGGATGTGAACACCCCGCCCGCCCTTGCCCGTTGGCCAGGCGTCAGGCTCCCGCGGCCACCGGCTCCAGGAAGCCCTGCTCGACCAGCGTCCGGATCGCGTCCGGCGTACGGTCACGCAGCAGAACCGGGTCCTCGCCGACGAGTTGGGCGATGGCGTCCAGAATCCGCCCGGCGGGCAACGAGCCGTCGCACACCCCGGCGAACCCGGCGCCGACCGTGTCCACCTTCGTGGCCCGGCGCATCCCGCGGTTCTGACGCAGCACCACGTGCTCCGGGTCCTCCGCGCCCGGCAGCCCGACCTGCTCCTGCACCACCTCGCCCGCGAGCCGGAAATGCCCGGCCAGCAGCGCCGCGTCGTCCGTCCTGCGCAGATAGTCCTGCCGCTCGAAGTGCCGTACGACAGTCTCGCCGAGCGGCTGCTCCACCGGGTGCGGCCACTCCTCGACCGTGACGGACGGGTCGTCGGCACCGGACTTGCGCAGCGTGATCCAGCCGAAGCCGACGGCCCGGGTCCTGCGCGCGGCGAACTCGTCCAGCCAGGCGTCGTAGCGCGCGGCGTACGCCTCCGGGCCCGCGCGGTGGTCGCCGCCGTCCCGCAGCCACAGCTCGGCGTACTGCGTGACGTCCTGCACCTCACGCTGCACGATCCAGGCGTCGCAGCCGGGCGGCACCCACGAGCGCAGCCGGTCCTGCCACTCCTCGCCCTCCACGTGCTGCCAATTGGCCAGCAGCTGGCAGTGGCCCCCGTCGTTCAGATGCGCCGCGGCCTGCTGGACCAGGGTGCGGCAGAGGTCGTCGCCGCCCATCCCGCCGTCCCGGTAGGTGAGCCGGGCACCGGGGGAGATCACGAACGGCGGGTTGGACACGATCAGGTCGTACGTCGCCTCGCCGACCGGCTCGAACATCGACCCCTCGCGCAGCTCCGCGGGCTGCGCCCCGGAGAGCGCCAGCGTCAGCGCGGCGATCCGCAGCGCCCTGGGGTTGAGGTCGGTGGCCGTGACCTGGGTCGCGTGCTGGGCGGCGTGCAGCGCCTGGATGCCGGAGCCGGTGCCGAGGTCGAGTGCCTTGCCGACCGGGGTGCGGGTGGTGATCCCGGCGAGCGTCGTGGACGCGCCGCCGACGCCGAGCACCAGTTGCGAGCGGTCCACACCGCCGCCGCCCTGGATGCCACCCGCGCCGCCGACCGCGCAGCCCAGGTCGGAGACGATCCACCAGTCCTGCCCCTCGGGGCCGCTGTACGGGCGGACGTCGACGCTCGCGCGCACCTCGTCGCCGTCCTGGACCAGCCAGCCGTCGGCGAGGCAGTCGCTCACCGGCAGCACTGCCCGTGCACGCGCCTGCGGCACCGGACGCTGCAACAGGAACAGCCGCACCAAGGTCTCCAGCGGCCCGTCGCCCCGGGTGGCGCGCAGCGCGGGCACGGTCTCGCTGCGGGCCAGCGCGGCGTAGGCGGGCGCGCCGAGCAGCTCCAGCAGGCCGTCGGCGGTGAAGGCCGCGGCGAGCAGCGCCGCACGCAGCCGGTCGGTGCGGGCGCTGCTCTCGGGATCCTGGGCATCTGCGGTGGGGAGGTGCGTACTCACCGCTCCATTGTCAGCCCAACCACTGACAATCGACGACGGCCCGGCGCCGCACCCCTCTCGGGCGCGTCGCCGGGCCGTACACCGGTCCCCGGAAGGCGCGTTCCTGCCGCGCCCTCCTGTGCCGCCCGCCGCGCCGGGCCGATGCCGTGGCCCACGCGGCGGCTGAGTACCGGACGCTCTCCTGACGCGGCGGCGTCACGGAGCCTCCGGGCCCGTCCTACGCCTTCTTGGACGGCGCCGCGGACGGGGAGGCGGACGCGTTCTGGTTCTGGCAGCCCTTCTGGCCCGCCATGGCCTTGCCCACGTCGCCGGACTCCAGCTTCTTGAAGGCCGCCTCGCTCTGCTGGTTGAGCTTGTTGATGCCGTTGGAGAGATCCCGCAGGCCGTCGGCGAACTTCAGTTTGTCGCTGGTGTCGAGCGCGTCCACGTCCTTCTTCAGGCTCGCGTACCCCTTGGAGAGCTCGTTGAGTTCCTTGACGGCGTTCTTCTGGGCCGCTTCACCTCCGTCGCTCGGCGGGGCACCCGCACTGTTGAGCGACTTGGCCAGCGCCGCGTAGGCGTCGGAGATCTTCTGGAAGGCCGCGGAGTCGGTCTGCTGGACCTTCTTGGAGTCCGTGCTGCCGTCGTCCGCCGTCTGCATCGCAGCGTTGGCGTCCTGGATCTTCTTGAACTGTGCCTGCGCGGGGTCGCAGAACTTCTTGGCCCAGTCGTCGAGCTTCTTGCTGCTGTCGTCGCTGCACCCGGTCAGCGCGAGCATCAGTGCCGCACCGCCGGACAGTGCGGCCACAAGCTTCTTGTTCACCGGATCGGCCCCTTCCATGGCTCTCGGCCCCGGAACATACACGGCCAAAGGGCCTGCTCCGCGAGTCGGCCGTCCCCCATGTCCCGCATTGCAGCCATTTGCACCAAGGGCTGGAGGGCCACCCGGCTCCGCACGACGACGGGTGGCCGGCGCATCCCCGATGCACCGGCCACCCGTCTGTTGAGCCGTCAGGCGGCCCTTCCGCTAGGAAGCCGCAACCGTCTCGGCGGGCTTGGCCGCTTTCTCGGAGTTGCTTTCGTCACCCACGGCGATTCCGCGCCTCTTGGAGACGTAAACCGCGCCCACGATGACCACGAGGGCGAGCACCGCGACGCCGATCCGCACCCCGGTGTTCTTGTCGGCGCCGTAGCTGAACTTCACCACGGCCGGGGCGATCAGCAGTGCCACCAGGTTCATGACCTTCAGCAGCGGGTTGATCGCGGGGCCCGCGGTGTCCTTGAACGGGTCGCCCACGGTGTCGCCGATGACCGTCGCGGCATGCGCCTCGCTGCCCTTGCCGCCGTGGTTCCCGTCCTCGACGAGCTTCTTGGCGTTGTCCCAGGCGCCACCGGAGTTCGACAGGAACACCGCCATCAGCGTGCCCGCGCCGATCGCGCCCGCCAGGAACGAGCCGAGCGCGCCGACGCCGAGCGCGAAGCCGACGGCGATCGGGGTGAGCACCGCAAGCAGCCCCGGGGTGGCCAGTTCGCGCAGCGCGTCCTTGGTGCAGATGTCGACGACCCGCCCGTACTCGGGCTGCTCGGTGTAATCCATGATCCCGGGGTGCTCACGGAACTGCCTGCGCACCTCGAAGACCACCGAACCCGCCGACCGGGACACCGCGTTGATGGCGAGACCCGAGAACAGGAAGACCACCGCGGCACCCAGGATCAGCCCCACCAGGTTGTTGGGCTGCGAGATGTCCAAGCTCAGCCCCATCCCCTTCGCGGCCTTGCCGACGTCCCGCACCGCGTTGGCGATCGCGTCCCGGTACGAGCCGAAGAGCGCCGCCGCCGCCAGCACCGCCGTGGCGATGGCGATGCCCTTGGTGATGGCCTTGGTGGTGTTGCCGACCGCGTCCAGGTCGGTGAGCACCTGCGCGCCGTCGCCGGTGACGTCGCCCGACATCTCCGCGATGCCCTGCGCGTTGTCGGAGACCGGGCCGAATGTGTCCATCGCCACGATCACGCCGACCGTGGTGAGCAGCCCGGTACCGGCCAGCGCCACCGCGAACAGCGCCAGCATGATGGACGCGCCGCCCAGCAGGAACGCCCCGTAGACGGCCAGTCCGATCAGCACCGCCGAGTAGACCGCCGACTCCAGGCCGAGGGAGATCCCGGAGAGGACGACGGTGGCGGGGCCCGTCAGCGAGGTCTTGCCGATGTCCTGCACCGGCCGCCTGCTGGTCTCCGTGAAGTAGCCGGTGAGCTGCTGGATCAGCGCGGCGAGCACGATGCCGATGGCGACCGCCACCAGCGCGAGGATCCGCGGATCGCCGTCCCGGGCGAGGATCTCGGTGTCGGTGACACCCGCCAGGCCCCGGTAGGTGGACGGCAGGTAGGTGAACACCGCGACGGCCACCAGGACCAGCGAGATTCCGGCGGAGATGAAGAAGCCGCGGTTGATGGCCGTCATCCCGCTGCGGTCGGAGCGGCGGGGCGCCACGACGAAGATCCCGATCATCGCGGTGAGCACGCCGATGGCCGGAACCAGCAGCGGGAACGCGAGCCCGGCGTTGCCGAAGGCCGCCGTGCCGAGGATGAGCGCGGCGACCAGCGTCACGGCGTACGACTCGAACAGGTCGGCCGCCATGCCGGCGCAGTCGCCGACGTTGTCGCCCACGTTGTCCGCGATGGTCGCCGCGTTGCGCGGGTCGTCCTCGGGGATGCCCTGCTCGACCTTGCCGACGAGGTCGGCACCCACGTCGGCGGCCTTGGTGAAGATGCCGCCGCCGACCCTCATGAACATCGCGATCAGCGCGGCACCCAGGCCGAAGCCCTCCAGCACCTTGGGCGCGTCGACCGCGTACACGAGCACCACGCAGGACGCGCCGAGCAGGCCGAGCCCCACGGTGAACATGCCGACGACACCGCCGGTGCGGAAAGCGATCTTCATGGCCTTGTGCGAAACGGCCGTCAGATCCCTTTCCCTGGTATCGCCTTCGTCCGGAGTCGCTTCCCGGGCAGCCGCCGCCACCCGCACATTGCTGCGTACGGCGAGCCACATGCCGATATAGCCGGTGGCCGCGGAGAATCCGGCGCCGATCAAGAAAAATCCGCTGCGGCCCGCGCGCTGCGTCCAATTGTCCGCAGGCAGCAGCATGAGCAGGAAGAACACCACGACGGCGAATACGCCCAGGGTGCGCAACTGCCGTGCAAGGTAGGCATTTGCGCCTTCCTGCACCGCACTTGCGATCTTCTTCATACTGTCGGTTCCCTCGCCGGCCGCGAGCACCTGACGCACCAGGACCGCCGCGACAGCCAGTGCCGCCAGCGCGACGACGGCGATCACCAGCACGATGCTGCGGTTACCTGTCGTCAGTGACGGTCCGGCGAGAAAAGAGGGGGTGTCCAGCAACTGAGGGGTGTAAGGCCCCGCCATTCGTCCTCCTTGACGTTTGGCACATGGGCGCGCGGAAGCACGCTCAGGCGACCTGAGCAAGATGTGGACGGATTGTAGGGAGCCGCACGGCATCAAAACAGTGCGCCTGAAACGGAATTCGCCCATGGCCAGGAAGATCAAAAGGCCGACGGTTCGATGAATTAGCTCGGACGAAGGAATGCGGATAATTCGCTGACCTCTGACCGATGATCTCAGTGTCCTACTGAACGCCGCTGCTCACACACCCCGCACGGCACACCGCGACGGCCGCCGACGACGCGGCGACGGATACACCAGGACTCCCCGCGCGACCGCCGAACGGGCACCCAGGAGGCACCGTCCGGATGGTGACGACCCGTCAGATCGAGTCCTGATCGGAACCCAGGAGGACGCCCCGGCGGGTCGCGCAGACGCCGAAGGCGGCGACGCCCCACACGGGAAGACCGGCGGGCCACGGTGCCGACACCCCGCCCCGGATCACCGCGCGCGGGCTTACCCGAATGGCTTGATCACGATTGGTGCGAACGTGGCTGTCGCAGCCGGGCCACCGGCCCGCATCGCCCGGACATCACGGGTTGGGGGGACACTCGGCGATCACCGCACATCCGGGATCGCCTGCAGAACGGACCGCGGACGGCTGCATTCGGCGCGCCGGGCCCGGTGGGCGCACCGGGTGTGGGCCCGGCCGCCAGGGTCGCTACGGCGCGGCGGGAGCCGCCGCCGTGGGCCAGCTCATGCGGATCAGACCGCCGCTCTCGCCCGAACTGACCTCGACATCGTCGACGAGCCCGCTGATCACCGCGAGGCCCATCTCGTCCTCGCCCTCGCCGTCGCTCTCGGGCACGCCGTCGGAGCCGACCACCGGGCTTCCGGGGCCGCCGGGCACCTCGTCGCCCACCTCGATCGCGAACTTCTTCTCGTCCTCGATCAGCGCGACGTGTACCGGCGCCTCGATGCCATGACTCACGTGCAGGCCGACGGCCCGGCTGCACGCCTCACCGACGGCGAGCCGCACCTCGTCGAGCACGGCCTCGTCCACCCCGGCACGCCTCGCCACGGCAGCCGCTACCAGGCGCGCGGTCCGAACATGTTCGGGAAGGGCGCTGAAGCGAAGTTCGACGGTGGCCATGCCATCCCCCTCGGTATGCGGACGTGCAACGCAGGGGGCCGGACCGCTACGTCCGGATCCCCCCACAACTCCCTCCCCCGCGCCGGAGCGCGGGGCACCGCGAAGCCGTCAGTCAGTTGCTGCGACGGCTTCGTCGACCGAGGTGTGAATCGGGAACACCTTGGTCAGTCCGGTGATACGGAAGATCTTGAGAATGCGCTCCTGGTTGCACACCAGACGCAGCGAGCCTTCGTGGGCGCGCACACGCTTGAGCCCACCCACCAGCACGCCGAGCCCGGTGGAGTCCAGGAAGTCGACACGCTCCATGTCCACCACGAGGTGGTAGCTGCCGTCGTTCACAAGCTCGACCAGCTGTTCCCGCAGCTTGGGCGCGGTGTATACATCAATCTCGCCACCGACCTCGACGACCGTACGGTCGCCAACGGTCCGGGTCGACAGGGACAGGTCCACGGATCCTCCAGCACCTTGCTATCGAGCGGTCGCCCCCCTGGGGCCTCCCCACCGAAGGTAGGGGACGGATCGGCAGCCGCGATGGCATTCAATCACTTACCAGCAGGCGTGCACGACGCCCTTTCAGCATTGTCCGTCACACCGGTGACAGACTCGGTGCCGATGGCCTCCAATCGACTCCCGACGGATGCGGGCGCGAACCCCTCCCCTGGCATCATTCTCGACCGTCTCGCCAGGGGCGCGACCCGCGCTGCACGCATCACTCATACGGAGCACCTGCCCCCGCGCATCGGCAGCCATGCCGACTGGCCGGAACAGATCAGGCCGGAAGTGATCGCCGCGATCCGCGCCGCCGGAATCGAGCGCCCGTGGTCCCACCAGGCCAAGACGTCCGAACACGCGCTGCGCGGCGATTCGGTCGTCGTCGCCACCGGGACCGCATCCGGCAAGTCCCTCGCCTACCTGGCTCCGGTCCTGTCCACCCTCCTGGACGGCTCCGAGCCGACGCCGACGGGGCAACTCCCCCGGAACCGCGGCGCGCTGCGAACCGGCGGGCGGGGGGCCACGGCGCTGTATCTGGCGCCCACGAAGGCGCTGGCGGCCGACCAGCGCCGGGCCGTACGCGAGCTGGCGGCCCCCCTCGGAACGGCGATCAGGCCCGCGGTCTACGACGGCGACACCCCGGTCGAGGAACGCGAGTGGGTGCGCCAGTACGCCAACTACGTCCTGACCAACCCGGACATGCTGCACCGCGGCATCCTCCCTTCCCACCCCCGCTGGGCCTCCTTCCTGCGCGCGCTGCGCTACGTCGTGATCGATGAATGCCACTCCTACCGCGGGGTCTTCGGCTCCCACGTGGCCCAGGTCATCCGCCGGCTGCGCCGCGTCTGCGCCCGCTACGGCTCGGAGCCGGTCTTCCTGCTCGCCTCCGCCACCGCCGCGGAACCGGCCGAGGCGGCGGGCCGGCTGACCGGCCTGCCCGTGGTGGAGATCACGGAGGATTCCTCACCGCGCGGCGAGGTCGTCTTCGCCCTGTGGGAGCCGCCGCTGACGGACCTGCACGGCGAACAGGGCGCTCCGGTCCGCCGCACCGCCACCGCGGAGACCGCCGACCTCCTGACCGACCTCGCGGTCCAGGGCGTACGGACCGTCGCCTTCGTCCGTTCCCGGCGCGGCGCCGAACTGATCGCGCTGATCGCCCAGGAACGGCTCGCGGAGGTGGACCGTTCGCTGCCGTCCCGGGTCGCCGCCTACCGGGGCGGCTACCTGCCCGAGGAACGGCGTGCCCTGGAACGCGCGCTGCACAGCGGCGACCTGCTCGGGCTCGCCGCCACCACCGCGCTGGAGCTGGGCGTGGACGTCTCCGGCCTCGACGCCGTCGTCATCGCCGGCTATCCGGGCACCCGCGCCTCGCTCTGGCAGCAGGCCGGCCGGGCGGGCCGCTCGGGTCAGGGCGCGCTCGCGATCCTCGTGGCCCGCGACGACCCTCTGGACACGTATCTCGTCCACCACCCCGAAGCCCTCTTCGACCAGCCCGTCGAGTCGACCGTCCTGGATCCCGACAACCCGTACGTCCTCGCCCCGCACCTGTGCGCCGCCGCCTCCGAACTCCCGCTCACCGAAGCGGACTTCGCGCTCTTCGGGCCGACGGCCGCGGGGCTGCTGCCCCAGCTGGAGGCGGCGAACCTGTTGCGCCGGCGCGCCACCGCGTGGCACTGGACCCGCCGCGAGCGCGCCTGCGACCTCACCGACATCCGGGGCCAGGGCGGCTCGCCGGTACAGATCGTCGAGACGGGCACCGGGCGCCTGTTGGGCACGGTGGACGCCGCCGCCGCGCACACCACCGTCCACGAGGGCGCGGTCCACCTCCATCAGGGGCGTACGTACATCGTCGAGCGCTTCGATCTGGCGGACGACGTCGCCCTGGTCTCCGAGGCCAACCCGCCCTATTCCACGACGGCCCGCGACACCACCGCGATCTCCATCCTCGAAACCGAGACCGAAGTGCCCTGGGGAGACGGGCGGTTGTGCTTCGGTTCGGTCGAAGTGACCAACCAGGTCGTGTCCTTCCTCCGCCGCAAACTGATCTCCGGCGAGGTCCTGGGGGAGACCAAACTGGACCTCCCGCCCCGCACGTTGCGCACCCGTGCGGTGTGGTGGACGGTCACCGAGGACCAGCTCGACGCCGCACGCGTCAACCCCGAACAGCTCGGCGGTGCCCTGCACGCCGCCGAGCACGCCTCGATCGGCCTGCTGCCGCTCTTCGCCACCTGCGACCGCTGGGACATCGGCGGCGTGTCCATTCCCCTGCATCCGGACACGCTGCTCCCCACGGTCTTCGTGTACGACGGCCATCCCGGCGGTGCGGGCTTCGCCGAACGTGCCTTCCACACCGCCGCGGAATGGCTCGCCGCCACCCGCCACGCCATCGCGTCCTGTGAGTGCGAGGCCGGCTGTCCGTCCTGCATCCAGTCCCCGAAGTGCGGCAACGGCAACGATCCGCTCCACAAGCGCGGCGCCATCCGGCTGCTCACCGAACTCCTCCGCGGGGCACCCGAGAACACCTGAGCGGCGCGGCCGGCCTCGCCTTCCCTCGGCCGGCCGGCCCGCCTCGTGGCCCGCACCTCCCCGCCGGCCGGGGCGGTGACCGGCGGCCCGGCCCGGGACCGCACCCGGGCGGTGAACGGCCGGCCGCCCGCCTCGGCCGATACGTCGGCGACCGCGGCGTGCAGCGAACAGCGCACCAAGCGGGTGTGCTGGGCGGCGGCGACCCGTCGCGCGACCGCGCAGGCCGCCTGCGGGCCCCGGTCGGCTCGGTCGGCCGCGGCCAGCGCCGCCAGGTCCGCCGCCCCACCCGCCCGGTGGCGTGCCACGACGATCTGCCCCACGGCGATCAAGGCGGCGAAGACCAAGCACAGGGCCGCAGCGGCGAAGACCGTCCAGACCGTCGCCGAGCCTGCGTCGCCACCGCGCTGCCGCACCCCGACCGAGCCGTCGCCACCGCTCCGCCCCCTCCGTCTCACGGCTTCCTCACCGCACCGTCTCTTCGGCAAGTGCCACCGCCTCTCCGCCGACCCGCAGCGTCAGTTGGCCGATTCCCGGAAGCTCCGACTCGACGCGTACGCGCACCAGGTCTCCTTCGCGCGCCAGCGCCACCCGCGCACCCGGTGGCGCCGCCCCGCGGGCCGCCCGCAGCGCTGCCGCCCGCGGCTCGGATCGCGCGGCGGCCCGTGCACCGGCCCGCGCCGCGTCCACGCACTCGATACGGGCACAGGCCGCCATCAGCCCCCAGATCAGCGCCATCGCGATCACCATCAGCACCGGCATCACCAAGGCGGCCTCTGCCGTCACGAACCCCGCGTCACGTCCGGAACAGCGCCATGACCGTCCACGGCCGTGGCCGCAGGTATCGCCGGGATCACCCCGCTCACCGGACCGGAGAGAGTCGCGGTGCGCCCGGGGACACGGAGCGGGATCGCGCCTCCCCTCTGCCTCACGCGCCGCACCACCTCCCGAGCCGGCCGCCACCCCAGTTCCGCAACGGCTTCCGGGCCCCGTATCCGTACGCCTGCCTCGACATGCACCCACACGGCCACCAGCACGGCCACGCGCACCAGCACGGGCGCACCCGCCGTTCTCCGCCCCGGTATCGACACCGGCACCAACTCCGGTACCACGAGGCCCACGAGCCCCCAAGGCGCCGAAGTCCCGGCGCCGCTCGACGTTTCGTAAGTTCCTGCATGACCCGCTCCCCGTCGTTCCCCTGGCCCTCTTCGTCCTCGCGCAGGCGCGAACCCGTCGCCTTTCCCCCGCGCGCCGTCCGGTGCCCGGACACCCGTCAGAACTGCACATCGACCGCCCTCTCGATCACCGACCGGAGCGCTGCCTGGACCGTCGCGCTGGTCACGACCTTGTAGAGCACCGCGGCGAACGCGCACGCGGCGAGCGTGCCCACCGCGTACTCCGCCGTGGCCATCCCCCGGTCCCGCGCACCACGCGCCGCCACACGCCATCGTCGAAACATCGCCATCCCCCTTTGAATCCACTTCTTGAATTCGCTTCTTGAACAGTTGAGTTGCCCGTCCGTGCCGATCACGGGCCGATCGCGGGCCGAGGACGGTTGCGCCCGGTACGGGCCGCCGACGGGGCCGGAATCCGGCCTCAGCCCCGTCGCGGCCAGGTCAGGGCACGTCAGCCGTGGCCCAGTAGCCCGCGCGCCAGACCGGTCAGCACGGGTGCCACCCCGAGCAGCAGGAACGCCGGCAGGAAGCACGCGGCCAGCGGCAGCGTCACCAGAACCCCCGCGCGCCGCGCCCGGCCTGCCGCGACCCGGCCCCACTCCGCGCGCAGTTCGGCGGCGACACGGGAGGCCGCGTCCACCGCCGGCGCCCCGGATATTCCGGCCCGCTCCATGCACCGCGCCAGCTCCGCGGCGCCCGGCAGCACCGCCAATCTCGGCCAGACATTGGCCGGTTCACCACCCAGCCGCAGTTCCGCCGCGACCTGGCGCAGCCGTTCGCCGACGATCCCGCCCAGTGACCGCCCCACCGCCTCGGCCGACTCGCGCGGCCCGGCGCCCGCCGCGAGACAGGCCGCCAGGAGGTCGCCGGCCGGCGCCAACTCCTCACGCACCGCGGCCTGCACCCGCCGCCCCGCCTCCGTGGCGCGTTGCCTCCGGCGCCAGAGATACGCGACGTATGCCGCCACCGGCCCTGCCACGACACCCGCCGTTCCACCGACGAGAATGAGCACGAAACCGGCCACCCCCAACGGCCCCAGCCACTCCTTCACCCGGCCGCTCAGCCGAGGGCCGTCGCGCCACCGCGCACTCTCCGCACCGCCCCGCCGTCGCCCCGCACCGAGCCCCCGGGCCGCGGGGCTTCCGCCCAGCACCACCGTCGCCCTCCTGCGCATCCGCCCCCTTCTGCGTTCCTCCTTGAGCGCTGTGCGCACGCACCACACCGCGCTCACCACCGACACGGCCACACAGGCCATCCCCAACCTGTGGACAACTTCCGGACTCATGCCCTCCCCGCCTCCCCGCCCTGCCGCGTCCACGTCTCGTCCGCGCGACGCTCCTTCCCGTCCGGCTCCACCCGGCCCACGGAGACCGGCGGCAGGGCATCGGCGACGATCCGGGACGTCCAGGCCACCCCGGCCCACTCCAGAAGGCCGCCGCTCACCAGGCACACCCAGCCGACCGGCGTGTGCAGCAGCACCCGGAGCGGGTCCGCGCCGAGGGCGCTGCCCATCAGGAGCCCGCAGACGGGCAGCAGCGCGAGCATCAGCGCGGTGGCACGCGGGCCCGCCAACTGCGCGCGTACTTCCTCCCGTTGGTCACGCTGCGCGCGAAGGCCGGCCGCGATCCGTTCCAGGCCCGAGGCCAGTCCGGCCCCGCCCTCCACCGCCACCTGCCAGCACGCCGCCACCCCGCCCAGCCCGCCGGCTCCCGGCAGCCGTGCCGCCGCTCGCAGCGCCCGGGGCACGTCCCCGCCGTAACGCGCCGCCGCCATCACAGCCGAGCCCGCTTCCCCCAGCCCTGACGCCCCCGCCGCCAGCAGCGCCTGGGCCGGCTGACGCCCGGCCCGCAGCTCCCCCGCGGCCGACGCGCACAGCGCGATCACCTCCGCCGCCCGCCGGTCACGCGCCCGTTCCGCGCCGCGGGCGCGAAGCCATCTGCCGACCACGAACACCGCCGCCATGGCGGCGAACACCGGCAACACCGAGCCTCCCAGCACGCCGATCACCAGCCCCACAGGCAGGCACCACACCTCACGCCCGACGTCCAGCCGCGAGCCGATCCGCCACCGCCGCCCCGAGACCCCATCAGCGCCCTCCACCACGGTCACGACACCGGCGAAGCGTCCCTGGAGCACGGCTCCGGGCCTGCCCCGCCACCACTCCCCTGCGGCGGACCGGCCCTCGGAAGAAACACCTCCAGCCCCGGCCTCCCCCTCGGCACCCCGCGCGCCACCGGACCCGGCGCCTGCTCCCGGCGGACCCGCGCGCCCGCCCGCTCCGTGCACAGCCGCCACCGGGCCCGCGCCGCCTGCGAACATCTCCCGGGCCCGTCGCCCCGAGCCGTCCCGTCCGCCGCTCGCCAGCCAGCCCGCGGCCCCGGCGCAGCACACCGCCACCCCCATGGCCACGGATCCGCCCTCCGGCCCCCACACCGACCACATCTGCATCACCTCGCCCCACACACCACGTCACCCACATCGCCACACGCCACTCGCTCACCTCGGGCACCTCTACGCGCCCTCCGCCCCGCCGCTCCCATCAGCTCCCCCGCCCCGTACCCATCGCCTCCACCCCCGCCGCGCCCCGCTCGCACAGCTCCATCAGCCGCCCCCACCCGGCTTCCTCCTCGAAGCCGCCCGCCCCCCAGACCGCGGCCGGCACGGTCACCACGAAGCCGTTGCGGTCCCGTTCCAGGACATGGATCTGGGCGATCCGCCGCCGCCCCTCCCGGTCACGCGCAAGATGCAGCACCACGGAGAGCGCAGCCGCCAACTGGCTGTGCAGGGCGGCGCGGTCCAACCCGGCCGTCGAGCCGAGCGCCTCCAGCCGGGCGGGGACATCACAGGCGGCATTGGCATGCACAGTGCAACAGCCGCCTTCATGCCCGGTATTGAGAGCCGCCAGCAGGTCGGTGACCTCGGCGCCGCGCACCTCGCCGACGACCAGCCGGTCCGGCCGCATCCGCAGCGCCTGGCGGACGAGATCCCGCAGTGTCACCCGTCCGACGCCTTCCTGATTGGCGGGCCGGGTCTCCAGCCGCACCACATGGGGGTGGTCCGGCCGCAACTCCGCGGAGTCCTCCGCCAGCACGATCCGCTCCCCGGGGCCGACCAGCCCCAGCAGCGCGCACAGGAGGGTCGTCTTGCCCGAGCCCGTACCCCCGCTGATCAGGAACGAGATACGGGCCGCCAGCAGCGCCGTCAGCAGCCGGTCGCCGCCCGGCGGTACCGTCCCCGCCGCGACCAGCTCCGCAAGCCCGAAGGCCCGCGGTCGCAGCACCCGGAGCGACAGACAGGTGCCGCCCACCGCCACCGGCGGCAGCACTGCGTGCAGGCGCGTACCGTCCGGCAGCCGGGCGTCCACCCACGGCCTGGCGTCGTCGAGGCGCCGCCCGGCCACCGCCGCCAGCCGCTGCGCCAGCCTGCGTACCTCGGCAGCGTCCCGGAAGCGCACGAACGTCCGCTCCAGGCCGCCGCCCCGGTCCACCCACACCTCGTCCGGCGCGGTGACAAGGACGTCCGTCACCTCCGGCGCCGCCAGCAGCGGTTCCAGCGGGCCGCTGCCCACCATCTCGGACCGCAAGGCGGCCACCACCCCCAGCACCTCGGCGTCTCCGAGAAGCCGCCCTTCCTCGCGCAGCGCCACCGCCACCCGCGCCGCCGTCGGCTCCGCCCCGTCCTCCGCGAGCCGCCGCCGCACCGCCTCCACCAGGTCCCTGCTCATCCCCGCACCCCCTGTCCACAGCCAGGACCACAACAGCCCCGCCCGTACGCCCCGACCTCACGCCTCCCGGAGACTGCTCTCCGCCCACGGCGCGCCACCGCCGCGCCCCGGGCCCGCCCCCGCTCACCCGCGCACCCCGTCCCCGTCCCGCGCCGCACAGGCCGCCGGCCCGCTCCCGTCCGGCAGCGCCCGCTCCCAGAAGGCGGCGCAGAAGCGGGCGAGCGGCCCGCGGACCCGGGCGCCGGGCGGCACGCCGCGCGGCGGATCGTCCACCAGGCCGCAATCCCAGGGCAGTTCACCGGCCAGCGGCAGCTCCAGGAGGGCGGCGATCTCGTCGTCGTCCAGTCCCGGCAGTCCGCTCGGCAGCCCCCGGACGACGGCCCTCAGGTCACGCAGCGCCGCCGCGGCACCGGCCGCCACCCGCCCCGCGGCGGCCACCGCCCGCAGCTCCGCGGGCACCACCAGCAGCCCCACGTCCACCTGGGCCAGGGCCTGCGCCACCGCGTCGTCGACCCGCCGCGGCAGATCGACCACCACCACGCCGCCGCGTCTGCGCGCCGCCGCCAGCACCGCCCGCATGGCGGCCGACGGGATGGCGACCTCGGCGCCGCGATCCCAGCTGAGCACCCGTAAGGAGTGCAGCCGGGGCAGCGAGTCCTCCAGCGCCCCGGAAGCGACCCGTCCGCGCGACTCCCGGAACGCCGGCCAGCGCAGCCCTTTCTCCTTCTCGCCGCCGAGCAGCACATCGAGCCCGCCGCCGAGCGGATCGGCGTCCACGAGCACGGTGCGCCGGCCCGTGCGCGCCGCGGTGACGGCCAAGGCGCAGGCGAGGGTGCTCGCGCCGGCGCCGCCACAGCCGCCGATCACCCCGACGGTGAGCGCCGCGGGCCCGACCCCTTCGACCGCGTCGGCGATCCGGTCGACCAGCCAGAGCTCGCTTCCGGGGAGCGTCACCACCCGCTCGGCACCGAGGGCGACGGCCTGCCGCCACATGTCCGTGTCGTCGGTGTCCCGCGCGACGAGTACGAGGCCCGTCCGGCGTCCCGCGTCGCGCAACCTGGCCGCGCAGTCATCGCCGACGATCACCAGCGGCGGCTGCGCCCAGCCGTCCCTGCCCGCAGGCAGGCCGTGCGCCACCTCGGGCCGCACATCCGCCGCCGCGCACAGCCGCAGAAGATCGTCGAGCAGTTGCTCGTCCTCGGTGATGATCAGCGGGCGGCTGCGCTCTCCGCCCGAAACCGCCGGCTGATCGGATGTCCTGGATCCAGCCACGTTCCGTCCCCCAATCGCTACACAACTCGCTCCTCCGCGAACTCGCGGGCTTTTAGCGTGCAGCGATCAGGAAATCCGTGTGGATCTTGGTCAAAAACTGTGGACAACTCGCCATTGTGAATATCTCTGTCACCTATACCGGTGACTGGACAGCAACTCCTGGGGGCCTTAAGGGGCATCCGGAAAGCGACGCGACAACTACGGTGCGTGATGCACGCTGCGCGTCAACCACGCCTGGACGCTGGGGAGATGAGAGATCTGTGCCCCCTGCCCGACGCCGGGAAATGCGTCCGGACATGCGACGACCCCCGCCGGGGGGGAGAGCGGGGGTCGTCCCCACGGCCGACTCGGGGGGGGGGAGGAGCCGGACCGGGTTAGCACGGTCGCGAACGATCCGTGACTTCCATGGTGTACCCGAGAGCCTTCTCAGGCAAACCCACGCGCCCGACCTTACGCCGAATGGTGGGAGCCTATGCTCGCCTCGTGGAAAACCACTCCGTACCCCACTCGACCCCCCGTACTGCGGCGTTCTTCGACCTCGACAAGACCGTGATTGCAAAGTCGAGCACGCTGACCTTCAGTAAGTCGTTCTACCGAGGTGGCCTGATCAATCGCCGGGCCGTACTGCGCACTGCATATGCACAGTTCGTGTTCCTTGTCGGCGGCGCGGACCACGACCAGATGGAGCGGATGCGCGCCTATCTCTCGTCGCTCTGCCGCGGCTGGGATGTCGCCCAGGTCCGCGAGATCGTCGCCGAGACCCTGCACGACAGGATCGACCCGATCATCTACGACGAGGCGGCGTCCCTCATCGAGGAACACCGGGCCGCGGGCCGCGATGTGGTGATTGTTTCCACCTCGGGTGCCGAGGTCGTCGAGCCGATCGGCGAACTTCTCGGTGCCGACCGTGTCGTGGCCACCAAAATGGTCGTCGGCGATGACGGGCGGTTCACCGGCGAGGTCGCGTACTACGCCTACGGGCCGACGAAGGCCGAAGCTGTCCGGGATCTCGCCGCGTCCGAGGGCTACGACCTGGACCGGAGCTTCGCGTACAGCGATTCCGCGACGGACGTCCCGATGCTCGAAGCGGTCGGCAACCCCTGTGCGGTCAATCCCGACCGGGCACTGCGCCGCGAGGCCGCCGCCCGGGGCTGGCCGGTGCTGTCGTTCACCCGCCCGGTGCGGCTCAAGCAGCGGCTGCCCTCGCTGTCCATGCCCGCGCGCCCCCTAGTAGTCACCGCCGTTGCGGCCGTAGGCACGGCCGCCGTCACCGCCGGGCTGGTCTGGTACGCGAACCGACGGCGCGGCCCTATCGATGCATAGCGGGAAAAGGCACGGCTTATCCCGTCACCTCGCGTGACCCTTATTGCGCCCATTGCCCGTCATTGAAGGCAAAAGTAAAGATCTGAGGTGAAGGGTTCCGCTTACCCGGCACCTGGAGTACAAAGGAGTCAACGGCCCGCGAGACCAAGGACCTCCGAGAGGATCACCTTAAAACGCAACACGGCCCCACGGACCGATGCATGAACGCCGGGCACCCACGCGACGCCGACCCGTCGATTACGGGCCAGCCGCACCAGGCAACGGACAAAAGATTTCCGGCCTGATGGGCATATATCGAGCACGCATGGTCACGCGGCAGACATGCCAGCGGCGGTACGGATCAGCACTCGTACCGCCGCACCCCCTTTTGCGGGGCAGGATTTCCCGGCCCCCGGTTACGTACGCGTCCCGGGCCCGGCCACCGGATCAGGCGCCGCGCTGCATCGCCTCACAGACCGCGGTGCTCTCGCGCACCCCCAGTCCGACCGAGCGGCCACAGTGCGCGATCCACGCCGCGACGCCGTCGGGCGTACCCGATACGTAGCCCTCCAGGGCCGCCACATAAGCCGCCCTGCCCTGTTCCGCGTGCCCGACCTCGGCCGGACAGATCGATTTCGGATCGAGTCCGCTGCCGACCAGCACCACGCGTTCCGCGGCCCGTGCGACCAGGCCGTTGTGCGAGCCGAACGGCCGCAGCGCGAGCAGTTCGCCGTGCACCACCGCAGCCGTCACCAGCGCCGGCGCAGCGCTCTCCGCGAGCAGCAGCCGCGCCAGCCCGTCCAGCCGGCCCGCGACCTCGTCGGCGTCGGGAAGCGGCAGCCCGATCAGCGGCTCGTCGACCGGCTCACCCGCGAGACGGGGCCGCCCCACGGCGTCGTCCGCCACGCCGCCGCCCGCCGCCACCAGGTGGAGACGCGCCAGCACCCGCAGCGGCGACTGCCGCCACACGTTGAGCAGTTGCCCCGCCTCGGCCGTCAGCCGCAGCGCCGCGCCGACCGTCCGCGGTTCGCCGTCCACGCCGAAGTCGGTGCGCCGCCGCACCTCTTCGAGCGCCCAGTCGGCCCCCGAGAGCGCCGCGGAACCACGGGCGCCGCGCAGCGCCGCCTCCGAGGTGACCTCCGTGCTGCGCCGCCGCATGATCCGGTGCCCGTAGACCCGGTCGACGCCCTTGCGTACGGAATCGACGGCGTCGACGACCCCCGGGAGCGACGCCAGGGCCGCGAGCGGATCGGCGTTCGCCTGCGGAGGTTCGGGGGTCGTGCCCCGGGTGTGTGCAGCCATGGGTCCGACCCTACGCACCAGTTGGCCGCACCCCCCGAAGGAGTGGTCTTCTTCACTCAGCGCTCTCACTCACAGCCAGAGTCCGCTTACGCTTGGTGAACATGAAGATCGCTTTCGTAGGCAAGGGCGGCAGCGGCAAGACCACCCTGTCTTCCCTGTTCATCCGCCATCTCGCGGCCTCCCGCATCCCCGTGATCGCGGTGGACGCCGACATCAACCAGCATCTGGGGGCCGCCCTCGGCCTCGACGAGGCGTCCGCCGCCGCGCTTCCCGCGATGGGCGCCCATCTCCCGTTGATCAAGGAATATCTGCGCGGCGCCAACCCCCGGATCGCCTCCGCCGAGACGATGATCAAAACCACCCCGCCAGGCGACGGCTCGCAGCTCCTGCACGTCGGCCGCGGCAATCCCGTTTATGACGCCTGTGCCCGCACGATCCCGCTCGACGACACGTCCGTACGGCTGATGGCCACCGGCCCGTTCACCGAGTCCGACCTCGGGGTCGCCTGCTACCACTCCAAGGTCGGCGCGGTCGAACTGTGCCTGAACCACCTCGTGGACGGCCGCGAGGAGTACGTCGTCGTCGACATGACGGCGGGCTCGGACTCCTTCGCCTCCGGGATGTTCACCCGCTTCGACATGACTTTCCTGGTTGCCGAGCCGACCCGTAAGGGCATTGCCGTCTACCGCCAGTACAAGGAATACGCGCGGGACTTCGACGTCAGCCTGAAGGTGGTGGGCAACAAGGTGCAGGGCCCGGACGACCTCGCGTTCCTGCGCGACGAGGTGGGCGACGACCTGTTGGTGACGGTCGGCCACTCGGACTGGGTGCGGGCCATGGAAAAGGGCCGCCCCGCCCCCTTCGCGCAGCTCGAAGAGGACAACCGCCGCGCCCTCGACACCCTGCACACCACCGCCGACGCCGCCTACGGGGAGCGGGACTGGGAGCGCTACACCCGTCAGATGGTGCACTTCCACCTGAAGAACGCGGCGAGCTGGGGCAACGCGAAGACGGGCGCCGACCTGGCGGCCCAGGTCGACCCCGCCTTCGTGCTCTCCGAAGGGGCGGCTACTCCGCAGCCCGCGTGACCTGCGGTTCCGCGGCGGACGGCGCCGGCACCGCCGCTCCGGGCGCGGGCGCATCGGCCGCCGCGGCAGGGCTCACCGGGGCGGCCGGGGAGCCGGTCGTGAACGACGCCCAGCCGTCCCGCGGAGCCTGGCCGACGTCCAGCCCGCGCAGCTTGTCGAGCACCTCCGGGTCCTGCACGTCGAGCCAGTCCGCCAGCTGCTTGAAGCTGACGCAGCGCACCTCCTTCCGGGGGCAGACGGTCTTGATGGTGTCCTCGACGGCCTTCATGTAGACACCGCCGTTCCAGGACTCGAAGTGGTCGCCGATGAACAGCGGCGCGCGGTTGCCCCGGTAGGCGCGGTGGAACGCCTGGATGAGGCCGTCGTGCATCTGCCGTCCCCAGGCGGTCCGCTTCGCCGGGTCGCCCTCGGGGGTGACGGACTGGTTGGCGAGGAAGTTGTAGTCCATCGAGAGCGTCTCGAAGGTCCGGCCCGGCACCGGGATCTGCTGGAGCGGGAAGTCCCAGACGCCGTCGATCTTCCGGGGCCAGATCTGCAGCCCGCCGGCCGAGCTGGCGTCGTAGCGGAAGCCGCTCGCCTTGGCGGCGGGGATCAGGTTCGTCTGCCCTTCCAGGCACGGCGCCCGGCCGCCGACGAGTTCCTTGGCGTAGTCGAAGGGCAGCGGCTTCTCGTCCGTGAGCCCCGACGTGCTCTTCCAGTGCCGCACAAACGATTCGGCTTGCTCGATCTCACTCTTCCACTCCTCGGCCGACCAGGTACCGACCCCGCCGTCGGGGCCGCAGAAGTGCCCGTTGAAGTGGGTGCCGATCTCGTTGCCGTCCTGCCAGGCGCCGCGCATCTGCCGCGCGGTGTCCCTGACGCCCTGGACGTCGTTGAAGCCGATGTCCGACGCGCCGGGAGCGTGCCGCGGCGGGCGGTAGAGGTCCTTCTTGTCCGTCGGCAGCAGATAGACGCCGCTGAGGAAGTACGTCATCGTCGCGTCGTACTTCTTGCCGACCTCGCGGAAGTGCGAGAAGAGCTGCTGGCCGTCCTCGCCCGCGCCGTCCCAGGAGAACACCACGAACTGCGGGGGCCGTTCGCCCGGCTTGAGGCGCACCGGCACCGGCTGGTTCGGCTGCGCTCCGGTGTCCGCGGTCGAGCCGTCGCCGATCAGCCTGACCCGCTGGGCCTTGGGCGGAGGCGCCGCCCGGCCCTTCGCGGCGTTCTGGCCCGGTGTGCGGTGCGGTGCCGTGGAGCAGCCGGCGACCGCTGCCAGCGCCATGGCTGCGACGGCCCCCGCCGTGACCCGTGATGCGGCTGCCATCAGCCACCTCATTCCTGGTGCTGCGCGCACCTTCCGAGGGATTAATCGGAAAAACTGCCCGCAAGCTTTCATATGCCGAGGAGGGTGAGGTAAGGGACGAGCCGATAATCATCACATTCACCCGATGGGTGGAATGCGCGACCCGTCTGCCGGAAGAACCTTCTCTCGCTCTTTACCTGGCATTACGATTCGTTTACCGATGCTTGAGAGTCACCGGAGCGTCACCCACCGCGACGCCGGCCGGTCGGCTCGCGTCCCGCCGCAGTACACCGCCGCCCCACGATCGCGCCCCGCGCGACCGCGTCGCCCCGGAGGAGACGGGAATGTCGCAGCTCACGAAGACGCCGCAGCCGCAACGCACGCACCATCCACACGACCCGCCGGAGGCCGTCGGGCGCACCGCGCTCCGCAGAGATTTCTCCGCCTCGATCGTTCTCTTCCTTCTCGCCGTGCCGCTCTCGCTGGGCATCGCCCTCGCCACCGGCGCACCACCGCAGGCCGGCCTGGTCGCCGCGGTCGTCGGCGGCATCGTCGCCGGCCTGCTCGGTGGCGCCCCCCTCCAGGTGAGCGGTGCCGCCACCGGGCTCCTGGTCGTCACGGCCGACCTCGTCCAGCGCTTCGGCTGGCGCGCCACCTGCGCGATCACCGTGCTGGCCGGGCTCACCCAACTCGCCCTGGGCGCCCTGCGCGTGGCCCGCGCCGCGCTGGCCGTCAGCCCGGCGATCGTGCACGGCATGCTCGCCGGCATCGGCGCCACCATCGCCATCGGCCAGCTCCACGTGGTGCTCGGCGGCAGCGCGGAAAGCTCCGCCCTTGCCAACGCCCTTGCACTTCCTGGCCAGTTGGCGCACCCGCACACCGCCGCCCTGCTGATCGGGGCCCTCACCGTCGCCGTCCTGATCGGCTGGGGCCGGCTGCCCGGACGCCTCGGGCGGCGGCTCGCCTCGGTCCCGGCCGCCCTGGTGGCCGTCCTCGCGGCCACGGCCGTCAGCGTCGGTGCGGACGTCCCGCGCGTCGAACTCCCCTCCTGGCAGGCGCCGTCACTGCCCGCGCTCCCGGATGCCACGGTTCCCGCCCTCGCCGCAGCGGTGCTGACCGTGACCCTCGTCGCCGCCATGGAGTCCCTGCTGTCCGCGGTGGCGGTGGACCGGCTCGCGGTCGAGCACCCCGGCACCCCGTCCCGCCCTTCGGACCTCAACCGCGAACTGGCCGGGCAGGGCGTCGCCAACATCGTCACCGGCCTGCTGGGCGGCCTGCCGATTTCCGGCGGCGCGATCCGCGGCTCGGCGAACGTCCGCGCCGGGGCCACCGGCCGCCGCGCCACCGTGCTGCACGGCCTTTGGGTCCTGCTGTGCGCGGGCCTCTCGGCCGCCGCACTGGAACTGATCCCGCTGGCCGCGCTCGCCGCGCTGGTGATGCTGGTCGGCGTACGGATGGTGAGCTTCGCGCACATCCGGCATGTGCAGCGGCACCGCGAATTCCCGGTGTACGCAGCCACCTTGGGCGGCGTCGTGGCACTCGGCGTACTCCAGGGCGTCCTGACGGGCATCGCGGTCGCCGCCTTCCTGGCGCTGCGCCGGCTGACCCACACCCGCATCACGGTCCTGGAGGAGGAAGGCCGCCACCGGGTGCGCGTCAGCGGCCAGTTGACGTTTCTCGCCGTGCCCCAGCTGACCCGGGCCCTGGCGCTGGTCCCGGCCTGTTCGGACGTGGTCGTCGAGCTGTGCGGGTCCTTCATGGACCACGCCGCCTACGAAGCGCTCCAGTCCTGGTCCGCGCGGCATCGTGCGCAGGGCGGCTGGGTCACCCTCGGCGGTCGCAGCGGCCGGCCCATCGCCGAGCCCGCCGGTGCGCACGCCTGTAGCCCGTGGACACCGTGGCGCAACCACCACTGCACCCGGCCCGCCCCGGCCCGCGAGGCCGCTCCGGGCTCCAGCGGCAGCCAGCTCATGGGCGGCGTGAGCGCCTTCCAGCGGCACACCGCCCCGCTGGTCCGCGAGGAATTGGCCCGGCTGGCCAGGGAGGGGCAGCGGCCCACTCAGCTCTTCCTCGCCTGCTCCGACTCCCGGCTGGTCACGAGCATGATCACGTCCAGCGGTCCCGGCGATCTGTTCGCCGTCCGCAATGTCGGCAATCTGATGCCGCCGCCCGGCAGCGACGGCGCCTGCGACTCCGTGGGCGCAGCCGTCGAGTACGCGGTGGAGGTCCTGGAGGTCGGCTCGATCACGGTGTGCGGGCATTCGGGGTGCGGCGCGATGAAGGCACTGCTCACCACGCCGGACGAGGTGCCCCCGGGGCCGGAAGCGCCGGCTCCCGACCCCACCGCGCTCGCCCGCTGGCTGCGGCACGGCAGGCCGAGCCTGGACCGCATGAGGGCCGCGTCCGGCCGCCCGGACGAGGACGAAGTCAGCCTGGCCGAGCGCCCGGTGGCGGACGATCACGAACGACTCGCGCTGGTCAACGTCCGCCAACAGCTCGATCACCTGAGGGCGCACCCCTGCGTGGCCCGCCGCGTGGCCGAGGGCGCGCTCGCCCTGCACGGCATGTACTTCCACGTCGGCGAGGCGCAGGCGTACGTCCTGGACGAGGCGTCCGGCCGGTTCTCCGCCGTGCGCGCAGAGGCGGCGCCGGTGACGGTCTGACCCGCGACCTCCAGGAGGCAAGGGCCCGCGAGCGACCACCCGGCCCGCATCCGTGATCAACAGCTCGCGAACATCCGGACAATCTACGGCTCGAAAAGGAAGCACTCGACACCCGCGCAATCCGTACCGAACGCGTCAGATGGCGAGCACCACGGACCCCGCTCGGCGGTGGCGCCCGGAACAGCGGCGCCCCCAGGATGTGCGCCGGGGGCGCCGCCCCCGCACCGCGACACGTCCACGTCAAGACGGATCTGTACCAACCGATCAGTTAGTGCCAGGATCGGAAGGGGTTGACCAACTCCCCGTGATCATTGAGCATTCGGTCTATTGGTCTATACCACCTGCGATGTACCGGGAGCCGAGACATGGACAAGCGTCCTTCCCTCTCCGTTTTGCTCAAGAAGGAGACGGAAGCATGAGCGAGCACTCTTCCCTCTCCAACCTGCTCAAGGAGGAACGGCGGTTCACACCGCCCGCCGAACTGGCAGCGAACGCCAACGTCACGGCAGCGGCCTACGAACAGGCCGCGGCGGACCGGCTGGGCTTCTGGGCCGAGCAGGCGAAGCGCCTGTCCTGGGAGACAGCGCCCACTCAGACGCTCGACTGGTCCAACGCACCCTTCGCGAAGTGGTTCGCCGACGGCAAGCTCAACGTCGCGTACAACTGCGTGGACCGGCATGTGGAGAACGGCCTGGGCGACCGGGTGGCCATCCACTTCGAGGGCGAGACCGGCGACAGCCGTTCGCTCACCTACGCCGACCTGCAGCGCGAGGTCTCCAAGGCCGCCAACGCGCTGATCGAGCTGGGGGTGAGGACCGGCGACCGCGTCGCCGTCTACATGCCGATGATCCCGGAGACGGTCATCGCCATGCTGGCCTGCGCCCGCCTGGGCGCCCCGCACTCGGTGGTCTTCGGCGGCTTCTCCGCGGACGCACTGGCCACCCGCATCCAGGACGCCGACGCCCGCGTCGTGATCACCGCCGACGGCGGCTACCGCCGCGGCAAGCCCTCCGCGCTCAAGCCGGCCGTCGACGAGGCGCTGACCAAGCCCGGCACGGAGAACGTCCGCAACGTCCTGGTCGTGCGGCGTACCGGCCAGGACGTCGCGTGGACCGAGGGCCGTGACGTGTGGTGGCACGAGACCGTCGAGCGGCAGAGTGACCAGCACACCCCCGAGGCGTTCGACGCCGAGCACCCGCTGTTCATCCTCTACACCTCCGGTACGACGGGTAAGCCCAAGGGCATCCTGCACACCACCGGCGGCTACCTCACGCAGGTGGCGTACACCCACCACGCCGTCTTCGACCTCAAGCCGGAGACCGATGTCTTCTGGTGCACCGCCGACGTCGGCTGGGTGACCGGCCACTCGTACATCGCGTACGGACCGCTCGCCAACGGCGCCACCGAAGTGCTCTACGAGGGCACGCCCGACACCCCGCACCAGGGCCGCTGGTGGGAGATCGTGCAGAAGTACGGCGTGACGATCCTCTACACCGCGCCGACCGCGATCCGCGCCTGCATGAAGTGGGGCGACGACATCCCGGCGAAGTTCGACCTGTCGTCGCTGCGCGTCCTGGGGTCGGTCGGTGAGCCGATCAACCCCGAGGCGTGGATGTGGTACCGCAAGCACATCGGTGCCGATGCGGCGCCGATCGTCGACACCTGGTGGCAGACCGAGACCGGCGCGATGATGCTCAGCCCGCTGCCCGGCGTCACGGCGACCAAGCCCGGTTCGGCGCAGGTACCGCTGCCCGGCATCGCGGCGACCGTCGTCGACGACGACGCCCACGAGGTGCCCGACGGCGCCGGCGGCTACCTCGTGCTGACCGAGCCGTGGCCGTCCATGCTCCGCACCATCTGGGGCGACGACCAGCGCTACCTCGACACGTACTGGTCGCGCTTCGAAGGCAAGTACTTCGCGGGCGACGGCGCCAAGAAGGACGAGGACGGCGACATCTGGCTGCTCGGCCGGGTGGACGACGTGATGCTGGTGTCCGGCCACAACATCTCCACCACGGAGGTGGAATCGGCGCTGGTCGCGCACCCGAAGGTCGCCGAGGCCGCGGTCGTCGGGGCCACCGACCCGCAGACCACCCAGGCCATCTGCGCCTTCGTGATCCTGCGCGGCACCGCGAGCGCCGACGACGAGGGCCTGGTCGACGAGTTGCGTGCGCACGTCGCCCAGCAGCTCGGCCCGATCGCCAAGCCCAAGCGGATCATGCCGGTCGCCGAGCTGCCCAAGACCCGCTCCGGCAAGATCATGCGCCGGCTGCTCCGGGACGTCGCGGAGAACCGTGACCTCGGCGACGTCAGCACCCTCACCGACTCCTCCGTCATGGACCTGATCCAGGCGAAGCTGCCGGGGGCGTCGAGCGAGGACTGAGCACCGGGCCCGGCGGGGCCCCAGGAACCACGCACGCACAGCCGCAGGGGCACCGGCAGACGGCCGGTGCCCCTGCGGCGTCTCCGGAGGCGACCACCCGGCCCGCCAGCCGGATGCCCGGTATGCCCTTAAAGTGAGAATCACCCATTAGCCCCTTGTGCGCGCCAGGTAAAGTGGCAGACGCGTCAACGAAACGCAAAGAATCTCAGGGTGCGCCGGGAAGTCTGGTCGGCAACTGCAACAGCCGTACTCAGCTGCCGAAAGCCCGGAGGTCACCCGCGTGAACGCCCCCAACCGCCGCTCCCCCTTCCTCGGGCGAATACCCCTGCCCGAGCGGAACTTCATCGCCGAAGCCCTGCGCGCCGAAACCGTGGGCGGAGTGCTCCTCCTCGTCGCCGCCGTCGCGGCTCTCATCTGGGCCAACACCGCAGGCGGCAGCTACGAAGCGATCCGCGGCTTCCACCTCGGCCCCGCCGCCATCGGCCTGGACCTCTCGATCCAGCACTGGGCCGCGAACGGCCTGCTCGCCGTCTTCTTCTTCGTCGCCGGCATCGAGCTCAAACGCGAACTGGTCGCCGGCGAACTGCGCGACCCCAAGGCCGCCGCCCTCCCGGTGATCGCCGCGATCTGCGGCATGGCGATGCCCGCCATCGTCTACACCGTCGTCAACACCATCGGCGGCGGTTCCCTGGACGGCTGGGCCGTCCCCACCGCCACCGACATCGCGTTCGCGCTGGCCGTACTCGCCGTGATCGGCACGTCCCTGCCGTCCGCACTGCGCGCCTTTCTGCTCACCCTGGCCGTCGTCGACGACCTCTTCGCCATCCTCATCATCGCGATCTTCTTCACCTCGAAGATCAACTTTCTGGCGCTCGGCCTCGCCGTCGCCGGCCTGGTGCTCTTCTACTTCCTGCTGCGCAAGGGCATCCGCGGCTGGTACGTCTACGTGCCGCTCGCGCTGGTCATCTGGGCACTGATGGAGAACAGCGGGGTGCACGCCACCATCGCCGGTGTCGCGATGGGCCTGATGCTGCGCTGCACCCGGCGCGAGGGCGAAGCACACTCCCCCGGTGAGCACATCGAGCACCTGGTGCGCCCCCTGTCGGCCGGCCTCGCCGTACCGCTCTTCGCCCTCTTCTCCGCCGGTGTGTCCGTCTCCGGCGGCGCCGTCCACGAGGTCTTCACCCGGCCCGAAACGCTGGGTGTGGTCCTCGGCCTGGTCGTCGGCAAGGCGCTCGGCATCTTCGGCGGCACGTGGTTCACCGCCCGCTTCACCAAGGCCGAGCTCAACCCCGACCTCAGATGGCCGGACGTCTTCGCCGTCGCCGCGCTGGCCGGCATCGGCTTCACGGTCTCCCTGCTGATCGGCGAACTGGCCTTCGCCACGGACCTGGCGCTGGCCGACGAGATCAAGGCGTCCGTCCTGATCGGCTCGCTGATCGCCGCCGTGTTCGCCGGCATCCTCCTCAAGCTCCGCAACACCAAGTACCGGAAGCTGTGCGAGGACGAGGAGCGCGACGAGGACCAGGACGGCATCCCTGACATCTACGAAATGGACAAGCCGGAGTACCACCTGAGGATGGCCGCGATCCTCGAATCGAAGGCCGCCGAGCACCGGCGGCTTGCCGAAGTGGCCTCCGGCGCCGCCCACGGGGACGATGGTCCGGCATGATCTGAGAGGCTTTGCATCCGGCAGCAGACAAGAGGGAGACGGCGATGAGTTCAGCCGATGACGGCGCAGACCGCAGCCTCGGGCAGTTGGTGGCGGCGGCCACCGCCGAGATGTCCGCACTCGTGCACGACGAGATCGCGCTGGCCAAGGCCGAGTTGCGGCAGGACGCCAAGCGGGCGGGCATCGGCGGATCCGCGTTCGTCGTGGCGGGTGTACTGGCGCTCTTCGCCCTCCCGGTGCTGAGCTTCGCCGCGGCCTACGGCATCCACAACCTCGGCCTCGGGCTCGCCTGGTCGTTCCTGATCGTCGGTGGCGCCTTCCTGGTCGTCGCGACGCTGCTGATCCTCATCGCGCTCGCGAAGGTCAAGAAGATCAAGAAGCCGGAGAAGTCCATCGCGTCGGCCAAGCAGACGGCGGCCGTCCTCCAGAAGGCCAAGCCGCATCCGCGCACGGCGCCGGCGGAACACCCCGTCCTGGAGTCTGTGACACGCTCGTCGGTATGACAGCCGCCGACAGCACCACCTCGGTCGTACAGCCCGACGGGCCCTGGTCACACCGGGACGTCGCGGCGAACGGCGCCCGTTTCCACATCGCGGAGATGGGCGAAGGACCGCTGGTACTGCTGCTGCACGGCTTCCCGCAGTTCTGGTGGACGTGGCGGCATCAACTCCCCGCGCTCGCCGACGCGGGGTACCGGGCGGTCGCGATGGACCTGCGCGGCGTCGGCGGCAGCGACCGCACCCCGCGCGGCTACGACCCCGCAAATCTCGCGCTCGACGTCACCGGCGTCATCCGGTCCCTGGGCGAGCCGGACGCCGCCCTGGTCGGCCACGACCTGGGCGGCTATCTGGCGTGGACGGCAGCCGTGATGCGGCCCAAGCTGGTGCGCCGGCTCGCCGTGTCGTCCATGCCGCACCCGCGCCGCTGGCGCTCGGCGATGCTCGCCGACGTCAAACAGAGCAGGCGCAGTTCGCACATCTGGAACTTCCAGCGCCCCTGGCTGCCCGAGCGGGCGCTGCTCGCCGACGATGCCGCGCTGGTGGGGCAGATGATCAGGGACTGGTCAGGCCCGCAGCCTCCGCAGGAGGACGCGGTGGCGGTCTACCAGCGGGCGATGAGCATCCCCTCGACGGCGCACTGCGCGATCGAGCCGTACCGCTGGATGGTGCGCTCGATGGCCCGCCCGGACGGCCTGCAGTTCAACCGCCGCATGAAGATGCCGGTACGGGTGCCGACGCTGCATCTGCACGGCTCACTCGACCCGGTGATGCGCACCCGCAGCGCGGCCGGCTCCGGCGCGTATGTCGAGGCCCCCTACCGCTGGCGGCTCTTCGACGGGCTGGGCCACTTCCCGCACGAGGAGGACCCGGTGGCGTTCTCATCGGAGCTGATCAACTGGCTGCAGGACCCCGAACCGGACCGGTGACCTCCCGGCCGCCCGTCGGCCCCCCTCAGACAGCGCGCCCCGGACGCCCGGCGCACCACGGACGAACGTACGTCTGACGAACAGCCACTTGCCTGACGCATAGGCCAATTGGCGGGTCTCCCGGAGGTTACGGACCTTGGGGCAGGGGCAGAGTCGAGGGTATGGGCTGGACGCACGACTACCGTGACGTGGCAAGCAACCGCCGCAGCAGTGCCGCTGCGGTGGGCACTCGGGACAAGGGCACTCCGGACCTCAGGCCCGGTGATCCCTCCGACCCCGCGCACCCGATGGGGATTCCGCGCATCCTGCGCCGCAGAGCGCGCTGGATGAGCGCACGCCTCCGCCATACCCGCAGCTGAGCCGCGCGGGGCGGCGGGCGCACACTTCGCACCCACCACCCCTGGGCGCCTCAGATCGCGCAGCCCTGGCTGTCGACCTGCTGATGCCCGGCCGCCCGGCCCTTGACGACGTCCTCCCGGACCTCGTCAGCGGTGAGGGCGTAGCCGGTCTGGGCGTCGTCGAGGGACTTGGCGAACACCACTCCGTAGACCTCGCCGTTCGGCGTGAGCAGCGGGCCTCCGGAGTTGCCCTGCCGCACCGTGGCGTACAGGGAGTACACATCGCGGCCGACCGTGCCCCGGTGGTAGATGTCCGGGCCGTTGGCCTGGATACGGCCGCGGATGCGGGCCGCGCGGACGTCGTAGCCGCCGTTCTCCGGGTAGCCCGCGACGATGGCGCTCTTGCCGCTGCTCGCGTCCTTGCCGGCGAACCGCAGCGGGGGCGCGTCCAGCGCGGGCACGTCGAGCACCGCGATGTCCCGCTTCCAGTCGTAGAGCACGACCTTGGCGTCGTACGTGCGCCCCTCGCCGCCCACCTGGACGGTCGGCTCGCTCACACCGCCGACGACGTGGGCGTTGGTCATCACGCGGTGCGAGGAGAAGACGAAGCCGCTGCCTTCGAGGACCTTTCCGCAGCTGGGCGCCGTGCCGACGACCTTGACGATGCTGTGCTTGGCCTCCGAAGCGACCGGGCCGGAGGCCAGCTGCGGGTCGGGGGCCGGCACGGACGTGATCTGCTCGTTGGAGAACGGGGTGAAGACCTGCGGGAAGCCGTTCTGCGCGAGGACCGAGGAGAAGTCGGCGAACCAGGTGCCGGCCTGTTGCGGCATCACCCGCGAAACCCCCAGCAGCACCTTGGAGTTGCGGACCTCCTTGCCGAGCGTCGGCAGGGACGTGCCGGCCAGCGCGGAACCGATCAGCCAGGCCACCAGCAGCATCGCCAGGACGTTGACCAGCGCGCCGCCGGTCGCGTCCAGCGCTCGCGCGGGTGACCAGGTGATGTGGCGGCGCAGCTTGTTCCCCAGATGGGTGGTGAGCGCCTGGCCCACCGACGCGCACACGATCACGATGGCGACCGCCGCGATGGCCGCGAAGGTGCCGGGTGTGGCGTCCTCGGTGATCTCGTTCCAGACCACGGGCAGCAGGTAGACCGCGACCAGCCCGCCCCCGAGGAAACCGAGCACGGACAGGATGCCGACGACAAAGCCTTGCCGATAACCGACGATCGCGAACCACACGGCGGCGACCAGCAACAGAATGTCCAGGACGTTCACGCCGGACACCGTCTCACGCGCGCCAGTCGAGTGGGACCTGCTTGTCAGAGTCCCACGGAATCTCCCAGCCCGAATAATGCAGGATCCGGTCGATGACTCCGGCGGTGAAACCCCAGACCAGAGCGTTCTCGACGAGGAACGCCGGGCCGATGTGGCCGCTGGGGTGGCGGGTCGTCACGCGGTGCGCGGGATCCGTGAGATCCGCCACGGGAACCGTGAACACCCGTGCGGTCTCCGCCTGGTCGACCGCGCCGACCGGGGTGGGGTGGCGCCACCAGCCGAGGACCGGCGTCACGACGAACCCGCTGACCGGGATGTAGAGCCGCGGCAGTACGCCGAACACCTGGACACCGGAAGGGTCGAGCCCGGTCTCCTCCTGGGCCTCGCGCAGCGCGGCACGCACCGGGCCGCGGCCCTCCGGATCGCCGTCCTGGGGATCCAGGGCACCACCAGGGAAGGACGGCTGTCCGGCATGCGAACGGAGGGTGCCCGCACGCTCCATGAGCAGCAGTTCGGGGCCGCGTGCGCCGTGGCCGAAGAGGATCAGCACGGCGGACTGCCGGCCGCCGCTCTCCGGCGGCAGGAAGCGGCTGAGCTGGCGCGGTTCGATCGTGCCGGCCGCGCGGGCGACCGGGGCCAGCCATTCCGGCAGCCCTTCGACGCTCACCACGGTCTCCGGGCCGCCCGCGGCGGCGCCGAGCGCCGTGTCCCCGCTGTCCGTCTTCTCGCCGCACTGCTCCTGTGCACTCGTCATACGCGCCCCCTCAGGCCCTGGCTTCGGTGGTCGGTCCCCGGTGCGGTTGCCGCTGCCGCTCCTGCGGTCGTGACGGTCGGCGTCATGAGGCCGCCAACGGGGGTGCGGGCCGACCCGGATAGCCGGCCGGCGGGTTCAGACGCTGGCCCGGCTGGCCGCCCAATTCGTACTTGAGCAGCTTCTTCGCCTTCTCCGGGTCGGTCTCGCCCTCGCCGTACGACGGGCACAGCGGGGCGATGCCGCAGGCGCCGCAGGCGGGCTTGCGGGAGTGGCAGACACGGCGGCCGTGGAAGACGACGCGGTGCGAGAGCATCGTCCACTCGCTCTTGGGGAAGATCTCGGCGATCTCCGCCTCGACCTTCACGGGGTCTTCCTGGGTGGTCCAGCCGAAGCGGCGCACCAGGCGGCCGAAGTGGGTGTCCACGGTGATGCCCGGGACGCCGAAAGCGTTGCCGAGCACGACGTTGGCGGTCTTGCGGCCGACGCCGGGCAGCGTGACGAGGTCCTCGAGCCGTCCGGGCACCTCGCCCCCGAAGCGGTCCCGCAGCGCGGTCGACAGGCCGATGAGCGACTTCGCCTTGGCGCGGAAGAAGCCCGTCGGGCGGATCAGCTCCTCCAGCCGCTCCGGGTTCATCGCCGCCATGTCCTCCGGGGTGGGGCAGACGGCGAACAGGCCGGGGGTGGTCTGGTTGACCCTCAGGTCGGTGGTCTGCGCCGAGAGCACCGTCGCGACCAGCAGCTCGAAGGGGTTGGTGAAGTCCAACTCCGGGTGGGCGTACGGGTACAGCTCGGCCAGCTCACGGTTGATCCGCCGGGCCCTGCGGACCATGGCCGTCCGCGATTCCGGCTTGCGCGCGGGGGTCTTCTTCGCGGGCGCCTTCGCCGCGGTCTTCTTCGGGGCGGCCTTCTTCGCCGTCGTCTTCTTGGCCGCCGTCGTCTTTGCCGTCGTCTTCTTGGCCGCGGGCTTCTTCGCGGTGCTCTGCTGCGGGGCCGGCTCCTGGGCAGCCGTCACGGCGGCCGTCTCCTTGGTCGCCTTTGCGGGGTTCTGCTTCACGACGGCCTTCTTCCGTACCGAGTTCGCTGCCGGCTTCCCTGCCGGCCCGGCCGCCGGATTCCCGCCGGCCTCACCTTCGGCGTACGCGCCGGATCCGCCGTCCGCCCCGACGGGCCGCACCCCCGCGGCACCGCCTTCCGGACGGACACCATCCCGGCGGGCGCTTTGGGACCTTTGTTCGCATTCGGGCCGCGGGCGGGGCGGGCGTTCGCCCACAGCGGAATCGCGTTCTGCGGTCACTCGCTCAGCCCCCTCGTCCCGTGCTCTCACCGGCGTGTTGGACACTCGGCCAGACTAAGGCCACCCACTGACATCCGGCCCGATCACCATGATTCGCCACCCCAATCGGCCCCCTGCCGTAGGGCTCGGGCCACGGGTCCGGCAAACTTGTGATTGATCGCACTGTTTTGCATTCCGGCATGATGGGGACCACAGTCCCTCGGAGCATGTCGACAAGGAGAGAACTCGTGGACGACGTTCTGCGGCGCGCACCGCTCTTTGCGGCGCTCGACGATGAGCAGGCGGCCGAGCTGCGCGCCTCAATGGGAGAGGTCACGCTCGCTCGCGGCGACGCCCTGTTCCACGAAGGGGATCCCGGCGACCGCCTGTACGTGGTCACCGAGGGCAAGGTGAAGCTGCACCGCACTTCCCCGGACGGCCGGGAGAACATGCTCGCCGTCCTGGGCCCCGGAGAACTGATCGGTGAGCTCTCGCTCTTCGACCCGGGCCCGCGCACGGCCACCGCATCCGCCCTGACCGAGGTCAAGCTCCTCGGCCTGGGCCACGGCGACCTTCAGCCCTGGCTCAACGCCCGGCCCGAGGTGGCGACCGCCCTGCTGCGCGCCGTCGCCCGCCGCCTGCGCAAGACCAACGACCAGATGTCCGACCTGGTCTTCTCCGACGTACCCGGCCGGGTGGCGCGGGCCCTGCTGGACCTGTCGCGCCGCTTCGGCGTGCAGTCCGAAGAAGGCATCCACGTCGTGCACGACCTGACGCAGGAGGAGCTGGCCCAGTTGGTGGGCGCCTCCCGCGAGACGGTCAACAAGGCGCTCGCGGACTTCGCCGGCCGTGGCTGGCTGCGCCTGGAGGCCCGCGCCGTGATCCTGCTGGACGTCGAGCGGCTGGCCAAGCGCTCCCGCTGACGCCCGCACAGGGCCCCCGTGGCCCGTACGCCGCCGTGGCGCAGGCCCGGAATCATTACCGGCGCGTAGCGTTCCGTTCGGCCGCTCAGCGCCCGTACGCGGCGTTGCATCTGCAAGGGAAGGGCCCCGCCCCGGTGGGGCCCTTCGCCGTACGCCCGTAAACCCCTGGCTCCCCTCCTGGCCCGTCGGCATAGTGGCGCCATGAGTGACGGCAGGGGACTGGACCGGGACGGCTGCTTCCTCCGGGAAGGGGCGCTCGATCGGGTCGCCCCGGAGTTCGCGCCTGTCGTGGCAGCGGCTCGGGACGGGATCACCGCGCGCTTCGGGCCCGCCCTGCTGCACAGCGCGTACCTCTACGGCAGCATCCCGCGCGGCACGGCCGTCCCCGGGGTCTCCGATCTCGACCTGCTGCTCGCGCTGCGCGCCGGGCCCACTCCGGAGGACCGGGCGACAGCGGATGTCCTGGAGGCGGAGCTGGATGCCGCCTTCCCCCAGATCGACGGTGCGGGAATCCTGCTGTTCGGCGTCGACCGGCTGCTGAGCGAGCTGGAGCGGCACGACATGGGCTGGTTCGTCGCCTGCCTGTGCACCCCGTTGTCGGGCCCCGACCTCGCCGGGCGGCTGCCCCGTTACCGCCCTACTCCGCTTCTCGCGAGGGAGACCAACGGCGACTTCTTCCGCCTGCTGCCCGGCCTGCGGCGCAAGGCCGCCGAGGCACCGAGCGGTGCCGGGCGCCGGCGGCTGATCCGGAGTACCGCGCGCCTGCTGGTACGCGCCGGGTTCACGCTGGTGATGCCGCGCTGGGGCGGCTGGACGAGCGATCTCGCCGAGTCGGCCGAGGTGTTCGGCCGCTACTACCCGGCGCACGCACAGCAGATGCGCGCCGCCGCCCGCGCGGCCCGCGCGCCCGATGACCATCCGCACCTGCTGGACGAGCTGCTGGAGGGCCTGGCCCCCTGGCTCGCGGCCGAGTACCTGGCCGTCCACGGCCCGAAGGCGCCTCGCCCGTAGAGGCTCGGCGGCCCCCGCTCCCCGAAGCCGCCCCGGGTTCAGATCAACCCGTGTTCCCCCAGGTAGTCCAGCTGCGCCCGCACCGACAACTCGGCCGCCGGCCACAGGGAGCGGTCGACGTCCGCGTAGACAGCGGCGACGACCTCGGCCGGTGTGCGGTGCCCGCTCTCGACGGCGGTCTCCACCTGGGCCAGCCGGTTGGCGCGGTGCGCCAGGTAGAACTCCACCGCCCCCTGGGCGTCGTTGAGCACCGGGCCGTGGCCGGGCAGGACGGTGGTCACCCCATCGTCGACGGTCAGGGAGCGCAGCCTGCGCAGCGAGTCCAGGTAGTCGCCGAGCCGCCCGTCGGGATGGGCCACCACCGTGGTGCCCCGGCCCAGGATGGTGTCCCCGGTGAGGACGGCGGCATCGGCGGGGAGGTGGAAGGACAGCGAATCGGCGGTGTGCCCCGGGGTGGGCACGACGCGCATCTCCAGGCCGCCCGTGGTGATCACGTCGCCGGCTTCGAGCCCTTCGTCCCCGAGACGCAGCGCCGGATCGAGGGCCCTGACGTCCGTACGGGTCAGCTCGGCGAACCGGGCCGCCCCTTCGGCGTGGTCGGGATGGCCGTGGGTCAGGAGGGTCAGCGCGACCCGCTTGCCTGCCTGTTCGACGGTGTCGATGACGGCCCTGAGGTGCCCGTCGTCGAGCGGCCCCGGGTCGATGACGACGGCCAGAGGGGAGTCCGGTTCGGCGACGATCCAGGTGTTGGTGCCGTCCAGGGTCATCGCCGAGGGGTTGGGCGCCAGGACGCACCGGGCGCGGGCGGTGGCAGGTCCCGCGATGACGCCGCCGCGGGGCTGTCCGGGGAGGGCTGCTGCATTGGTCATGCGGTGGTTCCTCCTGAGGGGCGGCGGTCTCCTGCGGGTCCTTCGGGGCCGTCGGTGCCCCCGTCCGCCCTTGGGCCTGCGGCGCGACCGCTCTCCGTCTGCGGGACGTGCTTGGTGAATTCGTCGTGGCCCGGCCAGCTCAGCTCGATCCCGCCGTCCACCGGGCGGGCGCGGGCCAGCACCGGCGCCAGGTCCCGCTGCCCTGCCGCGCCCAGCGCGTCGGCCGCGGTGGCGTACGGCTCCAGGGAGCGCAGCGTGGAGATGGTCGGCGGCATCATCAGCAGGTCGCCGCGGTCGTAGCCGGCGGCGGCCTCCGCCGGGCGGATCCACACCGTGCGGTCCGCTTCCGTGGACACGTCCCGGGTGCGCTGGCCCTCGGGCAGCGCGGCGACGAAGAACCAGGTGTCGTAGCGCCGCGGTTCGAACTCCGGGGTGACCCAGCGGGCCCACGCCCCCAGGAGGTCGGAGCGCAGCACCAGGCCGCGGCGTTCCAGGAAGTCGGCGAAGGACAGCTCGTGGGCGACCAGCGCCGCGCGGTCGGCCTCCCAGTCGTCGCCCGTGGTGTCCGCGACGACCGTCCCGGCCGACGGCCCGGCGAGCAGTACCCCGGCCTCTTCGAACGTCTCGCGCACTGCGGCACAGACGATGGCCTGCGCGGCGGCCGGGTCGACCCCCATCCGTGCGGCCCATTCGGCGCGCGAGGGGCCGGCCCAGGAGACGGGACGTTCATCGCGCGGATCCACGGAGCCGCCCGGATAGGCGTACGCGCCTCCGGCGAAGGCCATGGAGGCGCGTCTGCGCAACATGTGCACGGTGGGGCCGCCGGTGCCTGAGTCCCGCAGCAGCAGGACGGTCGCGGCCCGCCGGGGCTCGGCGGGGGTCAGCTCGCCGTTCGCGAACGCCCGGATGAGGTCCGGCCACTCCGGCGGATACCACTGGCCATTGGTCGTCGACGACATGGCCGGATGCTATGCGCTCACGCGCGGATGTTCGAGGGTCTCTTTTCGGCACCCCCGCCCGGCCGTGCCCCGGGGCGGCCGTCGAGCCGCCCCGGCCGGTTACTACTCCGCGATCTCGACCTGGATCTCGACCTCGACCGGGGCATCGACGGGCAGGACCGCCACACCGACCGCGGACCGGGCGTGCACGCCCTTGTCGCCGAGTACCGCGCCCAGCAGCTCGCTGGCGCCGTTCACGACGCCCGGCTGTCCGGTGAAGTCCGGCGCGGACGCGACGAACCCGACGACCTTGACGACGCGCTCGATCCTGTCCAGATCACCGATCACGGACTTCACCGCGGCCAGTGCGTTGAGCGCACAGGTGGCGGCCAGTTCCGCGGCAGCCTCCGGGGTGACCTCGGCGCCGACCTTGCCGGTGGCCGGCAGCGCGCCGTCCACCATGGGCAGCTGGCCGGAGGTGAAGACGTAACGGCCCGAGCGCACCGCGGGCTGGTACGTGGCCAGCGGGGGCACGACCTGCGGCAGCTTCAGGCCCAGCTCCGCGATCTTGTCCTCTACGGCGCTCACGCCTTCTCCCGCTTCAGGTAGGCCACCAGCTGGTCGGGGTTGTTCGGGCCCGGAACGACCTGGACGAGCTCCCAGCCGTCCTCGCCCCAGGTGTCCAGAATCTGCTTCGTCGCGTGTACGAGAAGCGGCACGGTCGCGTATTCCCACTTGGTCATGGGCCGAGCGTAATGCCTGCCCGCACCCGCCGCGGACGGCGCCCGCCCGCCCCCGCGGGGCAGGCCCCGGGCGACCCGTAGGGCACATCCCCGACGCAGACCAGGGGCCGTCCCGTGCGTAGCCCGCGCGCGGACTGGTTAGGCTCCTTGACGTGAGCAGGCTCCATGTCGTCAGCGGCAAGGGCGGCACCGGCAAGACCACGGTCGCCGCTGCCCTCGCCCTCGCCCTGGCCACCGAGGGACGCCGTACCCTCCTGGTCGAGGTCGAGGGCAGACAGGGCATTGCCCAGGTGTTCGAGACCGAAGCGCTCCCTTACGAGGAGCGCAAGATCGCCGTGGCACCGGGTCCGGACGGCGCGTCGGCCGCCGACTCCGCCAGGGGCGGTGTCGGAAGACGGGCGGGCGAGGTGCACGCGCTCGCCATCGACGCCGAGCGTGCCCTCCTGGACTACCTCCAGATGTTCTACAAACTCGGCAGCGCGGGCCGCGCCCTCAAGAAGCTCGGCGCGATCGACTTCGCCACCACCATCGCCCCGGGCCTGCGGGACGTCCTGCTGACCGGCAAGGCATGCGAAGCGGTGCGCCGCAAGGACAAGCACGGCGCGTACGTCTACGACGCCGTCGTGATGGACGCACCGCCCACCGGCCGCATCACCCGCTTCCTGAACGTCAACGACGAGGTCGCCGGCCTGGCGAAGATGGGCCCGATCCACAATCAGGCGCAGGCCGTGATGCGGGTGCTCAAGTCCCCCGAGACCGCGGTGCATCTGGTGACCCTCCTGGAGGAGATGCCGGTCCAGGAGACCGCGGACGGCATCGCCGAGCTGCGGGCCGCCGGCCTCCCTGTGGGCGGCATCGTCATCAACATGACCCGTCCCGCCGTGCTGGACACCGAAGACCTCGACATCGCCGCCCGCAGCGCCCGGACGGGCGTGGCCAAGGCGCTCTCCCAGGCAGGTCTGGGCGGCGCCCGCCGCGGCGGCCTGGCCGAGCGGCTGATCGACCCGCTCCTGGAACAGGCCCGCGAGCACGCGGAGCGGGTCGACCTGGAGCGCGCCCAGCACGCCGAGCTGACCGCGATCGGCCTGCCCACCTACGAGTTGGAGCTGCTCCCCGAGGGAGTGGACCTCGCCGGCCTCTACCGCCTGGCGAGGGACCTGCGGAAACAGGGGCCCATATGACCGCCGACAACTCGACGCTGGACGCCTCGGCCCCGTGGCTCGAGGTCGACGCGCTGATCGACGATCCGCGCACCCGCATCGTGGTGTGCTGCGGTTCCGGCGGCGTCGGCAAGACCACGACGGCCGCCGCCCTGGGCGTACGGGCGGCCGAGCGTGGCCGCAAGGCCGTCGTCCTGACCATCGACCCGGCCAGGCGGCTCGCGCAGTCGATGGGCATCTCCGAGCTGGACAACGTCCCCCGCCAGGTCAAGGGCGTCGACGACGCGGCAGGCGGCGAACTGCACGCGATGATGCTCGACATGAAGCGCACCTTCGACGAGATCGTCGAGGGGCACGCCGACGCGGAGCGGGCCCGCGCCATCCTGGAGAACCCCTTCTACCAGTCCCTGTCGGCCGGTTTCGCGGGCACGCAGGAGTACATGGCCATGGAGAAGCTCGGCCAGCTCCGCGCCCGCGACGAGTGGGATCTGATCATCGTCGACACCCCGCCCAGCCGCTCCGCGCTCGACTTCCTGGACGCACCCAAGCGCCTCGGGTCCTTCCTGGACGGCAAGTTCATCAGGGTGCTGATGGCGCCCGCGAAGGTCGGCGGCCGGGCCGGAATGAAGTTCCTCAATGTCGGTATGTCGATGATGACCGGCACGCTCAGCAAGCTGATGGGCGGCCAACTGCTGCGCGACGTGCAGACGTTCGTGGCCGCGATGGACACCATGTTCGGCGGCTTCCGCACCCGCGCGGACGCCACGTACCGGCTGCTCCAGGCGCCCGGCACGGCCTTCCTCGTGGTGGCCGCACCGGAGCGGGACGCGCTGCGCGAGGCGGCGTACTTCGTCGAACGGCTGGCAGCCGAGCAGATGCCGCTGGCCGGTCTCGTCCTGAACAGGGTGCACGGCAGCGGCGCTTCCCGGCTGAGCGCCGAGCGGGCGCTCGCCGCGGCGGAGACGCTGACCGACCAGGCGGCGGAGGAGGCCGAGACGGCGGCCGACGAGCGCGCCGCGGCCCAGGAAGCGGAAGCCGGTGCGGAAGCGGGCGCCACGCCGGGCCCCGATCCGGACCCTGCCACGGGCCCCGTCGCGGAAGCCGCCGAAAATCTTGAGCGGAACGGCATTATGGATCACGACGGCGGGAAGAATGGATCACGTACCGCCGACGGCCACTCCCCCACCGCCCCGGCGGCGCACCCAGCACCACCCACGGCTTCGGCGGCTCAACTCGCCGCCGGGCTGCTGCGGTTGCACGCGGAGCGCATGCAGGTCCTCGCGCGCGAACGACGGACGCGAGACCGTTTCACCGCATTGCACCCCGAAGTCCCCGTGACGGAGGTCGCCGCGCTGCCCGGCGACGTCCACGACCTAGCCGGCCTACGCGCGATCGGCGCACGCCTCGCCCTCGACCCCACCGACGGCGACATAGCCCCCGCGCAACCCTGACCATCCGCAGAACGCCCCGAACGTCACACGCGCTGTGCGGAAGGTCACCCCGCCCTGCGCCCGCACCGCCGCGCCCGCCCGGCTCCACGCATACGCCAACACGCCCCGGACACGCACCCGTCCGGACGTCCGAGACACGCCCCGGGCCCAGGTCCCGGCCCACGGGCATGCACCACTGCGCCGACGCGAACGACTGCATCCGGAGCGGCCAATTCCACTCCGTATCCACCGCGTTGGCGGCGCTCCGAGATCCCGCCGCCGACCGGCTAACCGGCCGCCGCGTACTCGTCGAAATCCTCGCCCTCGCAGCCCATGGGCAGAATCCCCGTGCTGCGCTCGTATTCCGTACGCGCCGTCTCCAGAAGGCGGCGCCACGACGTCACGGTCGGCCGGCGGCGCAGCAGCGCCCGGCGTTCACGCTCGGTCATTCCGCCCCACACGCCGAACTCCACGCGGTTGTCCAGCGCATCGGCCAAGCACTCCGTACGCACCGGACACCCGGTGCACACAGCCTTGGCGCGGTTCTGCGCCGCTCCTTGGACGAACAGTTCATCCGGATCGGTCGTGCGGCATGCTGCCTGTGCGTTCCAGTCGGTTACCCAGCTCATGCTGGCGCCGTCCTCTCCCGAATCGAGGCTCCCCCACGGCGGCAATCGGCATATTCACCGTTGCCAGTTGAGGACGTTACGGAAGGTGGGCAGGGCGCAACACCCCCTTCGGGCCCAATCTTGAATGGCCCGAACGGACTATGCGTATACGGCAGATCACCCAACGGAGTGAGCGGACGACATACGTCGCCTTTCTCGTAAGCCAGGACAGTTCACCGTGAGCAAACCGGAATTCCCGTGACACGAGCGGATGTTCAGGCCACGACCCACGCGCCGACCGAACGGGAGAGGAGAGGGGCGCGCCGGGGCGGAACGGTTCCGCTGTGGCAGATGGGAAACAGCGTAGGCGAACAGTTGCGCCCCTGTCCGGCGATTGAGAACGTAGGGTGCCCTCATGGGTAAGAAGCGCGACGGCGGGGGTCTGACCAAGACCCAGCAGGCCGCTAAGTTCCTGGGTGTCAGCGTGCTGGCGGGCGCCGTCCTGGCGGGTATCGCCCTTCCCGCCGCCGGAGCGATCGGCCTCGCGGCCAAGGGATCGGTCGAGGGATTCGACGACATCCCCTCGGACCTCAAGGCCCCGCCGCTCAGCCAGCGGACCATCATCCAGGACGCGAACGGCGGCGAGATCGCCAAGGTCTACAGCCGCGACCGCACGGTGGTCGACCTCAAGGACATGTCGCCGTACGTCCAGAAGGCGATCGTCGCCATCGAGGACGCGCGCTTCTACCAGCACGGCGCGATCGACATGAAGGGCATTCTGCGCGCGGTCAACAAGAACGCCCAGTCCGGCGGCGTCTCCGAGGGTGCGTCGACGCTGACCCAGCAGTACGTGAAGAACGTCTTCATCGAGGAGGCGGGCAACGACCCGGACAAGGTCGCCCAGGCCACTCAGCAGACGATCGGCCGCAAGGTCAAGGAACTCAAGTACGCGATCCAGGTGGAGGAGGAGCTCGGCAAGCGCAAGATCTTGCAGAACTACCTCAACATCACCTTCTTCGGGCAGCAGGCGTACGGCGTCGAGGCCGCCAGCCAGCGCTACTTCAGCAAGCACGCCAAGGACCTGAACCTCGAAGAGTCCGCGCTGCTGGCCGGCATCGTCCAGTCGCCGACCCGCTACGACCCGGTCAACGACCCCGCGGAGGCCACCCGGCGGCGGAACACCGTGCTGCAGCGGATGGCCGACCTGAAGGACGTCACCCAGGCAGAGGCCGACGCCGCCGCCAAGCGGCCGATCAAGCTGGCCGTCAGCCGTCCCAAGAACGGCTGCATCACCGCGGCGGACGGCGCGGGCTTCTTCTGCGACTACGTCCGCGAGGTCTTCCTCAACGACAAGACCTTCGGGAAGTCCCACAAGGACCGGCTCAAGCGCTGGAACGAAGGCGGCATGACGATCCGCACGACGCTCGACCCGCAGACCCAGCGGTCGGTCCAGGCGTCGATGAAGAAGCACGTCTACGACGACGACCCGGTCGCCAGCGCCGCGACCATCGTCGAGCCGGGCAGCGGCAAGATCCTCGGCATGGGCCAGTCCCGTCCCTACGGGTTCGGCAAGAACGAGACGGTGATGAACCTCTCCGTCAACCACGACATGGGCGGCGGGGCCGGCTACCAGCCCGGTTCGACGTTCAAGCCGGTGGTGGCCGCAGCCGCGCTGGACCAGGGCATCAGCCCGTACCAGGAGTACTCGTCGCCGTACCGGATGCAGTACCCGAGCCCGGTCCAGACCTGCAACGGCGAATGGCAGGGCAGCGACAAGACGCAGAACGAGAACAAGTCCGAAGTCGGCCCGTACGCCATGAAGGAGGCGACCGCGAAGTCGGTCAACACCTACTTCGTGCAGCTGATCAGCGACATGGGTGTCTGTCCCGCGGTCAAGATGGCGGAGAAGATGGGCATCCAGCGGGCGGACGGCAAGCAGCTCCAAGAGGTGCCGTCGATGACGCTCGGCGTCCAGGAGATGTCGCCGCTGACCATGGCCGGCGCCTACGCCGCCTTCGCCAACGGCGGGAACTACTGCACCCCGATCGCCATCGCGTCGATCACCGACCCCACGGGCAAGGCGCTGCCGGTCCCGAAGAGCGGCTGCCAGCGCGCGATGTCGGACAGGACCGCGAAGACGATCAACACCCTCCTCAAGGGCGTCGTCGAGGACGGCACCGGCAAGGAGGCCGGACTCGACGGCCGGGACAGCGCCGGCAAGACCGGCACCAGCGACAGCCGCTACGCCGCCTGGTTCGTCGGCTACACCCCGAACGCGGCGGGCGCGGTCTGGGTCGGCGACCCGATGCACAAGCGCAAGATGTTCAACATCAGCATCGGCGGCAACTACCACGCCAAGGTCTACGGCGCCGATACTCCAGGACCCATCTGGCGCGACGCGATGTCCGGTGCCCTGGCCAACAAGCCCGCGCCGGCCCTGCCGACCGTCTCGGTAGACGACCCCGACGAGGACAAGGGCCACGGCAACAACGACGGCAAGGGCAAGCCGAAGCACAAGCCGAAGCCGCCCCCCGGCGGCAACAAGCCCGGTGGCGGCTGGCACTTCCCCGACATACTGGGTGGCCACAACGGCGGCGCCTGGTGACGACGCCGCCGGCGTAACGGCACCGGCCCGGTCCGACACGGGCAGGTACGTACGCCGCGCACCGCCGTAACAATGCCAAAGGGGCGCCCTCCGCACGGAGGGCGCCCCTTTGCGTGGGGCAGGCTGGGCATACGGGGACGCGAGCCGAAAGCGGTCCGGCAGACCGGCCCGCCGGGCCGGCCGCGGTTCACCCGCGCCGGTTCACCCGCGCCGGTTCATCTCCGTCGGATCACCTGCGCCGGGCCGCCTGCCCCGGCCGCCACTCACTCCGCCAGCAGCTTCTTCACCACGGCCGCGACCCGGCCGCCGTCCGCCCGGCCCGCCACCTTCGGGTTCACGATCTTCATGACGGCGCCCATGGCGCGCGGCCCCTCGGCACCGGAGCCCACGGCCTCCGCCACCGCCGCGGCCACCAGGCTCTCCAGCTCGTCGTCGGACAGCGGCTTGGGCAGGTAGCCGGCGAGCACCTCGCCCTCGGCCCGCTCGCGCTCGGCGGACTCGGCGCGTCCGCCCTTGTCGAACGCCTCCGCCGCCTCGCGGCGCTTCTTCGCCTCCCGGGCGATGATCTTCTCGACCTCGCCGTCGGACAGTGCGCGTGCCTCGGTGCCCGCGACCTCTTCCTTCTGGATCGCGGTCAGCGTGAGCCGGAGGGTGGAGGAGCGCAGCTCATCGCGCGCCTTGATCGCGACGGTGAGGTCGTCCTGGAGCTTGGACTTGAGCGTGGTCATGCCGTCGAGTATGCCCGTACCCACCGACAACCACCGCGCCTTTTCCCTCCGAGATCCCTCCGGACACCGGGGAACTCCCCCGCCCGCCCCCGTCGTTCTTCCTCCGTACGCCTCCCGCCCGTCACTCTGCAACGATGGGAAGCATGCGCGCGCGATACGGAGTACCCCTGTCCCTGACCGCACTCGGCGCGGCCGGCCTGGCCTACGCCGCCGGCTTCGAGGTCCGCTCGTTCCGTCTGCGGCGCGTCACCGTGCCCGTACTGCCCCGCGGCATGCGGCCGTTGCGCGTCCTGCAGGTCTCCGACATCCACATGGTCAGCGGCCAGCGCAAGAAGCAGCGCTGGCTGCAGTCGCTCGCCGGGCTGCGCCCCGACTTCGTGATCAACACCGGGGACAACCTCTCCGACCCCGAGGGCGTCCCTGAGGCCCTGGACGCCCTCGGCCCGCTGATGGAGTTCCCCGGCGCCTACGTCTTCGGCTCCAACGACTACTACGGCCCCAAGCTGCGCAACCCGGCCCGCTACCTGACCGAGAAGGTGCAGGGCCGGCACGGCCTCAACGGCAACGCCCCCGCGGTCGGCGTCGTCCACAACCCGTGGGAGGACCTGCGCGACGCCTTCGACGCGGCCGGCTGGGTCGGCCTGTCCAACACCCGCGGGCGCCTCAAGCTGGAGGGCATCGAGATCGCCCTGACCGGCCTCGACGACCCGCACATCAAGCGGGACCGCTACGCCGAGGTGGCCGGCGGCCCGGAGTCGGGCGCCGATCTTTCCCTGGCCGTCGTCCATGCCCCGTACCTGCGCTCCCTGGACGCCTTCGCCGCCGACGGCTACCCGCTGATCCTGGCCGGCCACACCCACGGCGGCCAGCTCTGCATCCCCTTCTACGGGGCGCTGGTCACCAACTGCGACATCGACACCGGCCGCGTGAAGGGCCTCTCCACCCACACCGCGGGCGCTCATACCTCGTTCCTCCACGTCTCCGCAGGCTGCGGCACCAACCGCTACACCCCCGTCCGCTTCGCCTGCCCCCCCGAGGCCACCCTCCTCACTCTCACGCCCCGGGACTGACATCCGCACCACCCGCGTCATCCGCACCACTTCAGAGCGCCGGCCACCGCCCACCCCGGGCAGGCCGGCGCTCTCCGTTCCACGACGTCCGCCCACGCCCGCCCTCCCTCCGCCCGGCAAACAGGAGCCCTTCCCTCCCCCCTCCTCCCCTCCCCCGGAACCGGATTTCGCCTACGGGGATCAGTCCGCTAAAGTAGAGCTCGTTGCTTCGGGGTGTAGCGCAGCTTGGCAGCGCGCTTCGTTCGGGACGAAGAGGTCGTGGGTTCAAATCCCGCCACCCCGACTGAAGGAACAACAGGTCAGGGGCCTGATCCGCATTGCGGGTCAGGCCCCTGACGTATTTGGGGGGCCAAACAGGGGGCCAACCGCTTTGCTCAAGCCACTACATCGCCCTCCCCCGGTTCGCGCGCCGTGGCACCTTTGCGGTCGTCAGCGAAGATCACGTCCATCGCTTCAGCACCCTTGGTGATCACAGGACGTAGCTGCTTGCGGTAGACCACCTCGGTAGTGGTCTGGCTGCTGTGTCCGACCAACAGCGCGATGGTCTCCAGTGGAACGCCGTGATCGGAGAGCAACGACACGAAGCTGGTCCGCGTCTCCCGAGTCGTCCACTCGTACGGCTTCAGATCGATGCCCGGCATCTTGGCCGCCTTGGCGACGATGGCGCGGAAGTCGCGGCGGACGTTGGCCGCATCAAGCGGTTCGCCGCTTCGGGTCGTGAAGACGAGCCCGGTCGGGCTCCACTCCTTCCCCTTCGACGCACGCTCTTGCTTCTGCCATCGCATGTGCTCTTCGAGTACTTCGACCACCATCGTCGGCAGAGCGATAGTCCTGCGGCTCTTCCTGGTCTTGGTCTCGCCGTGCTTCCGGACCGAGCGCCACACCGCGACGTGCGGCGGGATGCCGTTCTTCGTTTCTAGGAAGACGTGATCCCAGGTGAGGGGCCGCGCCTCCTCCGTGCGTACACCGCCGAGGAACGAGAGCACGAGGTAGGCATACAGCCGCGACGGTCGGGCGGCGATGAGCACGGCCTTCGCCTGCTCAAGGTTCAACGCCTTGCTCGGGCGGCCGGGGCGTCCTTCTGGCGCGGTGACGAGGAGGGCGACGTTCCGTGCCGCCTTGTCCCTGCGCTGTGCATGCGCGATGGAGCGCCGCAGAATGGCGAGCAGGTCGCGAAGGCTGCGCGTCGCGAGGAATTCGGCCCGGTCGTCGAGCCAGTCATCAACGTCATCCGCGCTCAGATCCTTGAGCTTCGCCTTGCCGATGAACGGGATCAGGTGCTTGTTCGCCACCGAGCGGTTCTTGCCGATGGTGCCCTTCTCGTCGCGCCCCTTGAGCCCCCGCTCCAGCCAGTCGTTGACCGCGTCGGCCACGGTGTAGTTGGCCGGCGCTTTGACTCCCGTCTGCACCTCCTTCTTCAAGTCCCGGATCTTCTGTCGGACTTCCGTCTTCGTCTTGCCGTAGACCTTCGGTCGGCGACGCTTGCCGTTCGGGGCGTGCCCCAGGGACACGGCGCCCACGTAGCGGTTCTTCGCGGCGTCCCAGTAGATCGTGTCCTCTCCGTGGCCAGCTCTACGGGCGCGATTCGGTGCCTCAGCCATGCGGTTCTCCAACGGCAGGTCCGCGCCCCTGGGGACGCGGACCTGCCGAAATGTGTAGGGGTGGAAGTGGAGTTCAGGCGGCAGCTTCCGCCTCGCGCTTGAGGAGTTCGACGTACCGCTCGACGTAGTCAGCCGGGACCAGTCGGCGGCGGCCGATGCGGACGGTCTGGAGCCGTCCGAGTCGGATCTCTTCGTAGACCAGCGAGCGGCCAATCCCCAACGCCGCCGCGGCCTCTTCAGGTCGGTACAGAAATCGCTCGGCAGGAGCGGCGATCGTCATACTCATCGGGTCTCCGTGCAGGGTTGGTTGTGTCCGAAGCTTGGATTTCTGCGTCACCGCGTCATCTGCGTCATTCGGGTCTCTGACCTGCGGTTTTGGGTGACGCAGAGGTTTTGGGGTGCGTCACCTGGTGACGCAGGCTTCGTCACCTGGTGACGCAGATGACGCAGGATGACGCAGCCGGAGCCGTCCTGCGTCACCGCTGTAGTGGCAGGTCAGGTGCCGTTTTTCACCCTTGGGTGACGCAGGTGACGCAGCGTTCCCCTACTTAGGAAAAAAGAGGGGGTGTCTGTTGTAGTGCGGTGCCTGTTACAGCGTGAAGAAGGAGCCGCTTCGCGGCGCGACCATCAGGCGGCGCGTGGCGCCGAACAGCAAGAGGAGCACCCGGTGCGTGGCGGGCGGTGCTCTTCTTGCTTGTCCGGGCGGCGGTCAGAGCATCGGCTCTTGCTCGTGTGGCGGCGGGGCCGGTCGCCGGGTCATCTCGATGTAGCGTCCCTCCCTGGTGCGGCCCCAGTCGATCAGGACGCCCCGGGCGGCGAGGGTGGGCTGAAGGCGCTTGAGGCGGTCTGAGAGGACCTTTCCGGTGGCGGGCCACCCCTTTGGCAGGGGACGGCAGTCGTCGCCGCTGTAGAGGCCGGTGAGGCAGTGCAGCCATTCGGACGACGTCATCTGTACCGCGTCGCCCGGAGTGAGGCCAGCGGCGTGGTTGAGGACGGTCTGCGCGAGGAGGTCGCCTTCGATGACGTCGTCGGTGAGGTCGTCGAGGCTCGCCCGGTAGGCGGCGAGTGCGCCGAAGCCGGTGGCGGTGTCGAGCTGCGCGCACAGGCGCGCGAAGTCCGCCATGCGCAGGTCGGTGGGCGTCTCGGCTTCAGCGGCACGGACCTGGACGGTGAGGTCGAGGAGCGAGCCGAGGATGACCGGCAGGGCTGGTTCGAACTCGGCCCACAGTTCCGCTTCGGTCTTCCGGACGCGGGGGCGCTCCAGGCGGAGGGGTAGGAGGCGTTCGGCGAGGTCGGGGCGGATGACGCCGACGTCGATGCCGGTCAGGAGGAGGGGGCGGCGGTAGCGGGAGCGGACGACGTCGCCGTCGGTGAACAGTGCGCGCTTGACGTCTTCGGCGCCGGTGACGATGCAGCACATGGCGTCGGACAGGTCCGGACCCAAGTGGGAGAGGTTGTCGAGGGCGGTGACCCATCCGGCGGCGACGGCCGTGATCAGGTCTTCTTCCCCTTTCGGGGCCCGGCGCAGGTCCCCGCTCATGCCTTCGATGATGCGGGTGAGCATGCGGCCCGCGGTGGACTTGCCGGCGCCCTGGGGGCCGGTGAGGAAGGGGGCGGGGACGGGTACGGACGGTTCGAGGCAGCCGACGAGCCAGGCGAGGGCCAGGCATTCGGTTTGGGCGGTGGCGAAGTTCGTTAGGCGCATCAGCAGGTCGATGCCCTTGCCGTTGGTGTCCCGTGCCGGGAGGGGGAGTTCGCCGGTGAGTTGGGTGCGGCGCCAGCAGACCTCGCGGGGGTCGGGGGTGTGGATGTCCCATCCGGTGGGGTGGATGCGGATGGACTGGCCGTCGTCGCGGCCCAGGTCGAGCCAGGTGGCGCCGTCGAAGCCGGGGGCGACGCGGATGTGGGTGGGCTGTACGTCCTGGCTCAGTGCGAGTGCTTCGATCAAGTCCAACGCCTCCTTGAGGGCAGTTCCGTTGAACACGCCGACCCCGTCGCGGTAGAGGCCGACCATGAGTTCCTGGCGGTGGCTGCCGGTCGTGCCCTGGGAGCGGATGGGCCGGGCGACGGGGTGGCCGTTCCGTTGTGCGTAGACGGTGCCGTCAACGGTGCGGAAGTAGCGGAAGTGAGATTGCGCGTAGTCGGTGATGACCTGGCGGGCCGGGGTCTTCTCGTCCTCGGACATGGCTCACATCCCCAAGGCGGTGCGGGCGTTGGCCCACGCGTCCGTGCAGTGCCGGAGCGACTCGCCCCGGGCGTGCGCGGCGGTGAACAGACGCTGCACGTGGGCGTCCGTGAGGCAGCCGCACCGGCCATGGGTGGACAGCACGGCGAGGAAGGCGCCGTAGACCGTGGCGTGGATACCGCTGGTGGCGTCGGTGATGCGCTGCTCCGCCATGGCGATGCCACGCTCCAGGTAGGCGGGCGTGCGGTGCGGGCACTCCCTGCCTTCGGCCTGCGCGGGGACAGTGAGGCCCGGCAGCACCGGCCGGGCCGTGGAGGGTTTCTTCACGACCAGAGCGCGGACGGCGTCCGGGAGTTCCGTGATGCGGCCGGTGCCGGGGCCGAGCCACCGGGCATAGCTCATGCGGGACTTGATGTCGACGCCGGGCCGTACGCCGTGTGAGGAGGGCATCGTGCCCGCGTAGATCCAGTGCTGTCCGCGTGTGGTGGGCACGGTGCGGGTGGGCGGGAGGTGGGCGTGTGCCCAGGCGACGGCGTCGGCGTGGTCGAGGTCGACGACGGTGAGGCGGACGCCGGCGGGGTGGTAGGCGACGGCGGCGGCCTGCCTCCACGTGGCCGTCCAGGCCGGGGAGGTGAGCGTGGCGGGGTTCGTGGTTGCTGCGGCCCAGGCGTGGCAGGGACGTGGGCATGTGCAGGGCCCGGCCTGCTTCATGTTCGGTCGGCCGCCGCATGCGTTCTTGGCGCAGGCGGGGCAGTTCCCGAACGGGGCTTTGCCCACGCGTAGCGGCAGCACGGGCACGCCGCGCCGGGCGAGGTCGAGTGCGACGGCGAGGAGGCCGGATGCTCGCGGAATGGGGGCAGATTGGGTCATGCTGGAGACCTCCATAGGTCTGTAGGGACTGGTGGAGGAGGGCGGCCCCAGGCTTTGGCGAGACGGGGGCCGCCCTCGTTGTGCGTGGTCAGTCGGTGCAGGTGCAGTCGGGGCGTTCGCTGGAGCCGTCGGCGCCGCACCCGCAGCAGTGCGGGTAGTAGGGCGCGGAGCCGTCCCGCGGCTCGCACAGCTCGCAGTCGATGAAGTCGTCGTCCTCGTGCACAGGTCTCCTTGGTGGTGAGCGGGCGCGGGCCCGCCGGGTTGGGACTGCTTGGTGGCGGCACGATCGGGCGCGCGACCGTGACGAGTACTCTGCGTAACCGTCAGGGGAAGTGAAAGAGGAGGGTCCTCAGGGCCTGAAAACCGGGCTTGTGAGGCCGTGGTGGCGGGCGCCTCCATCAGGTCCATCAGGTCCATCAAGGCGGCATTTCCGCAGATGGGGACTGATGGAGGCGGGTGGTGGACCCTCTGATGGAGTTCTCCATCAGATTCCGGTGCCTCCACCACTCGCCTCCACCAGTCGGCGACTACCCTGCGTTGCTGTCGATGGCGTCTTCGCGTGCCTCGATGGCTGCCTCGACCTGGGCGCGGGAGACGCACACCACGCCGGTCTTGCCGTTGTCGGCCCGTGTCGCCTTCGGTTCGGCGCCTGCTTCGCGCAGCACTCGTGTGAGGTCGTGCAGTTCCCAACTGCCGTACGCATTCGGGTTCTTGCTGATGAGCCGCCGCAGGACCTCTTGGGTCTGGATGCGCTTCCCGTCGCCCATGGCTTCGAGGACGTTGGCCAGGTGGTCGACGTCCTCTGCGGGGTCCGCGGCGGTCTGCGTCTCGGCGCCGGAGCGGAGAGCCTTCGCCCGCTCGGCGAGTTCCTTGGCGGCGTCGCCGTCGATGAAGTGGGTGCGGACCGTCGCCGAGGGCTGGCCGGGGGCGAGTTTGATTCCGTCGCCGGCCACGACGAGGGTGCCCTTGTCGAGGCCCTGGCGCAGTTTGTGCGGGGCCGCGCCGGCGTCGACCGCCGAGTCGCCCACGGCCATGCGGGCTTGCGACTCGGTGCCCAGGACCAGGGACGCGCGGATGTGGTTGCCTTCCCGGGAGCGCTTGGGGAGGTTTTCGTTCGTCGGGTCCTGGGTGCCCTCCCAGATGGTGACGTTCACCGCGCGCCCCTGGTCGTGGACTTTCTTCACGGCCTGGAAGTAACGGGAGTCCGCCTTCGAGCCGCCGTAGGGCGCCCCCTTGCGGACCGCGCCCTTGTCGGTGACGTGGGTCTCCACGGCGGCGGAGCCGTAGGCGACCTGCGCTTCGTCGACGATGAGGACGAGAGGGTGGAACCGCCCGTCGGCCAGGATCTTGTCCTGGCTCCAGCCCTTGGCGGAGAGCACCCGCATCAGGTCGATGCGGCGCCCCATCTCCTCCACGCCTTCCTCGACCATGTGGGTTGCCTGCATGACGTGCTCGTCGGTCGGGCCCTGGATGAGGATCGTGGCGAGCCCGTCGAACATCTGCCAGTCGCCGACGCCCTTGAGGTCGGCGAGACGGAACTCCACTCGCTCATCGAGCGCGAGCCACAGCGCCAGGGCCCGGAGGCTGGCGGTCTTGCCCTGGTTGGACAGGCCAGTGATGAGCATGTGGCGCTGGAACAGTGAGATCAGCACCGTCTCGCCCCGCAGATCCTGGCCCCACGGCGCCCGCCCCGAGGAGTAGTCAGCCGTCATGTCGGGGTCGACGACCAGCGGGGAGGGGCCGATCGGCACATCCAGCGCGCCACTGTCGGCGATCCACATACGCACCGTGCGGGGCGTCGGGGGGACCGTCATGTGCAGCTCGTGCTCATGACGGTTGAGGTTCTCGGCGAGCTTGCGGCGCTTGCCCAGGATCTCTTCCGTGGAGACCCCGGACGGCAAGGTGACGTCGGCCTCGACGCCGCAGCCCGCCAACGTGATCGGCCCGAGCATCCCGGCGGCCCCGTCCGCCATCTCCTTGATGCCCTTCTTCAGGGCGGGGATGCCGAGGTCGGACAGGGCCTTGACCACGATCGACGGGGTGATCGGGATGTCGTCTGCCGTGCTGGAGGCGGGCCGGGCCCAGGCGGGAGCCGTCTCGTGCTTGTGGCCCGCGCGCCACAGATGGGCGAGTCCGGCCACGAGCGCCAGGCCCAGGGCCGGGCCCCACGCGATCCCCACGAACCAGCACAGGGCCCGTACCGCGTCGATCGCGGCCAGCGTCGGCGCCACCACGTCGTACAGCTCACGGTCGTGAATCGCCATGCAGGCCCCGACCAGCAGGAGGACGCCTTCGGCTGCGGCCGTGCCGATCGCGGCGGATTTGGCCATCGTCGGCACCTTGTGGACCAGCTCGATCCGCCGGGCGTGGCGCTCCCGGCGGAACCGGTCGGCACGGTCCTGCCATTCGGCTGCCGCTTCGTGGTCTCCGGCGGCCAGGGCCATGGCCCGCATCCGGTGGTGCACGGCGACGGTTCGTCCCTCCCAGCCCCGCTTGGCGACGACCCCGGTGCCGCCGACGAAATAGCCCCCGTGCCGCACGACCAGCCCGAGAGCGGTGCGGGTCCGGTCGTGCGTGGCCAGTGCGCGCACCCGGCGGACGACCCGGCGACGACCGGAGGAGGCTCGCGCGGCGTCAACGGCGGGCGGCTGCTTCGGAATGGTCTCGGCGCCCGGGGCGGGGGCGGTGTCCTTGTCCAGGGAGACCGTCGGGGCCGCGGTGCGGGTGGCGCGGTGTTCGTCGAGATTGTGGACGGTTCCCATCGGCTCTGCCGCGGGTTCAGTCATGATGGAAGCTCCTGCTCTCTGCACGGGGGCGGGGCCCGGGGGCGGCCGTTGCTGCCAGGCGATCCGGCCGCCCCTGGGGCGTTACTTGGCGTTCTTCTCGTCGCGTTCGCGGGCGCCGTCGAGGATCTGGTCCACGCGGCGCTCAAGGTCGCTCTGGTCGACGTGGTCCCCGGCCAAGCCGCGCTTGCACATGCGGCCGACCAAGACGGTGAGCTTGGCCTTTTCGGCGGCGGTGAGCTTGGGGTCCTGCTGGCTCATGTGGTCCTCTCCCGGGCCGGGCTGTCCGGTCCCACCGCACCCCCACGGACGAGCCGCGGGGGACGGAGGGACCGTCATCAGCCCTTGCGCCGCAGGGCTTTGGCCACGGCCTTGCCGTCCGGGCCGCCGATCGAGCGCACGACGGTGACCACGCCCCACGCCACGACGACCACGACGAAGGCGACGACGGCGAGAGAGATGGCCATCGAGGAGAGGGCGGCCACCAGCAGCGGCCCGAAGTACACGCCCGCGGCCACCACACCGCCGCCCATGCCGGCGCCGAGCGCGACGCGCTGCACGGTGCGGTCCGGCGGGGCCTGGTGGATGTGCTGGACGACCACGGGCGGCTGCTCGTAGTCGACGGGGACCGCAATCGGCTCGGGCCGGTGGACGGGGTGATGCGACGCTCTCGGGGCAGGCAAGGGGTTGTCGAATTCGTAGCGGGGCACGGTGCTCCCTCCAGGTCGGTGACCGGCTGCTCCGGTCCTGTACGCCGCCCCGGCCTGTGTGGCCGGGGCAGCATGCGGGGCCGTCAGGTGGTCACCACCAGCTGGACGACTTCTTGGCCGGCTGGTCGGGCGCGGGCGGGTCGGCGGGTGCCAGCTCGCTGGCGCGGAAGCTCGGGAAGCCGCACAGAGCGTCCGTGGAGGCGCTGTTGATGCCCTCCAGCGCGATCCACTCGATGCTGGAGGGGTCGGGGTCGACGATCGTGCCGACCTTGCCGACGGCCGCGGGGTAGTCGCGGCTGGAGATGACGCGGACGGTGTCGCCGTGTCGGAAAGCCATGTCTGTCGGTCCTTTCTCAGGCGGCGAGGGCGGGTGCCTCGGCGCAGGGCAGGCAGGTGCCGAGCGAGGTGGGGATGGTGTAGCCGCGGTCGCACCGGCAGGTGGGGCAGGTGCGGCGGGCGGCGAGCGCCCGGTCGAGGGCGGTCTGTCGGGCTGGTGTCATCGGCCGTACGGGGCGGGCGAGTTCGAGGCGGTAGAGGTAGGCGGCGCGGATGCCGGGGCGGGGCCGGCGGGAGCGCCACAGGATCTGCGCGGCGACCGGCTGCCCGCCGGGCCGAAGCCCGGCGGCGCGGAGCTGTCGGCGGGTGGCCAGGCCGTACGGGGCCAGGTGCCAGGGGTAGGTGGGGATGCCGTAGCGGGCTCCGGTCGGATCCCAGTAGCGGGGGCCGGCCATCAGGCGCGGGCGGTGAAGCACAGGGTGCAGGTCGTGGGCAGGCCGTTGGGGCCGGTCAGGCAGGTGGCGAGGTCGAGGTCAGACCACAGCGGGTTCGACAGGCGGACGCCGCAGTCGGTGCAGGGCTGGAGGAGCCAGAGGTCGCCCGGCACGGTGCCGAGACCGTCGCCGGGGGTGGCGTAGCGCAGGTAGACGCCGGCGCCGAGGTGGGCCACGGCGGTCGGGCCGTCGCCGCGGTGGCGGGGGTAGCCGCGCCACATCTCCTCGGTGACGACGCGGGCGAGGGTGTCGGGGGTGAGCCACTGGAGCGTCTCGTGCGCGGCCGTCTCGGCGGCGGCGCGTTCGGCGGCCTCCTCCTCGCGCCGCCACTGCTCGATCTCGGCGGCTTCGGCGGCCTGGCGGCGGCGGAAGTTGGCGACCTGGTCGGTCGCCAGGGTGGTCAGGGCAGCGAGCACGGAGGGGTGGTTGCTGGTCATCGGGTTCTCCTGTCAGGCAGCCGGAGCGTCGGTGGTGGTGCGTTCGGCGCGGAGGGTGTCGCGCAGGGTGCGGGCGCCCGCGGCGGAGGTGCGGACGGCCTTGCGGATGCGGTCGGCGGTCAACTCGTCGGCCGACCAGTCGGCTGTCACCGACCGGGCCTCCGCGAGGAGTTGGTCGGGTGTGCGGCGGGGCCGGGCGGTGCGGGCCGAGTCGGGTACCCGACCGGTCGCCCGGCGCGGTCGGGTCGAGGCAGCCGCGGCGACGGCCGCCGGACGGCCGACCGGCACGACCGGCGGTGCGTCGGTCGGCTTGGGTGCGGACCCAACTCGCTTGCGTGTACGGCGAGTTGGTCGGATCCGGATCCGCACCGACCACCGCCGACCCGACCGCGCCGGTTCACACAGGTCAGACCCCGACTGATTTGCGGTATCTTCAGTCGTTTTCTTCGTATTTGCGGGGTTCTGTGCGAGGGTGTCGGCCATCTCGGCGGCGGCCCTGTTCGCCCTGCTGTGCAGCTCGGGGGTCATGCCGGGCTTGTCGCTGCCGTGCACGATCTCCCATGCCTGCTCCCATGCGGTCGACTCGGAGAGGGTGCCGAGCGGGGCGGCGGACAGGAGTCGGGTGGCGACCCGACGCACCCGACGGTGGTGGCGTCGGCGTCGGGCGGCGTGGCGGCGGCGTTCGCGGGCGTCCTCGTCGCGGGCGGCGAGGGTGGACACCCACTGCCGGATCTCGAAGACGACCGGACCCAGCAGCGTGACGGCGGCCAGACCGACGCCGGCCGCCTGCGCGTCGGCGGCGGAGAGGCCGGAGAGGTGGAGGCCGTAGCCGTAGTTGATGGACGCGGCGAACCCCGCAGCGGCGGCGACGAGGGCCCGCAGGAGCCAGCGGACCCACGCGGGGGCACCGCGGGTATCGGCGTAGGCGACGCCGGCCGCCATCACCCACGCGGCGCCCTCCACCCCGAGCGGGACGGGCAGCAGCATCGGCGAGATGCCGACGAAGTGGAGGATCTGCGCGGGGAGGGAGGCCAGGCCGGAGGCGACGACCAGGGAGAGGGTGCCGGTGCGGTAGATCCGCTCCGGCGTCAACGCCTGCTGGCGCCGCTCGGCCCGCTCTTGCCGCCGCTGCTCGCGGGCGATGCGGTCGGTGCTCTTGTCGGTGCGGGCCTGCTCGCGCAGGCGCGCGGTCCGTTCATCCTCCGCCTGCTGGCGTCGGGCCCTGCGGTCGTCGGCGGCGGCGGCGTTGAGGCGGCGCTGTTCGGCGTGGGCGGCCTTGTCGGCCCTGTCCTCCTGGCGGTAGGTGCTCAGGCTCATGTGGCACCCCCCGCCGTCTCGGTGGTGCAGCCGACCGCGTACACGTGCCACACGACCTCGTAGCGCCTCGCCTGGAACTCCAGCGACGACTGGTCACCGATCCGGCTCATGAAGAGCGCCTCGGCGGGGACGTCCAGCGCCTCGCGCCACGCCTCCACATGGGCGGGGTGCTTAAGCTGCACGGTCAACGCGTTCGCGGTCACCTGGCTGGAGACGAGGTAGGCGCCGGGCAGGTCCGGGTGGCTGACCGCGATCCCGGCCAGGCAGGACAGCGCCGGTGCCTGCGCGGCCATCGTCCCGGCGCTCATGCCGCACCGCCGGAGTGGGTGGCGGCGTGGTCGGCCAGGTCCCGGCGGGCGGCCAGCACGCGGCGGCGGGCGCGGCGCAGGCGGCGTTCGTCCAGCTCGGACGGGACGCGGTCGAGGACGGCGATCTGGGCGTCGAGCAGGTCCAACTCGGCGGTGATGACCGGCATCTCGGCGTCAATCGCGTCGAGTTCCGCGGCCGACGGGCCGCGGTCCTGCTCGGCCTGATCCAGCGCGGCGAGCAGATGCAGTGAGAGAATCTTCATGGGTCTGGTGTCCTTCCAGGTTGAAGAGCGACGGCCCGATGCGGCCCCGGTGTTCCAGCACCGGGGCCGCGCCGTCGTGCGGCGGAGGTCAGTCGATGTAGTCGTCGGCGGCGGCGATGAAGCGCATCCAGGCGCCCGTGGCCGCTTCCCGCACGGTGTCCAGCACTTCGCTGTCGGCCGCGCCGGCGATGGCGTAGACGGCGACGGCCGCCTCAGCCGCGGCGGCGGCGAGGGCGGGGTCCAGGGCCGTCACGGTGGCGAGCGGCGCGGTGATGGCCGCCGACGTGGTGTTGCTGCGGGCCCGCGCATCACGCCAGGCGGGGCCGGGCCCTCCGTACAGCAGACGCAGGGACTCGCACTGCCACACGGCCATCCGATGGCCGCCCAGAGCGTTGATGAGGTCGTTCACGGCGATGGTGAGCTGCTGGCGGGTGTCCTCGTCCCGGCGGGCGGCGGTCCGCTCGGCGCGGGTCCTGCGCTGCTGGAGGAGGTGGACGGACGCTGTCCCCAGCACCACCGGGGCCAGTACGGCGATCAGGCTGTTCCGCATAACGGTCTCCTGTCGTGACGGCGGGTGGTCAGTTGCTGAAGTGGGCGGTGGCGGCAGCCAGGAGGCGATCGGAGGCGGCGGTGGCGGCGTCCCGCAGAGCCTCCAGCTCCGTGATGCGGGGGGCACCGCGCAGGGCGTAGGTGGCGTTGGCCGCCTCGTTCGCGGCGGCGGCCAGGGCGGGGGCCAGCACGGTGACGGTGGTCAGGGGCGCGGTGATGGCCGAGCGGGTGGTGTGGCTGTGGGCCCGCGCGTCCTTGTAGGCGTCCCCGGTCGTGCCGGCCAGACGCAATTCCTCGCGCAGCCACATGGCCAGGCGATGGTCGGCCAGAGCGGCTACCAGGGCGGTCACCGCGGTGAGTTGGGCCGTGGCCTTCTCAGCGGCACGCTGCTCGGCGCGCTCGGCTCGTGAGGCGCGCTGCTGGAGCGCGTAGGCGGTGATCGAACCCGCCAGGGTGCCGAGGACGGCAATGATGCTGCTCCACATAGGAGGTCTCCTGCTCCTGGTAGAGGGTCAGACGGTGGCGATCAGGAGTGCGGCGACGAACAGCCAGAGGTGGTGGAAGGACTGGTCCAGCGCGTAGGCGCCGGTGCCGAGGGTCGCGGCGGGCGTGCCTTCGGCGGTGACGGGGTGCGCGGGGTGGGCGCCGGTGCCGAGGCTGTAGAACTCGCTCTTCCCGGTGACCTTGGCGAGCCAGGCGAGGGTGGAGCGGCGGTCGGCCCACCAGTGGGTGACCGCGTCCACGCCCATACCGGCCACCAGGCCGGCGGCGGACAGGTGCAGACCCAGCAGCGCGGCAGCGGGCAGCAGCAGGATCAACTTGGTGGCGGTGAGGGTGGCGACGTGCCGGGTGTCGGCCAGGCGGCCGATCCAGCCGGGCTTGCCCTTGTCGGCGGACTGCGGGAAGGTCTGGATCCAGTGGTCGCCGACGCTGTGGCCGACGTAGAGGGCGGCGAAAACAGCGGCGAAGGCGGCAGCGGTGTCGGGCATGATGGTCTCTCCTGGTCTGTGACGGATCTGGGAGTGAAGGGCGGCCGTACGCCGGGAAGTGGACGGCCGCCCTTCGGCTGTCGGTCGCGCACCCCCCTCGGCCTCCCGGGCGGGAGGCCGAGGGGGGTGCGCGCTCGCTACGGCGAGGCCGGAGGCCCGCACGGTGTGCGGGCCTCCGGGGCGAACTCGCGCTAGTCGTCCAGGTCTTCGGGGACGGCGGACTCGCCGGCCGCCTCGCGCCGCTCCATCTCGGCGCTGACCACGTCGGAGTCCGCGATGGACAGGCCGGGCATGTCGGCCGGCGACACGGTGCCGCCGTTTTCGTCGTCGTAGTCGTGGTAATCGCGCATTGAAGTCCTCTCTCCCTGCGGAGCGGACGGCTGTCCGGCTCCCTGCAACCTCGGCCGTACAGCGCAAGAGCGCTGGACGGCCGAGGAGGCAGCCGGCCGAAGCGCGAGGCTCCGGACGGAAGTTGTGCGTGCGCGGTCTTGCACCCGCGCGGCCGTCACTTACGGGGGAGACGGCTCAGAAACCCGCACTCTGTTCAGTTTTCAAAGACCGTGGCTTCCTTCGGGCTCACTCCCGTTGCCGGGGCCCTCCGGGCGCTGCTGTGCGTTTGCGCAGGCCAAAGAAGGCCCGCTCACACCCTCCAGCCTGACCAACTTGGCTAGCCCGGTGGGCGCAAGAACAACGTAGCCATCTTGGCTAGCCACGTCAACATCTGACTATCCTGGCTGCCTTGAAACGGGGTCGGGGGACGTAACATCGAGGCATGACCTTCACGCCCGAACCCTTGGATCCGGACGACGACCGGCCGCCGTATGAGCAGGTGGCGAGCAGTCTTGGCGCCGCCATTCGGACGAGGAAGCTAGCCCCCGGCGACAAGCTCCCGTCGCACAAAGACCTCACTGATCTGTACGGATTCGCCCGCGCCACCATCCAGCGGGCGCTCCGGGACTTGGAAGACGAGGGTCTCGTCGTATCCCGCAAGGGCAGCGGTGTGTACGTCCGCAACCGCACGGAGCGGCCGGCGGGTCTGCGCCCGTACGTGGAGCAGGCGTTCGCCAGCACGAACGTCTCGATCGACTTCGCCGGGTTCTCCAGCGAGACCCTGCACAGCGCCCTTCAGGAGCCCATCGACAAGATTCGTGTCGGCCGACTGACACCGTCGAGCATCAACATCCGAATCCTGGTGCCGGACATGTCAGTGCCCCACGCGGCGCCCGTGCGCCGCGACGATGGAGCGGATGACCCGCGCCTACGCCGCCGCATGCACGACATGATGGTCGGCTTCACGCGCAGCATCACCAACGCCATTAACGAGTTGAGCGTCCTCGGACTGGTGGCGGAGACGAACGTCAGCGTGCGGGTGCACCGCGGAACGCAGTTCTTCAAGCTGTACGTGGTCAACCAGGAAGATGCGTTCTTCGGGTACTACCCCATCCGGCCCAACAAGGTGGTCGCAGAGGGGGAGGTCATCGAGATTTACGACCTAGTGGGGTCCGACGCCACGCTGTTCCACTACTCCGTGAACGAGGGCGAATCGTCGAGCGGCGCGCAACAGGTCGAACAGGCCCGCATGTGGTTCGACAGCGTGTGGAACACCATCGGAAGGGACCTTGGCCCTGATGGGAAGTAACAAGCTCTCCGAGGTCTTCGGAGCCACCAGCGGAGTCCTGTTCGACTTCGACGGGCCGATCTGCGACGTATTCGCGGGTCGGCCCGCCCCCGGCGTCGCACGGGATCTCTCGGAGGTCGTCACCCGGCACGACGCAACCCTCGGCAGCAAGGTGCGCGGTGTCGACGACCCGATGGAGATCCTTCGCCTTGCCGCGCAGGGTGGCGAGTCGGTCATCCGGGCAATCGAAGAATCACTGACCAAAGCCGAAGTGTCGGCCGTCAAGGTCGCGGGCCCGCCCGTCCCCGGCGCGGTCGCTGCCCTGGAAGCGGCGCATTCATCTGGGCGAAAGGTCGCCGTGGTCAGCAACAATTCCACGGCCTGCGTGCGGGCGTTCCTGATGCTGCACGACCTTCGCCACCTGGTGCACGAGGTCATTGGACGCGCCGCCTACCGGCCGGATCTGATGAAGCCCGACCCCCACTCGTTGCTACACGCCGCCGCACGACTCCGCGTGCACCCCCATCACTGCACACTCATCGGGGACTCGGTGACAGACGTCGAGGCATCTCGTGCTGCTGGAGCGATGTGCATCGGCTTCGCCAACAAGTCGCACAAGGTGGTCGCTCTGGCTGAGGCGGGGGCCGATGCGGTAATCACCGACATGACCGCTGTGGCCGACGCTCTGGCGTCGAGGCCCGGCGGCCTGTAGGCCGTCTGAGGCAGGGGGCCAAACGGGGGGCCAAATGAGGCGGACAGTCAAAGACAGCGCTGGACACCCACGGACGATGACCACGGTCAGCGCCGATGCAGCCGAACCTATCGCGGAGGTCCCAGACGGCAGCGATCCCGTTCGGGACGAAGAGGTCGTGGGTTCAAATCCCGCCACCCCGACTGAGAAGTAGCAGGTCAGGCCCGGTTTTCGGAAACGGAAACCGGGCCTGATGCGTTTCCGGGGCGAGCGAGAAGTGAGACTTGGGATCCGGGTACACCGGGTGCCGTTCGTTGACGCCCCTTCAGGGCTCGCTCTGCGTTTGCCGGGTGCGATGTCAGAAGTGATCCGCGCCACAAGAGCCGGCGCCCTCAGGCCATCCGACGAGCCCGCCCGTCCCGGGCCGTGTTCGTGGCCCAGGTCGGGCGGCGGGAAAAACGCCGCGCCATTCGCCACCGGTCCCTCCCCTCGTGGGGACCGGTGCCGAACGGCGCGGGCGGCGGTCCGCGTCGTACCGGTGCGGGTCCGGAATGGGCCGGACCCGTGGTCGACGCGGCGGTGGTCCGGATCGGACCGGCTCCGGAGATCTCTTGCGCTCGTGCGCCGAGACCGTCGCCACCTGCTCGTGGCTCCGGTGGAAGGTGACCGAGAACATGCATCAAGAGTTGTCTCTCCGAGCAATGAGCTGGTGGCCTGTCCGGGCAACGCCCGGCTGGTGCGCCGCTGCATCGTGATCCTGCCAGCTGCGGCTCCCGCATAGGAGGTTCCGGCTTCGGGTAGACGGCTTAACCACAGGTCAGACAGCTAGGGTGAGTTTTCCGGTCCGGATGTCAGAGCGCGGGGGAAGTAAGGGGTGGAGACCTTGAGTTCCGACTCAGGGGCACGCACAGCCTTCGCGGAGCATCTCGCGCTGCTGTACAAGGAGGCCGGCAACCCTCCCCTCAAAAAGGTGGCCGAGGCGGTCGTCAGGCTGCAGCGGGTCGATGAGCGAGGGCGGCCCGTACGGGTGTCCGTGCAGCGGATCAGCGACTGGCGGCGGGCCAAGAACGTGCCGGCGCAGTTCGCCGCGCTCGCCGCGGTGCTGCACATTCTGATCCCCCAGGCGCGGCGCCTGCGGCCCGCCCCGGTATCCGCCGGTCTGTACGACCTCGCCCAGTGGCAGCGTCTGTGGGAGCGAGCGGTCGCCGACCCGGTGGGCGACCGCGCCGCGGCGTCCGCCCAGGAGGAGGAGCGCGACCCGGCCGATCCCGTGACGGTCTCCGGTGTCTGCCCGTACCGGGGGCTGGCTTCGTACCGTCAGCACGACACCCGGTGGTTCTTCGGCCGGGCGCGGAGCACGGATGCCCTCGTGGCTCAGCTCCGCGCGGCGGAGGAGACGGGCGGTCTGGTCATGCTCGTGGGCGCCTCGGGGGCGGGAAAGTCCTCCCTGCTGAACGCCGGCCTGGTGCCCGCGTTGCAGAAGGGGGCGCTGGGTGACGAGAGCGGCAAGGAGAGGGAGGTGCTGCAGCTCGTGCCGGGGGCCGCGCCTCTCGCGGAGCTGACCCGCCGGATTCCCGAGCTGGCACGCGTCGTCGCCACCGCGGACGACACCGGCGCCGCGCACTTCACGCGTGCGGTGCGGGAAGCCGTCACGGCGTGGGCGCACCGCGAAACGGCCTCCGCCGCCCGCCCGGTCGTGATCGTGGATCAGTTCGAGGAGGCGTTCACCCTCTGCTCGGACGAGGCGACCAGGCGCACGTTCATCCAGCTCCTGCACGCCGCGTGCACGCCGGCCGACCCCGCCGGCCCGGCCCCCGTGCTCGTCATCGTCGGCATACGCGCCGACTTCTACGAGCAGTGCCTGGGGTATCCCGAACTGGCCGACGCGCTACAGCACCGGCACATGGTGCTCGGGCCGCTGACCACCACGGAGCTGCGCGAGGTGGTGACGGGACCGGCCAAGGCCGTGGGCCTGGAACTCGAACCGGGGCTCGCAGAACTGATCGTCCGGGAGGTGAGCGCCGACGGCGCCAACGGGGCGCACGACTCCGGCGTGCTGCCGCTCCTGTCCCACGCCCTGCTCGCCACCTGGCAGCGGCGGAAGGCGGGCAGGCTGACGCTGTCCGGCTACCGCGCGGCGGGCGGAATCCAGGGAGCGGTGGCGGCGACCGCCGAACGGGCCTGGTCCGGCCTCGATCCGACGGCGCGGACGGCCGCGCGGCTGCTGCTCCTCCGGCTGGTCAGGCTCGGCGAGGACACCCAGGCCACCCGCAGGCGGGGGACGCGGCGTCAGCTCGCGGACGAGTCGACAGATCCGAACAAAACGGAGGAATCGCTCGAAGCGCTGGTCCACGCCCGCCTGGTGACGCTCGACTCGGATGCCGTCGAGATCACCCATGAAGCTCTGCTGCACGCCTGGCCGCGCCTGCGCGACTGGATCGACGAGGACCGGAACGACAACCTGCTGCGCCAGCGGCTTGAGGAGGACGGCAGGGCCTGGGAGGGCTCGGACCGCGACACCTCGCTGCTCTACCGGGGTTCGCGCCTGGAGCAGGCCCGCGACTGGGCGAAGTCCGCCGGTGACACCTATCTGACCCGCAGTGCGGTGGAATTCCTGGCCGCTTCGGTCAGGCTGCGCAAGCGCACGGTCTGGATCAGCCGTGGTGCGGTGGCGGCGCTGGTCGTCATGGCGATGCTGGCCGCCGGTTCCGCGGTGATCGCGTGGAAGCAGCGGGACGACACCGTCTTCCAGCAGGTGCTCGCCGAAGCCGATCGCGCCCAGTACACGGACCCCTCCTTGTCGGCTCAGCTCGACCTGGTGGCGCACCACTTGCGGCCCGAGGACGAGGGCACGAACAACCGGCTGGTCTCGATGGTGAACGCCCCGCTGGCCACGCCGCTCCTGGGCCACAGCGGCGCCGTCTACCTCACCTCGTTCAGCCCGGACGGGAAGATCCTGGCCACCGCCAGCTACGACCGGACCGTCCGGCTGTGGAACGTGGCGGACCCGGCGCACCCCAAGCCCCTGGGCGCCCCCCTCACCGGCCACACGAGCTGGGTGAGCAGCGCCGTCTTCAGCCCGGACGGGCACACGCTCGCCAGCGCTTCGGACGACGGCACGGTCCGGCTGTGGAACGTGCGGGATCCCCGCCATCCGCGGCTGCTCGGCGCTCCCCTGGCCGGCCACCACGGCACGACCTACCTGCTGGCCTTCAGCCGCGACGGGCGCACGCTGGCAACCGCCAACGAGGATCACACCGTTCGCCTGTGGGACATCCGCGACCTGCGCAGGCCCAAGTCGCTCGGCGCCTTGACCGGCCACACCGCCGCCGTACGCTCCGTGGCGTTCAGCCCCGACGGGCGGACGCTGGCGGCCGGGGGCGACGACCACTCGATCCGGCTGTGGGACCTGGCCGATCCGCGTCATCCGGCGCCGGTCGGCAAGGTGTTGACCGGCCACACCGGAACGGTGCATTCCGTGGCCTTCAGCCCCGATAGCCGCACGCTCGCCAGTGGCGGCGCGGACAACACCATCCGGCTGTGGAACGTGTCCGAACCACGTCACGCGGCGCCGCTCGGCGCGCCGCTCACCGGGCACACCGGCCCCCTGTGGTCCGTGGCCTTCAGTCCCGACGGAAACATGCTCGCCGCCGGCAGCGCGGACAGCACGGCGAGCCTGTGGAACGTCAGCGATCCGGCATACCCGTCGCAGGTCGGCGAGCCCCTCGCGGGCGGCAGCGGCGAGATGTACGCGGTGGGCTTCAGCCCGGACGGGCGGACCCTCGCCACCGGGAGCGGCGACAGCAAGGTCCGCCTGTGGTCGATACCGACGTCGAACATGGTCGGCAACATCGGGGCGTTCCGCCCGGACGGGCGGGTGCTCGCCACGGCTGCCCGCGACGAACGGGTGCGGCTGTGGAACGTGCAGACCCCCAACCGGCCCGTGGTGCTGGGCAAGCCGTTCCTGCCCGCGAAGGGCGACGTGCGTGCGCTGGAGTTCTCCCCCGACGGCCACACGCTCGCGGTGCTGACGGGAAGCCGTGCCGTGCAGTTGTGGAACGTCGCCGACCCGGCCCGTCCCGTCCCCCACGGGCCGCCCGTCGCGCTGCGGACGCGCTTCGCGGGCCCCGGTGCGCTGGCGTTCAGCCCGGACGGGCGCACGCTGGCAACCGCCTATGACGACAACACGATCCAGTTGTGGAACGGCCGCGACCCGTCCCGCCTCCGTCCGCTCGGCGCACCGCTCACCGGCCACAAGGGCTACGTCAACTCCCTCGCCTTCAGCCCGGACGGGCGCACCCTCGCCAGCGGCAGCGCGGACGCCACCGTCCGGCTCTGGAACACCGTCGACCCACGTCACGCCACCCTGCGAGGCGCACCTCTGAGGGGGCACCTGGGCCCTGTCAACGCGCTCGTCTACAGTCCGGACGGCCATACGCTGGCCAGCGGCAGCGACGACGACACCGTCCGGCTCTGGAACACCACCGATCCCGTCGAGGCGACCCCGCTGGGCGCTCCCCTCACGGGCCACACCCAGGCGGTCGTGTCGCTGACGTTCAGCAAGGACGGCCGGACCCTGGCGAGCGGCGGCAACGACAACACGGTCCGGTTCTGGAACGTCGCGTTCCCCGCCAGGGCCGATCCCATAGGCCAGTCGACGAGCCCCAACGCCAAGGCGGGCAATTTCTTGTCGTTCAGCCCGCAAACCCACATGCTCGGGGTGTCGAGCGGCGCCGGCACCGTCCGGCTGTGGGACCTGGACTCCGAGAAGGCCATTCGTCGCATTTGTTCGACCACCCGCGGCGTTCTCACACCGGAAAAGTGGCGCGAGTATCTGCCGCAACTCTCGTACGACCCACCGTGCGGCACGTAAGAAAGCCGAGGCCGGGACGACGTCACATGGCAGGGCGCCAGGCGGATGACCTCGATCGGCTCTGCGCCGCGATCGATTCCCCGATTCCCCTTGCCAGGCACTCCGCCTTCCCCTTGCCGGACGCCTCGCCGTGACTCCGATCACAACTCCGCGTGACAATTATGAAGTTGACTCCCGCTACGCAGATAGCCTTGCTAGTCTTGGCAGTAGCCCGATCGCTGGTGCATCCCCCGTCGCCAGCGATCGGGCGTTTTCATGCCCTGCGCAGCACGTGAACGGCCTGAGCGGCTGAGCGGGACGGGGTTCAGCACGCCCCTTGGATGTCGATTCCGACGCCCTGACTCCTCGCCGCACTCCCTTGACCTGACACGATCCCGCCATTCCGACGGCTGTCATCAGCCATCTCCAACCGCGCATCCCATTTCGCGGCGCCTTAATGCGGGTTCGCGGAGTCGTGGACTCATGGGTTCAAACCCCATATCCCCATGCAGAAACAAAGGATCAGCCCTGAATTTCCTTCAATGAGAAACTGAATGCTCAATCATCGGCAAGAGAAACCTCCGTCGATTTGATCAGCGCGACGACCGGGGAACCGACGGCAAGACCCAGGTCGAGCATCGCGTCCTTGGTGATGACGGCGGTGAACTCCCCACCCTCGACGTCCACCTTGACGCTCGCCATGGCGCCACCCATCGAGGCGTCGGTGACGGTGCCGGGGATCCGGTTGCGGATGCTCAGCCCCTCGACCGGCCCGGTGGCGAGGGCGACTTCGGTGGACTTGACCAAGGTGCGCACGGGCGAGCCCGCGACGAGCCCCAGCTCCTGGACGGCTTCGAGGGTGATCGCGGCCGTGACGTCCTGCCCGCCCACCAGCCGGACCGCGACCGTCGCCATGGCTTCACCAGGCGTGACGGACGTGACGACGCCGGGGATCTGATTGCGGATACTCAGGCTCATGGGAACGCCTCGATCGATGGAGGTGGAGGTGGAGGTGGAGGTGGAGTGGAATATGGCGGTTTTGGCGGTTTCGACACCTCTCCATCCTCACCACAGCTTCCCTCCGCCCGCAGTTTCGAGGGCACGCGGCGGCGCCGACCGCGTCGCGGCCACGCGATGACAGCCCCAACTCTCCACAAATCCACTGACACGACCCACGGACGCTGATATTTTCATTAGCGAAGCTAAATAGGTGACGGAAGGGAACCCATGACCCAGCAGCAGTGGACTGCCGTCGACAACTACTTCACCACCCTGCTCACGCCGCACGACGAGGTGCTGGACGCCGCGCTCCGCGCGAGCGACGCGGCCGGCCTCCCGCAGATCGCCGTCGCCCCGAACCAGGGGAAGCTGCTACAGCTCCTCGCCGAGATCCAGGGCGCCCGGCGCATCCTCGAAATCGGCACGCTCGGCGGCTACAGCACCATCTGGCTCGGCAGGGCCCTCCCCGATGACGGGTATCTGCTCACCCTGGAGGCCAGCGCCGAGCACGCAGCGGTGGCGCGCGCCAACCTGGCCCGCGCCGAGCTGCCGCAGGCCGAGGTGCGCGTCGGTCCCGCACTCGACACCCTGGCGCAGCTCGTGGCCGAGGACACCGAGCCGTTCGACCTGGTCTTCATCGACGCCGACAAGCCGAACAACCCGCACTACCTGGAGCGGGCCCTCCAGCTCACCCGCCCCGGAAGCCTGATCGTCGGCGACAACGTCGTACGCGGAGGGGAGGTCATCGAATCCGACAGCAGCAACCCGACGATCCAGGGCGTACGCAGCTTCCTCGAACTCACCGCCACCCACCCGAAGTTGACCGCCACCGCGCTGCAGACCGTGGGCAGCAAGGGGTACGACGGCTTCTCCCTGGCTCGCGTGGCGGGCTAGCCGGCCTGCGGCGACGGAGGGGGAGGGGGAGGGTGCGGCAGACCCCCTTCACCCCCTCCCCTCCACCCCGGACGAGTGAATTATGTAGCGCTCGATAAAAAATATGCTACGGTCATTTCATAGTGTTCGCTACACAAACACGGGGGCTGTCTCATGCCTGAACTCGCACTGCCTGAACCGACCTTCGCCCGCACCGTTCGCGGCACGGGCCCGGGGCTTCTGCTCGCCCATGGAGCCGGCGGAAGCATCGCGGCCAATTACGGCCCGATCCTCAACGGTCTCGCCGCCGAGCACACTGTCGTCGGCGTCGACTACCCCGGCACGGGCGACACCCCTCGCTCCGCATCCCCGCTCTCTCTCGACGAGTTGGCCGACCAGGTCGTCGCCGCCGGCGTGGCCGAGGGCTTGGGTTCCTTCGCGGTGGCCGGTTACTCCGTGGGCACGGCCGTCGCCCTTCGCGCCGCGACCCGGCACCCCGAGCGGGTCACGGCACTCCTCCTGACCGCGCCGTTCGCGCAACCGGATGCGCGGCTGCGCCTCTCCGCCAACCTCTGGCGAGATCTCCATGTCTCCGGGGACCACGCGCAGTTGGCGTCTTTCCTCATCCTGGCGACGCTGAGCCCGTCGGCGCTGGAGGCCGTCCCCGCCAACGATCTGGGAGCTGTCCTGCATGCCGCAGCGCAGACCCTTCCGCCGGGCACGGCCGAACACGCGGAGTTGACCGCTCGCATCGACGTCCGCGCGGACCTCGCTCGCGTCTCCGTTCCGACGCTCGTCATCTCCACCACGGAAGACCTCCTGGTGAGCCCCGCTCTGCACCGCACGGTCGCCACCGGCATCGCCGGTGCCGAGCTGGCCGAACTCGCCACCGGCCACCTGCCCTTCTCGGAACGCCCCGACGAGTGGCTCCAGCTCATAGCGGCCTTCCTCCGCAAAACGGCGCAGCAGGACGGGAGTTGAAGGATCGGGGCGGAGGGCTGACCTCCCACCTCCCCTCTGCTCCCTTCTCTAACTCCCCTTTTCCTATCCCCTCTCCTTGTCCAGGGCGGCACGCCAGATGATGGTCTGCGCGTCTGCCCCCTGGCCCTGGAAGACGACCGTGACGGGGTGATCCTCCTTGGGCAGCATGTGAATGGAGCACTGAGTCACCGCGCGCCCCGGTGCGACCATCTTGTTCGGCAGGGCGCCGGGGCATCGGCTGACGCCACCCCCGCCGATGTCGATCAGGGTGATCCTCTTCGCGTCCCGGCCACCGGCGCTCCGGAGCACCACGCCGTCCTGCATGCTCGGATAGAGGTCGTGGGTACCGGTGTTGCGGTACTCCACGGTGACGTAATACGGGACCAGCTTCTTCTCGTCCGCGTCCAGGTCGAAGCGGCTCAGATCGGCTACCACCCCGGCACGCACGCTCTTCGGTGTGACGTCGATCGTCACCCGGCGGCCGTCGCTGTCCTCCCATACGGATCCGGCCTGCCTGCCTGCGGGCAGCACACCGGCACCGGAGGCGTTCGTGCCGTCGACCTTCCAGATGAGCGGGCCATCCGCATCGTCCTGGTAGGAGACGGTCGCCGGCTGAGCCTCCTTCGGCAGCATGAAGATCTGGCACACCTCAGCTGTTTCACCCACCGCCAGCTTCGCCGAGCCGCTCTCCCTGCATGCCTCCGGGAGCCCTGAACTCGTCGCCAACGGGGCGGACATCAGCGAAACCCGCTCACCGGGACGGCCGTCCACTCCGTTGACCGAGAAGTTGCTCTCCGGATTCGCCGCGCTGATGGGGCTCTTGCCGGTGTTGGTGTAGGAGACGGTGAGGTAGTACGGCATCAGCCCCTTGAGGCTGTCGTCCAGACGGACGTGTGCGAGGTCGGACGGGGCGCCGCGCGCCAGGCGGGTGGGCGTGAGGCGCAGCTGGTGCACGCGGTCGCCGGAGTCGGTCCAGGTCGCCTGGTGGGCGGTGACGTGTATCGGCAATGCGTGAGCCGCCGTGGCCGTTGCGGAGGGGTTCGACGATGGTGCGCCGGCCGACTGCGGGCCGGCACACGCCGTACCCCACAGCAGAAGCATGCCCGCTCCGGCGACCCCGGCCATCCGCCTACACACCCGCGCCCGTATCCGTATCCGCACGTAACCCCCTTGGCAGGTGAGGAATGCCGAAGCACCCGAGGCACCCATTGCATCGATCCGGACAACTGGCCGGAACAGTGCGTCAGATTAGCCGTGCGGCCGTGCCATGGCCGACGGCGGCAGGGTGGGAGGCGTCACGCAGGGCGGGTGGCCTTCAGGGAGTACATGAGAGGCATACGGGGGCGGTCGGAGGGAGGACGGTAGAAGCCGTCGTCGCCGCGCTGGAGGGCCGCGAAGCGCTGGAACATCGTCATGTCGTGTTCGTGCAGGAAATCGATGCGCAGCCCGGCGGCGGCCACCGCGCTGACGACGTCGCCCAGCGGATGCTGCCACTCGACGCTGCGGTTGTTCACCGTGGGCGCGTCGAAGTCCGTGTAGGTGCCGGGGGTTTCCTCCACCCACGCGTCGCGGCTGAAGTAGTCGTACGTGAGGCGCGACCCCGTTTCTTCGTCCAGGGCATCGCACAGCGGGTGGAATTCGGCGAGGTAGAGGAAGCCTCCGGGGGCGACGAGCGAGGCTGCCGTTTCCGCCCATCGGACGATATCCGGCAGCCAGTTCAGGGCTCCGATCCCTGTGTAGACGATGTCGTAGGAGGAGTCCGGGACAGCCTCGGCGGCGTCGTAGACGTCGGCGGCCACGAACGATGCGCGGTCCGGACCGTATCCGAGTTCGGCGGCGGTCTCGCGGGCGGTCTCGATGGCCGGCTCGGAGAAGTCCAGGCCGACGACGTGGGCAGCACCGCGGTGGGCCCACGAGAGGGTGTCCTGGCCGAAGTGGCACTGGAGATGCAGGAGGGTGCGGCCGGTCACGTCGCCGACCTCGGCCACCTCGAAATCGCGCATGGTGTCCCGGCTGCGGCAGAACCCCTCGTGGTCGTAGTAGTCGCTCGCCCGGTGGATGGGAACGCGCTCGTCCCACATGGCGCGATTGGCCTCACGCCAGTCGTCAGGACCCGTCTGTATCCCCATGCCGAGAAGTTATCCACAGGCGAACGCCCTCGCCAACGGAATTATCGCGACCGGGCGCAGAATGGGGCCATGACTGACGAGACCACAGGCGCCGACCACGCCACCGACCCGACCGACCCGCAGAATCCCCGTGCGCCGCACGGCACCCGTGCGGTTTCCGCCCCTGCCGGATCCGACACCGCCGATGTCACCGGATCCGGCATGCCGGACTGGGAGAAGCGGTTCCGTGCCCCGCGGGTCGGGCTGCCGGACTGGGCCGAGGACGCTCCGGACCGTTCCCTGTTCGTCTCCAACGCGACGGGCACCTTCGAGCTGTACGCATGGGACCGGGCGACCGGTGCGCAGCGCCAGGCCACCGACCGGCCGAACGGCACGACGGACGGCACGCTGTCACCGGACGGCGAGTGGATCTGGTGGTTCTCCGACACCGACGGCGATGAATTCGGCGTCTGGATGCGGCAGCCGTTCGGCGGCGGCGCCGACGAGCCGGCCACACCGGGGCTGGAAGCTTCGTACCCCGGGGGCCTGGCGATCGGGCGGGACGGATCCGCGGTGGTCGGCCGCTCCACCGACGATGAGGGCTCGACGGTCCACGTGGTCCGGCCCGGGGAGCCGCCGCTGGAGATCTACCGTCACCACGAATCGGCTGGTGTCGGTGACCTCTCGCACGACGGCTCGCTCATCGCGATCGAGCACACCGAGCACGGCGATGCGATGCACTCCGCGATCCGTGTCGTGCGACCGGACGGTTCGACGGTCGCCGAGCTGGACGACACCAAGGGCGGCACCGAGGAGCTTGGCCTGTCGGTGATGGGGTTCGCGCCGGTCGACGGCGATGCCAGGCTGCTGGTCGGGCATCAGCGGCGGGGCCGCTGGGAGCCGATGATCTGGGATCCGCTGACCGGGGTGGAAACCGCTCTGGCGATCGATCTGCCCGGTGATGTCGGGGCCGACTGGTACCCGGACGGTTCGGCGCTGCTGATCGAGCACGAGTACCAGGCGCGCAGTGAGCTGTGGCGATACGGCCTGACCGCTTCCGGTGTGGCCGGGAAGGCACCCGCATCCGGTGTCGCTGCCGTATCCGGTGCCGCTGCCGCGTCCGGTGCGGGCGAAGAAGGCGCTGAGGGGCCGTTGACGCGGGTCGAGACGCCGACGGGAACGGTGTCCGGCGCGACGGCCAGGCCGGACGGGGCCGTGGAGTTCCTGTGGTCGTCGGCGGCTCAGCCGCCGGAGGTCCGCTCGACGAGCGGGAAGGTCGTGCTCGATCCGCCCGGGATGAAGGCACCCGAGTCGGTGCCGGTGACGGACACCTGGGTGGAGGGCCCCGGCGGCCGTATCCACGCGCTGGTGCAGCGGCCGGCCGGCGAGGGTCCTTTCCCGACGGTGTTCGACATCCACGGTGGCCCGACCTGGCATGACAGCGATGCGTTCGCCTCGTCACCGGCGGCCTGGGTGGACCACGGATTCGCGGTCGTCCGGGTCAACTACCGCGGCTCGACGGGCTACGGCCGTGCCTGGACGGACGCGCTCAAGCATCGCATCGGCCTGATCGAGCTGGAGGACATCGCCGCGGTGCGCGAGTGGGCCGTGGCCTCGGGCCTGGCAGACCCGGAGCGGCTGGTGCTGGCCGGCGGTTCGTGGGGCGGTTACCTGACGCTGCTGGGTCTCGGCGCACAGCCCGAGGCATGGGCACTGGGCCTGGCCGCGGTGCCGGTGGCGGACTACGTGACGGCGTACAACGACGAGATGGAAGCGCTCAAGGCGATGGACCGGACGCTGCTGGGCGGCACTCCGGAAGAGGTGCCGGAGCGTTTCGAGGCGTCGTCGCCGCTGACGTACGTGGACGCGGTACGGGCGCCGGTCTACATCTCCGCCGGTGTCAACGACCCGAGGTGCCCGATTCGGCAGGTGGAGAACTACGTCGAGCGGCTGGAACAGCGCAGCCACCCGCACGAGGTGTACCGCTACGACGCCGGGCACGGCTCCCTCGTCGTGGAGGAGCGCATCAAGCAGGTCCGCCTGGAGCTCGACTTCGCGCTGCGGTATCTGAAGGTCTGAGGCGGCGAGCCGCTGGTGATCAGCTGAGGGGGTGGGGCGGGGGGAGGGGGAGGGAGGGGCCCCCCCCCCCGACCCCCCCCCCCCCCCCCCCCCCCCCCCCCCCCCCCCCCCCCCCCCCCCCCCCCCCCCCGGCCCCCCCCCCCCACCCCCCCCCCCCCCCCCCCCCCAAGCCCCCCCCCCCCCCCCCCCCCCCCCCCCCCCCCCCCCCCCCCCCCCCCCCCCCCCCCCCCCCCCCCCCCCCCCCGCCCCCACCCCGTACCGCCCCCTACCTCACCCCAACCCCCGCCCCCTCATCCGCACCCGCGTCCGCGTCCGCGTCCGCACCCGCATCC
>NZ_JBICVO010000011.1:0-259862 GCF_043199105.1 Streptomyces sp. NPDC048644
TCAGCGCCGATGGTACTGCAGAGGGGACTCTGTGGGAGAGTAGGACGCCGCCGAACAATTTTTCAGCTCCGGTTCCTGGACCTTTTGGTTCAGGGACCGGAGCTTTTTTGCGTTCCCGGAAGAGTTCGGACCGGACCCACGGTACGGAGCCGCCGGCCGTGCAGGTAAGGTCAGGGGGCATCATTGGCACATTTCCCACAGGAGGCCCCCGCGTGGAGGTCCAGGAGACGCGGGTCCAGACGGATCGCGTCCTCACCATCCCGAACATTCTGAGCATGGCGCGCCTGGTCGGTGTGCCGGTGTTCCTGTGGTTGATTCTCTGGCCGGAATTCGGCGGGCCCGAGTCGGCCAACCGCTGGGCGTTGCTGGTGCTCGCCCTGAGCGGCGTCAGCGACTACCTGGACGGAAAGCTCGCCCGCCGCTGGAACCAGATCAGCAGCCTGGGGCGCATCCTCGACCCGGCCGCCGACCGACTGTACATTCTGTCGACCCTGGTGGGGCTCACCTGGCGGGAGATCCTTCCGTGGTGGCTCACCGCGGCGCTGCTCGCGCGTGAACTCATGCTGTTGATCGCCGTCGGATTCCTGGGCCGGCACGGTTACGGTCCGCCGCAGGTGAACTTCCTGGGCAAGGCGGCCACGTTCAACCTCATGTACGCCTTCCCGTTGCTCCTCTTGAGTGTGGGAAGTGGCTGGCTCCAGACTCTCGCTGCTATTTTCGGATGGGCGTTCGCCGGATGGGGTACGGCGCTGTACTGGTGGGCAGGAATCCTCTACGTGGTTCAGGTCCGCCGGATCATCAGGGCGGACACCACAGCCGACTGAGCTCGCCGAACAGGCAAAACCCGTACTACCCGGTGCCCGTGCGTGAGAACAGTGGGCGATCTGGACGGGTGAAGTCGGCAAGACCGTCGTCTCTTAGAGGAGGACGCTTCCGACATGAAGGCCGTTGTGATGGCCGGCGGTGAAGGCACACGCCTTCGCCCCATGACGTCCAGCATGCCCAAACCGCTGCTCCCGGTGGCCAATAGGCCGATCATGGAGCATGTGCTGAGGCTGCTGAAACGGCATGGTCTCAATGAGACCGTCGTGACTGTGCAATTCCTTGCCTCGCTCGTCCGGAACTACTTCGGCGACGGGGAAGAGCTCGGAATGGAGCTCACCTACGCCAATGAGGAAAAACCTCTGGGCACCGCAGGTAGCGTGAAGAATGCGGAGGAAGCCCTCCGGGATGACGCTTTCCTCGTCATTTCCGGGGACGCGCTCACCGACTTCGACCTGACCGACCTGATCCGGTTCCACAAGGAGAAGGGCGCCCTCGTCACCGTTTGTCTGACGAGGGTGCCCAATCCGCTGGAGTTCGGCATCACCATCGTCGATGAAGCGGGCAAGGTCGAACGCTTCCTGGAAAAGCCCACCTGGGGCCAGGTGTTCTCGGACACCGTCAACACGGGCATCTACGTCATGGAGCCCGAGGTCTTCGACTACGTGCAGCCCGATGTTTCCGTGGACTGGTCGGGCGACGTCTTCCCGCAGCTGATGAAGGAAGGCAAGCCGATCTACGGCTATGTCGCCGAAGGCTACTGGGAGGACGTCGGTACCCACGAGAGTTATGTGAAGGCGCAGGCCGATGTCCTGGAGGGCAAGGTCGATGTCGATCTCGACGGCTTCGAGATCTCCCCAGGGGTATGGATCGCGGAAGGCGCCGAGGTCCATCCCGACGCGGTCCTGAGAGGGCCGCTTTACATCGGTGACTACGCGAAGGTCGAGGCGGACGTCGAGATCCGCGAGCACACGATCATCGGCTCCAACGTCGTCGTCAAGAGCGGTGCCTTCCTGCACAAGGCCGTTGTCCACGACAACGTTTACATCGGTCGGCACACCAATCTGCGTGGGTGTGTGATCGGGAAGAACACCGACATCATGCGGGCCGCCCGGATCGAGGACGGTGCGGTGATCGGCGATGAGTGTCTCGTCGGCGAGGAATCGATCGTCCAGGGCAATGTGCGGGTCTATCCGTTCAAGACCATTGAGGCCGGCGCTTTCGTCAACACCTCGGTGATCTGGGAATCCAAGGGGCAGGCGCATCTCTTCGGTGCCCGCGGGGTTTCCGGCATCCTCAACGTCGAGATCACGCCCGAACTCGCCGTGCGGCTTGCGGGGGCGTATGCCACGACGCTGAAGAAGGGCACCACGGTCACCACCGCACGCGACCATTCCCGTGGCGCGCGGGCGCTGAAACGCGCGGTGATCTCCGCCCTCCAGGCCAGTGCCATAGACGTGCGGGACCTGGAGAATGTGCCGCTGCCGGTGGCGCGGCAGCAGACGGCTCGCGGCAGCGCGGGCGGGATCATGGTGCGGACGACGCCCGGGGTACCGGACTCCGTCGACATCATGTTCTTCGACGAGCGTGGCGCCGACCTTTCGCAGGCGAGCCAGCGCAAGCTCGACCGCGTCTACGCCCGCCAGGAGTACCGTCGCGCCTTCCCGGGTGAGATCGGTGATCTGCGGTTCCCGTCCAGCGTCTTCGACTCGTACACGGGATCCCTGCTGCGGGCCGTGGACACCACGGGCATCGCCGATTCCGGGCTGAAGGTCGTCGTCGACGCGTCGAACGGCAGCGCCGGGCTGGTGCTGCCCAGCTTGCTGGGCCGGCTCGGGGTGGACTCCCTCACCATCAATCCCGGTCTGGACGAGTCGCGGCCGACCGAGACGGCCGACACCCGGCGCAAGGGGCTCGTCCGCCTCGGGGAGATCGTGGCGTCGGCGCGGGCCGCGTTCGGCGTGCGCTTCGATCCCGTCGGTGAGCGGCTGTCCTTGGTGGACGAGCGTGGCCGGATCATCGAGGACGACCGTGCGCTGCTGGTGATGCTCGATCTGATCGCCGCGGAACGGCGCAGTGGCCGTGTGGCGTTGCCGGTGACCACGACGCGGATCGCCGAACAGGTCGCCGCGTACCACGGCACCCAGGTCGAGTGGACGACGACGTCGCCTGACGATCTGACGCGGGTGGGCCGTGAGGACGGCACCGTCTTCGGCGGGGACGGCCGGGGCGGCTTCATCATTCCGGAGTTCAGCAGCGTCTTCGACGGTTCGGCGGCGTTTGTGCGGCTGATCGGTCTGGTGGCCCGTACGCAGCTCACGCTGAGCCAGATCGATGCGCGGATTCCGCGTGCGCACGTCCAGCGTCGTGATCTGGCGACGCCGTGGGCGGTCAAGGGCCTGGTCATGCGACACGTGGTGGAGGCGGCGGGTGACCGGTCCGTCGACACCACGGACGGGGTGCGGGTCGTCGAGTCGGACGGCCGCTGGGTGCTGGTGCTGCCCGACCCCGCCGAGGCGGTCACGCATCTGTGGGCCGAGGGGCCGGACGATGCCTCGGCTCAGCAGCTGCTGGACGAGTGGTCGGCGGTGGTCGACGGCGCCGGACGCTGAGGCCTGACCCCACCGGCGTGCCGGACTCGGCATGCCGGTGGGGCCATTGGGAGACCGTGCGGGCGACGTGCGACGATGTGCGGCATGTCGCAGCAGCGCCCCGATCGGAGCACCACCAAGAAGCCGGCTGCGCGCCCCGATGCGTCCATGTCGCTGCTGACCAACGTGATGGATCACAGCCTCGACGACGGCTACGCGGAGGTCGCCGCGCGCAAGTCCGCAGCCGGTGTGCGCGGCCTGCCCCGCACGCTGCGGGCGAAGTTGGGCCTTGCGGCGGGGCTGGTGCTCGCGGCGGTGGTGGTGACGGTCGGTGCCGCGCAGGCGCGGGTGTCGGCACCGACGCTGGCCAAGGAGCACGAGGAACTCGTCCACCGCATCCAGAAGGGCACCGGCGAGGCCGACGAGCAGCAGGAGCGGGTGGACGCGCTGCGGGATTCCGTCGATGCGATGCAGCGTGAGGCGCTGCGCAGACACGGCGGTGACAAGGCCGAGCTGCTGGCGTTGCTGGCCGGATCGACGCAGGTCACAGGACCCGGGGTGAAGCTGGTCGTGGACGACGCCAAGGAAGCGGCGTCCAGTGGCGGCGGTCCTCGGGAGAGCAGTGGTTTCACCGACACCGGGCGGGTGCGCGACCGGGACATGCAGCGGGTGGTCAACGGCCTGTGGGGGTCCGGTGCCGAGGCGATTTCCGTCAACGGGCAGCGGCTTACGTCACTCTCGGCGATCAGAGCCGCAGGAGACGCCATACTGGTCGACAACAAGCCACTGGTGCCGCCCTATACGGTGCTGGCGGTGGGGGACGGGCAGCGGCTCAGCACCGCGTTCCAGGACAGCGCCGACGGCCGGTATCTGCACGTGTTGCAGGAGAACTACGGCGTGCGCACCAGGATTTCGGCCGAGAGTGAGGTCAAGCTGCCGCCCGCGCCCAGTTTGATCGTACGTACAGCACAGCCGCAGGCCGGTGCCGCGAAGGCGGACGGCGCCGACACAGGGAAGGGCACATCGTGATCGCCGTACTGGGCCTCATCGTGGGAGTCGTGGTCGGGCTCGTGGTCCGACCCGTGGTGCCGACGGTGGTCGAGCCCTACCTTCCGATCGCTGTCGTCGCGGCGCTGGACGCCGTGTTCGGTGGTCTGCGCGCGATGCTCGACGGCATCTTCGACGACAAGGTCTTCGTCGTCTCCTTCCTGTCGAACGTCGTGGTGGCCGCGCTGATCGTGTTCCTCGGTGACAAGCTCGGCGTCGGCGCCCAACTCTCCACCGGCGTCGTCGTGGTGCTGGGAATCCGGATCTTCTCTAACGCTGCCGCGATCCGCCGGCACGTCTTCAGGGCGTGAGGCGGATGGCTACCGACGAGACCCCGGAGCCGGAGCGGGCGCAGGAGCCCGGCGAGAGCCCTCAGCCCGGTGACGCGCCCGGACGTGAGCGGGCGGCGGACGCGGAACCGGCGCGCGGTGCGGCGGACCGGCGGCCGATGCCTCCGGAGAGCCGTGACGCCCCGCAGCGGGCCGGTGCGGAGGACGGGGACGGCGGTGGTGGACCGGCTGCCCCGGCGCCCGGCGAGGACGTGACGGCGTCCTCCGTTCCGTCATCGTCGCAGGCCCCGGAGGACACGGAAGAGGAAGGTAAGGCTCCGGACGGGCCGCAGACCGGTCGGCAGCGGCTGCGTGCCAGCCTGTGGCCGCCGCGGCTGACCCGCGCTCAACTGATCGTTGCGGTACTCCTGTTCATTCTCGGCCTCGGCCTGGCGATTCAGGTACGTTCCACGAGTGACAGCAGTGCGCTGCGGGGTGCCCGCCAGGAGGACCTGGTGCGGATCCTGGATGAACTGGACAATCGCTCGCAGCGGTTGACGGACGAACAGCGGCGCCTGGAGGGACAGAAGACCGAGTTGGAGAACAGCTCGAACCAGGCCGAGGAGGCCCGTAAGCAGACCGTGGAGAAGGAACAGCAGCTGGGCGTGCTGGCCGGGACCGTCGCGGCCCAGGGGCCCGGCATCAATCTGACCATCGACGACCCGACGCACTCCGTGGAGGCGGACAAGTTGCTGGACACCATCCAGGAGTTGCGTGCGGCCGGTGCCGAGGCGATCCAGGTGAATGACGTACGGGTGGTCGCGAGCACCGCTCTTTCGGATGTCAGGGGCGGGGTGCAGATCGACGGCAAGCGGGTCACGCAGCCGTACCGGTTCAAGGTCATCGGCAAGCCGCAGGACCTGGAGCCGGCGCTCAACATCCCTGGCGGTGTGGTGCAGACGCTGGAAAAGGAGCAGGCCACGGTGGATGTGACCCGAGTGGGGAAGATCATTGTGGACGCCTTGCGAGAGGCGAAGCGGCCTGACTACGCTCGGTCGTCATCGCAGTGAGAGAGACGCGTATGGGGAGAGCCCGGGGAGGGCATGAGGTAGCGGGGGGTCGACGCACCGTGTATGTGGTGCGTGGTGGAAACTGTCTGAAGGCCACGGACGTTCACAGGATGTCCGGATCGGCCGGTGTGTGCATCGAGGGTTCGTCCTGCCCCACGGGCGGGTCTGTTTCGTTCAAGGGGAATCGCCCGTGAAGTTGTTTGCAAAGCTGTTCGGCAAGAGCGCACGACAGGAGGGCGGCAGCGGCTCGGCGCGGCACCGCGCTCCGCGCCAGTCCGACGAGAGCGGTTCCGGCGAGGACCGTCCGCTCTTCCGCGACGAGGTCGCGGGTCCGACCGGTGGTGTTTCCGGAGGCCACGGCGCGGGTTCTGTTGACCCTTCCGGTCCCGGCCGCATAGGTTCCCAGGATCCGTCGACGTCGGGCACGGATGGAGGGTCGGCCTTGCCGGTTTGTACGAGGTGCGGTCACCGGAACGCCGAGGCGAGCCGGTTCTGTTCCAACTGCGGTGCGCCGCTGCGCGCGGGGGCCAGGCCCGAGCGCGCATCCGAGACGACATCGACCATCTCCATCTCGGGCCTTGAGGCGTACGACGCGGAGGCGACGGGCCAGACCCTGACCCCGTCGTTGTCCCCCGAGGCGCAGGCGGCCGTGGACGCCCTGCCGTTGGGCTCGGCGCTGCTGGTCGTGCGCCGGGGGCCGAACTCCGGCAGCAGGTTCCTCCTGGACGGCGAGCTGACCACGGCGGGCCGGCACCCGCAGGGCGACATCTTCCTCGACGATGTGACGGTCTCCCGCCGCCATGTGGAGTTCCGTCGCGGTCAGGACGGTGTCTTCACGGTCTCCGACGTCGGCAGCCTCAACGGCACCTACGTCAACCGTGAGCGGATCGACTCTGTCGCCCTTGCCAACGGCGACGAGGTGCAGATCGGCAAGTACCGCCTGGTCTTCTACGCGAGCCAGCGAGGCGCCGGTATCTGACCGGCCGGGGAAGGTATATGCGCCATACACCGACAGGCGGTGCCGGTACGTCCGGCACCGCCTCTTCGGACGGCAAGCCGGTGAGCATCGGTGCGGTGCTCACCAAGCTGCGCGAGGAGTTTCCCGAGGTCACGATCTCCAAGATCCGTTTCTTGGAGGCCGAGGGACTCGTCGAGCCGACGCGTACACCGTCCGGGTACCGCAAATTCACCGCTCAGGACGTCCAGCGGCTGGCGAGCATCCTGCGCATGCAGCGGGACCACTATCTGCCGCTGAAGGTCATCCGGGAGCATCTGGACGCCCTGGAGCGCGGTGAGCAGGTCCAGCTCCCGGCTCCGGCCACCCCGTCCCGGGATCTGGTGGAGGGGGTGCACGGGCCCGATGAGGAGCGTCCTACGGCGGTCCGTATCGGCCGCGCGGAGCTGCTGGCTGCCGCCGAGGTCGACGAGGCCGCGCTGACCGACTGGGAGGCGTACGGGCTGATCGTGCCCGATGCGGACGGCGGTTACGACGTCGAGGCGGTCACCGTGGCCAAACTGGTGGCGGATCTCGGCCGTTTCGGATTGGAGCCGCGCCATCTGCGGGCCGTGAAGGCGGCTGCCGAACGCGAGGCCGGCCTGGTGGAACAGGTCGTCGCACCCCTGCGGCGGCATCGTAATCCGCAGACCAGGGCGCATGCGGAGGCCACCGCGAGGGAGCTGGCGACGCTGTCCGTACGGCTGCACGCGGCACTGGTCCAGGCCGCGCTCCGGCTCCATCTCCAATGAGCAAAAGAGTGCCCGACTACCCAAACCTGCCGGGCACGTCCTAGGGTTGCTGTGTGAACGAGCTCGACGTCGTGGGTGTCCGGGTGGAAATGCCTTCCAGCCAACCGATCGTGCTGCTACGGGAGGTGGGAGGCGACCGCTACTTGCCCATTTGGATCGGGCCGGGGGAGGCCACCGCCATTGCTTTCGCCCAGCAGGGCATGGTTCCTGCCAGGCCGCTGACGCATGACCTTTTCAAGGACGTGCTGGAGGCGGTGGGCCAGGAGCTGACGCAGGTCCGCATCACGGATCTGCGCGAGGGGGTGTTCTATGCCGAACTGGTCTTCGCCAGTGGTGTGGAGGTCAGTGCCCGTCCGTCCGACGCGATAGCGCTGGCGCTGCGCACCGGTACGCCGATCTTTGGCACCGACGGTGTGCTGGACGACGCGGGCATCGCGATCCCGGACGAGCAGGAGGACGAGGTGGAGAAGTTCCGCGAGTTCCTCGACCAGATTTCGCCCGAGGACTTCGGCACCAACAGTCAGTGACAGCGGCCGGGCCGGAGAATTCGGCCACGGCCGTTCTCTTTCGGCCAACCTGCTACGCGTTCCCCGTCCGGAGTCACGGGAAACCACTCGTGGGGTGATTATCACTCGGCGTGGCGAGCGCGGCGATCGTTGACGCACCCCGAGTGACTGCATACCGTCGATATGCAGGTCCCGTCCGGGACGTGGAGGACGGAGGGCGGCGTGGCAATCACCGGCGACGGTACGGCGGCGGAAGGGGCGTTGCCGCTCCATTCGAATGTGACGGCGAACCGCACCCCGGTACAGACCGCGGCGGTGTCGGGGGACCGCGAGGCGGAGACCATCGGCTACCGCGGCCCGACCGCGTGCGCCGCAGCCGGCATCACCTATCGGCAGCTCGACTACTGGGCGCGTACCGGCCTGGTCGAGCCGAGCGTCCGCCCCGCTTACGGCTCCGGTACCCAACGGCTCTACAGCTTCCGCGACGTCGTCGTCCTGAAGATTGTGAAGCGGCTGCTCGACACCGGTGTCTCGTTGCAGAACATCCGCACCGCGGTTCAGCACCTGCGCTCGCGCGGGCTGGCCGATCTGACGCGGATGACGCTGATGAGCGACGGCGCGACCGTCTACGAGTGCACCTCGCCCGACCAGGTCGTGGACCTGCTCCAGGGCGGGCAGGGCGTGTTCGGTATCGCCATCGGCGTGGTGTGGCGGGACGTGGAGAGCACGCTGTCACAGCTGCACGGCGAGCGGGTGGACACCGGCGAGACCCTGATCGGGCAGAACCCGCACGACGAGCTGGCCCGGCGGCGCAACCGCGCCGGCTGACCCCGGCGGACGGATCCGCGGGCCAGGTCCCGCGGGGTGCGCGGCTCGGCTCGGGGCCGATTGTCAGTGGTATGCGGCAGCATCGGTCTTGTGAGACCAGCGCCGACGATTCTGCATCTCGACATGGATGCGTTCTTCGCAGCCGCCGAGCAGGCGGCCAAGCCGAGTCTGCGCGGGAAGCCCGTGATCGTCGGCGGGGTCGGGCCGCGTGGGGTCGTGTCCACCGCGTCGTACGAGGCGCGGGTCTTCGGGGTGCGGTCCGCGATGCCGACCGCTCAGGCGCGTCGGCTGTGCCCCAACGCCGCTTACTTGAGTCCGCGCTTCACGGTCTACCGCCAAGTGAGTGGCTTGGTGATGGAGCTGCTGCACGATCTGTCGCCGTTGGTCGAGCCGCTGAGCCTGGACGAGGCGTTCGTCGATCTGGAGGCCGGTGGCGTCGCCGCCGAGACGGCGGCCGTCCGTGCTGTGGGGGAGCAGCTGCGGCGGGACATCAGGGCCGTCACGGGCCTGACCGGTTCGGTGGGGCTGGCGGGCGCCAAGATGCTGGCCAAGATCGCGTCGGAGGCGGCCAAACCGGACGGCCTGGTGGTGATCGAGCCGGGCACCGAGCGGGAGTTGCTGGGGCCGATGCCGGTGCGCACGCTGCCCGGGGTCGGTCCGGCGACCGCGGAGGCGTTGCGCAGGGCCGGCATCGCGACGGTGGCCGAGACCGCGGAGGCGGGTGAGGCGGAGCTGGTGCGGCTTCTGGGGCGGGCGCACGGCGCGGGGCTGTACGCCATGGCGCTGGGCCGGGACGACCGTCCGGTGGTGGCCGAGCGTGACGCGAAGTCGGTGTCGGTGGAGGACACCTTCGACGTCGATCTGACCGACCGGACGCGGGTGCGGTCGGAGCTGCTGCGGCTGGCCGACCGTTGCGTGCAGCGGCTGCGGGCGGCCGGCCGCTCCGGGCGCACGGTGGTCATCAAGGTGCGGAACTACGACTTCTCGACGCTGACCCGGTCGGAGACGCTGCGCGGGCCGACGGACGATCCGTCGGTGGTCCGCGAGGCCGCCACCCGGCTGCTGGAGACCGTCGACACCACGGGAGGGGTGCGACTGCTCGGTGTGGGGGTGAGCGGCTTGGCCGACTTCACGCAGGAGGACCTGTTCGCCCAGGCGGCGACGGAGCGGGAAGCCGCGGAAGCGGCTCTGGCGGCCCAGGCGGCGCCTGCGGTGGAGGCGGCGGGGCAGGGCGAGCCGGAGCCGGCGGAGGAGGTGCGGCCACGCGTCTGGCACCCCGGGCTCGATGTGGTTCACGAGGAGTTCGGCGCGGGGTGGGTGCAGGGCAGCGGTGTGGGGCGGGTGACCGTACGGTTCGAGCAGCCCTGGTCGGCGCCCGGGAGGGTGCGGACGTTCGCCGTTGACGATCAGGCGCTGCGGCCCGGGGAGCCGTTGCCGCTGGTGGGCGGGGATCCGGCCGCGCAGCCGCCGCCGGGTGCCGGGGTGGGGCCCGTGGTGTCCCCGGGGGCGGGCGGCGGGCCCGCGCCTCAGTCGTCCGTTCCGGCCACCCGTCCGAAGTCCTGGTCGGCGGGTGCGGAGTCCGGAGGGGAGGAGATATCCAGCCGGTAGTGGTGGTAGAGCTGGAGTTCCTGTTCGGGGGAGAGGTGCCGGCCGACTCCGAAGTCGGGGGCGTCCTTGATCAGCTTGCGGTCGTACGGGATGTGCAGTCCCTCGTCGACCACTTTGCTGGGTTCCAGGGGGACGAAGGCGTCGCGGCTGAAGAGACCCGTGCGTACCGCGGCCCATTCCGGCTCTCCGGTCGCGTCGTCGAGATACACCTCGTCCACGGTGCCGATTTTGGCTCCGTGGCGGTCGAATGCCTTGCGGCCGATCAGGCTCCGGGGATCGATATCGGTTTGCACGGCCCCTCCAACTGGTCGCAACTGCCTTGTGACAACTACCAAACGGCACATTTCATGCCTCGGCCACTCGAAGGATCTCTCGGATGGCGCGCTGGTAGGCTGGCAAATGGCCGCAGACCCCATGCGGGAGAGTCCTTTGCCGTTCGCGGCGGGGGCGCCGAAGGAGCAAATCCTCCCCGGAATCTCTCAGGCACACGTACCGCATGGACGAGGTCACTCTGGAAAGCAGGGCGGGCCACGGGCGATGCAGCGCGGAACCCCTCCTCACCGACGGTGAAAGCCGGTCCGCGGGCGTGGGCCGGTGAAGCTCTCAGGTTGAGATGACAGAGGGGGAGGCCGTCCGGGCACCAGTGCCGTGGTGCCCCTCGTAGGTCGCTGAGACCAGGAGGCCCCCGCAGATGACCACCACACGCATCTCCTTGACCGAGCTGGAGCGCGGTACGCCCTTCGAGCAGCGGCACATCGGCCCCGACGACGCGTCGCAGGCCAAGATGCTCGCGCAGGTCGGGTTCGGCTCGCTGGACGAGCTGACCGCAGCCGCCGTGCCCGACGTGATCAAGAGCGCGGAGGCGCTGGACCTGCCGCAGGGCCGCTCCGAGGCGGAGGTCCTGGCGGAACTGCGCGGTCTCGCCGACCGCAACAAGATTCTCTCCCCGATGATCGGCCTCGGCTACTACGGCACGTTCACCCCGCCGGTGATCCTGCGCAACGTGATGGAGAACCCCGCCTGGTACACGGCGTACACGCCCTACCAGCCGGAGATCTCGCAGGGCCGCCTGGAGGCGCTGCTCAACTTCCAGACCATGGTCGCCGACCTGACCGGGCTGCCGACCTCCGGAGCCTCCCTCCTGGACGAGGGGACAGCCGCGGCCGAGGCCATGGCGCTGTCCCGCCGCGTCGGCAAGGTCAAGCAGGGCGTCTTCCTGGTCGACGCGGACTGCCTGCCGCAGACCATCGCCGTCATCCGGACCCGCGCCGAGCCGACCGGTGCCGAGGTCGTCGTCGCCGACCTGAGCGACGGCATCCCCGCCGAGATCGCCGAGCGTGGCGTCTTCGGCCTGCTGCTGCAGTATCCGGGTGCCTCCGGGACGGTCCGTGACCCGCGTGCCGTCATCGCGCAGGCGCAGGAGTTGGGCGCGGTCGTCACCGTCGCCGCCGACCTGCTGGCCCTGACGCTGCTCACCTCGCCCGGAGAGCTGGGCGCGGACATCGCGGTCGGCACCACCCAGCGCTTCGGCGTCCCGATGGGCTTCGGCGGGCCGCACGCCGGGTTCATGGCCGTACGGGAGAAGTTCGCCCGCAGCCTGCCGGGGCGGCTGGTGGGAGTGTCCGTCGACGCCGATGGCAACAAGGGCTACCGCCTGGCGCTGCAGACCCGCGAGCAGCACATCCGTCGCGAGAAGGCCACCAGCAACATCTGCACCGCGCAGGTGCTGCTGGCCGTCATGGCGGGCATGTACGCCGTCTACCACGGGCCTGACGGGCTGGCGGACATCGCACGGCGCACCCACCGCTATGCCACGATCCTGGCCGACGGTCTGAAGGCCGGCGGCGTGGAGCTCGTGCACGACACGTACTTCGACACCCTCACCGCACGGGTTCCCGGCCGGGCCGCCGAGGTCGTGGCCGCGGCCCGTGAGGCCGGCGTCAACCTCCGCCTGGTCGACGCCGATCTCGTCGGTATCGCCTGTGACGAGACCACTGGCCGTGCGCAGCTGGCCGGTGTCTGGGGTGCCTTCGGCGTCCAGGGCGACGTCGAGCGGCTGGACGCGGCTGCGGCCGATGCGCTGCCCGAAGAGCTGCGGCGGACCAGCGGGTACCTCAGCCACCCGGTCTTCCACCAGCACCGTTCCGAGACCGCGATGCTGCGCTACCTGCGCCGACTCTCGGACAAGGACTACGCGCTGGACCGCGGCATGATCCCGCTCGGCTCCTGCACGATGAAGCTGAACGCCACCACGGAGATGGAGCCGGTCACCTGGCCCGAGTTCGGCCAGCTGCACCCGTTCGCACCGGCCGGCCAGGCGCAGGGCTACCTCACGCTGATCCAGGAGCTGGAGGAGCGGCTGGCCACGGTCACCGGCTACGACAAGGTGTCCATCCAGCCCAACGCCGGCTCGCAGGGCGAACTCGCCGGTCTGCTGGCCGTGCGGGCGTACCACCGGGCCAACGGCGACGAGCAGCGCACCGTCTGCCTGATCCCGTCGTCCGCGCACGGCACCAACGCCGCCAGCGCCGTGATGGCCGGGATGAAGGTCGTCGTCGTCAAGACAGGCGATGACGGTGAGGTCGACACCGGCGACCTGCACGCCAAGATCGAGAAGCACCGCGACGAGCTGGCCGTCCTGATGGTCACCTACCCGTCCACGCACGGTGTGTTCGAGGAGCACATCACCCAGATCTGCGCGGCCGTGCACGAAGCGGGCGGCCAGGTGTACGTGGACGGCGCGAACCTGAACGCGCTGGTCGGGCTCGCCGAGCCGGGCACGTTCGGCGGCGATGTCTCGCACCTGAACCTGCACAAGACCTTCTGCATCCCGCACGGCGGCGGTGGCCCCGGCGTCGGCCCGGTCGGCGTCCGCGCCCACCTCGCGCCGTACCTGCCCAACCACCCGTTGCAGCCCACCGCGGGCCCGGAGACCGGTATCGGCCCGATCTCCGCCGCTCCCTGGGGCTCGGCCGGGATCCTGCCGATCTCCTGGGCGTACGTCCGGCTGATGGGCGGTGAGGGCCTCAAGCGCGCCACCCAGGTCGCGGTGCTCGGCGCCAACTACATCGCCAAGCGTCTGGAGCCGCACTACCCGGTGCTCTACACCGGTCCCGGCGGGCTGGTCGCGCACGAGTGCATCATCGACGTCCGGCCGCTGACGAAGGCGACCGGTGTGAGCATCGACGACGTCGCCAAGCGGCTCATCGACTACGGCTTCCACGCGCCGACGATGTCCTTCCCGGTGGCCGGCACGCTGATGATCGAGCCGACCGAGAGCGAGGACCTCGGCGAGCTCGACCGGTTCTGCGACGCGATGATCGCGATCCGCGCGGAGATCGAGAAGGTCGGCTCGGGCGAGTGGGACAAGGACGACAACCCGCTGCGCAACGCCCCGCACACGGCGAGCGCGCTGGGCGGCGACTGGACCCACGGCTACACCCGCGAGGAGGCCGTCTTCCCGGCCGGCGTCGTGGCGGCGGAGAAGTACTGGCCGCCGGTGCGCCGCATCGACGGCGCCTTCGGTGACCGCAACCTCGTCTGCTCCTGCCCGCCGATGGAGGATTACGACAGCTGACGTACCGGCGCAGCAAGAAGGGCCCTCGGCAGTTCTGCCGGGGGCCCCGTTGTTTCCGTGGGTGCCGCGTCAGACGGTGGTGGCGAGCCGCGATCCGCCGATCGGCCGGTGCGGCGCGATGACCTGCCCGTCCGGCAGAAGCTCACCGGTGTCCTCGAAGAGGAGGACGCCGTTGCACAGCAGGCTCCACCCCTGTTCCGGGTGATGGGCCACCGGATGCGCGGCTTCCCGGTCGGTGGATTCGGCTGACGGGCAGGGCGGCTGGTGCTGACACATGGATGTTGTCTTTCGCTGCGGTGTGGTGAATGTTGTTGTGCGGCTCGATGAAGTCGTCATGGCCGCTTCCCCCGTTTCCTTCGGTTCGGTCCCAGTGTTGCCCCGCGGACGGAATTCCGCAGGGATTTCGCCGCAGTGGTACGCACTCGATAGGGACGTGTCACCCGTGCGGGCGGTTGCTCCCAAATGCGCACCCTCCGAAGGGTGTTGGTGGTGATAGCGGCGGTCCGGTCCGCGCGGGTGAGCGCAGCCGAGCGCCCCGCGGCCGGAAGGGCTCGCGGGGCGCTCGGCTGTGCGACGGCGTGCGCCGTGTCAGGTTCGGCGTGCGGATGCGGCGTGCCGGGTCAGGCGGTGGAGCCGAGTGCCGACGGGCCGAGCGGTGCCTGGCCGAGGAGCGGGGCGGGGGTGAGGCGGCGGGTGAGCCGCGGCAGCAAGTCGGCGACCCGCTGCGGGAGATGAGCGGCGATGCCGGGCGGCGCGGGCGCGAGCGGCACCAACAGGTCGCCGGCGGCGGGCAGTCCTGTGGTGCCGTCGGACGCGATGTCGTGGTGCAGCCACAGCGTGACCATGTACAGCTCCGGCACGGAGAGCAGGCGCGGTTGGTACGCGGCGCTGAGTGACTCGGCCTGGACCAGGGCCTGTTCGGTCGCGGTGACGTACGGGCCGCTGCAGAAGTGCGAGAACGTCCAGCCGTCCGCCGTGAGCCGGGCCTCGGCGGCTGCGACCGGACGCTCGCCGCCGCGTACCAGGAAGCGCCAGCCGGCCAGCCGGGTGTGCGGCGGGCCGCCGGCCTGGCCGATGCCCTTCAGTACGTGGACGGGGAGCGGTTGGTCGGCGCTCAGCGGGCCTTGGTGGGAGCGCAGCGCGGGGGTGCGGGCCTCGCGGACGGCGGTGGGCGAGCCGAGGGCGGCGAGGACGCTCCGCAGGGCCGGCGGGGGTGCGGCAGGGATGTGCAGCGGCATGGTGGGTCGCCTCTCACTTGGGAGACACGGTGGTGCGGGTAAACGCGGACGACGCTGTCAGCGTGCGGGGTCAGAGCCTGGCCGGCCGCTGTGCTCGGCGCAGATGCGGGCAACGCGACACTGGGCACCAAGTCTCTGCCTCGTCAGCGAAGTTTATACGACACTTGTTCAATCGGTGTTTCCGCTAGCCGTTTCGTGAATTTACGGCAAGGCGAAATCAGGACCCGCGGGAGAGATGTTTTCCACCTCTTTGTGCGGGGGGCGTTCGCGGCGCCTTGCCATTCCTCTTCCGTGCGGTAGGCCGGATTTCGTCGGCGTTTCTCACCAGAGAAATGCCGGGAGTGATTGCCGCCGTGCTGTGCCATGGGAATGTGCCAGAGCGCTCTGTCGCTCCAGCCTATCGATAACGGAACGCCCCTGAGGCGTTATTGATCAGGTTGCGGGGCATCATCGACCGTGACGCGTGCCCCGGCGGTGCCGGGGACGGCCCCGAGCGGCCCGTTGCCGCGGGCCGTTCACTTGAGGAAGGACCCTTCGATGGGGGAGAAGGTCGCTGTGGACGGTATCGGTCCGGCGGACCGGGAGCGTTATCGAAGAAAGCTTCACGAGTGTCTTGAGGTGCTTGCGAGGCTCTTGGGGGAGAAACGGTTCGATCGCCCGAAAAATCTGGTCGGGCTGGAGATCGAGCTGAATCTTGCCGGTGCCGACGGGCTGCCCAGGATGATGAACTCGCAAGTGCTGGAACGTATCGCCAGCCGGGATTTCCAGACCGAACTCGCCCGGTGCAACCTGGAAGTGAACATCGCGCCGCACCGTTTGCACGGACAGGTACTCGGCCACCTCGCGGAGGAACTCCGTACCGGCCTCGCCTACGCGGACCGAAAAGCCGGCGAAGTGGCGTCCCGCATCGTGATGATCGGCATTCTGCCGACGCTGCACTCCACGGATCTCACGGTCGCCAGCCTCTCCGAAATCGACCGCTACGTCCTGCTCAACGACCAGATGCGCGCGGCCCGCGGCGAGGACTTCGCGCTCGACATCCAGGGTGTCGAGCGGCTGGTCGCCCGGTCGCCTTCGATCGCGCCCGAGGCGGCCTGCACCTCCGTCCAACTGCACCTCCAGGTGACGCCTGGCCGCTTCGCCGCCGTCTGGAACGCGGCGCAGGCCATCGCCGCGGTGCAGGTGGCCGTGGGCGCCAACTCGCCGTTCCTCTTCGGCCGCGAGCTGTGGCAGGAGTCGCGGCCACCGGTCTTCCAGCAGGCCACCGACACCCGGCCGCCCGAACTCCAGGCCCAAGGGGTGCGCCCGCGCACCTGGTTCGGCGAGCGCTGGGTCGACTCCGCGTACGAACTCTTCGAGGAGAACGTCCGCTACTTCCCGCCGCTGCTGCCGATCTGCGGACCGCAGGAGCCGCTGGCCGTCCTGGCGGACGGTGAGGTTCCGGACCTGGCGGAACTGGTGCTGCACAACGGAACGGTCTACCGCTGGAACCGGCCGGTCTACGCGGTCGCCGACGGCGTACCGCATCTTCGGGTCGAGAACCGCGTGCTGCCCGCCGGGCCGACCGTCGACGACGTCATCGCCAACACCGCGCTGTACTACGGCCTGGTGCGCGCGCTGGCCGATGAGCCCCGCCCGGTGTGGACACGGCTGCCGTTCGCCACGGCTGCGGAGAACTTCGACACCGCCTGCCGGTACGGCATCGACGCGACGCTGCGCTGGCCCCGGCCTGGGCGGGGCGGCCTCGCGGAGATACCCGTGGTGCGGCTGGTGCGCCAGGAACTGCTGCCGCTGGCCGCCGCGGGACTGGATGCGTGGGGTGTCGAACCCGCCGACCGTGACCGCTATTTGGGGATCATCGAGCAGCGTTGCGCACGTCGGATGAACGGCGCCTCCTGGCAGGTCGCCGCGTACCGTCACGCCGTGCACCAGGGTCTTGAGCGGGACGCGGCGCTGGCCGCGATGACCCGTCGCTACAGTGAACTGATGCAGACCGGTGACCCGGTGCACACCTGGCCGGTCGCCTGGCCCGTCGCGGAGGGCACCGTTCCGGGGGCGCGCCGCCCGGCCGGGCACCCCTGACCGCGGCCCGCTCGGGGCGCCCCTCGTCAGGCACGTGGGCGGCGCCCCGGGGCCGGGGCAACCGGGCAGACTCGGGTGACGCCGACGGCTACTCCCCGACGTCGAACCGCAGTTGGAAGTTGCCGGAGGCGTCCCGCCTGAGGCCGCCGCCCGTGATGCGGAAGGAGCCGTTGCCCCCGGCGTGCCTCTTGAGTTCGTTGAACGTGGAGACGATGTTCTTCGTGGACTTGCCGTTCACCGTGGTGAGGATCTGGTCGTAGGTGGCGTCGCCCGCCGTGAATTCCAGGTCGTCCTTGCCCTCGGGCATCAGGCGGCCGAGTGCCTCCTTGGCCTCTTCACCTGAGATGTTCTGCCGGAAGATGCTGTCCGGGAGCTTGTCCGGCACGTCGGCGGGTCCGGTGGATTCCTGGAGCGCCTTCGTGGCCAGCTTCTTGAGCTGCCCGTCCGACTTGCCGACGGTCTTCTCGAAGAGCGCCACGGCCTGGGACCACTGGTGGATGAACGCCTCGCTGGCCGTGTACTTCTCCTGCGGGGCGCGGTAGTTCTCCATCATCACCGCGACGCTGCCCTGGCCGTCGCGGCCGTAGAGGTTGTGGAAGTGCCCACCGGACAGCGGAGCCTTGCTCGTCGGATGCGTGGGGTGCTCTTCGTAGTCCGGGGTGGTTTCGTCCATGTCGTACATCTGGTCCCGACCGGGCAGCGGTCGCCCGAACGTCGTGAGCGCCCCCGACCGGCGCGCCGACATGCCCTCGCGCTTGTCGGGGTCCGCCATGGCATCGGCGTACTCCCCCAGCCGCTCCGGTGCGGGGGCCCGCCCTGCCCGCTGCACCGGCACGCCACCGCCCGATGCGCCGGAACTCCGTACGAGACGCGATACGGCGCTGTTGCCCACCGATCGCTGGAGTGACATCAGTGAGTTGGCCGTCAACCGCTCCGTACCGAGCCGGGGGGCCGGCGCCGGGGGCCGCCGGGCGCTGCCGGAGGACCCTTTCCGCTCGGGGCTCTGCGGGACGGGCCGCTGTCCACGGGCACGCACTTGTCCTCCAAAGGGTCTGGAGTATCCGATCCAAGCCGCTCGCCGCCGTGGCGTCCAGGCCCCGGAGGGCAGCCGCAGGTGCCTCCTTCGCCGTCCCTTCGGGCACATCGGGGAGCACGCGGGCTATTCGGGCGCCGTGCTGCCCGCCGTGATGATGGCCTTGAGGATCACCTCGTGGATCTGGGAGGGGTCGCTCACCTCGTGTGCCGAGCCGCCGGTCGGCGCCACGATGCGGTCCAGGGCCGTCTTGTCGGCCTCCGGGCCGATCGCGATGGCGATCAGCGGCACCGGCCGCTGCGGATCCGAGAGTTTCTTCAGCCTGGTGACCAGCGCGTCGAGGCCGATGCTGCTGGAGTCGTCGTTGGCGCCGTCGGTGACGACGACCAGGGCGTTGAACTTGCCGTCCGCGTACGTGTCGTGGGCCTTCTGGTAGGCGGCGAGCGTGGTGTCGTACAGGCCCGTGGCGCCGTTGGGCACGGGGGCGAGCGAGCGGAAGGCGGCGGCCAGTTCGTCGCGGTGGGTGCCGCCGTTCGTGCCGGGGTCGCCGAGCCGGACGGTGGGGGACAGCTCCAGGTAGTCCCTGTCGCCGTCCAGGAGCGTGGCGAACTTCCACAGCCCGATCTCGTCCTCGGGTGTGAACGTCGCCAGCGCCTGGAGCAGCGAATTCTTCGCGAGTTCCATCCGGGACTGGCCGCCCCTGCCGGGGACTTGGCCGGCCATCGAGGCCGAGGCGTCCACGACCGTGGCGATCCGGGCGCTCTGCACCGTGATCGTCCACATTCCCAGCAGCGCCTGGATCTCCTTGACCGACGGCGGATCGGCCTGCTCGACGGTGTAAGGCTGCGGCGCGCGCCCGCCCGCCGTCCGGATCACCTTCCCGGCGGCCTCGCCGTTGCCCGACCGGAAGCCGTGCTCCCGCAGGACCCGCTGCCCCGCCGCGCCGGCAAGGAGTGTCATGAAGCGGCTGGCGGCGCGTGACTGGTCGGCGGTCAGCTCTTCCTCGTCGACGAGGGTGTACGGGTAGTCGAGCCGGGCCGTGCCGTCTTCGGGGTAGAAGAGGTCCAGGTCAGGGCCGCCGTTCGCGCTCGTGTTGTGCGCGAAGGCGGCCTGTTCGGAGAGCAGCAGGGCCTGATTGCGGCGCGGATTGCCCAGTTCCGCTCCGGATCCGTCGCGCGGCAGGGTGGCCAGCACCTGCCCGTCACCGTCCGCGACCCGCTGGTAGAGCATCTTGGCGGTGGCGGCGGTCCTGGGGTCGGCGGTGCCGTCGCTGCCCTTCGCGTGCGCGGCGTCGATCCGCGCCAGCGCGAGCAGTCCGGTGGCGCTGCGCGCCGGGTCGGCGACCCCGAGACGCAGCGCGTCACCGCTGGTCGCGGTCTCGGTCAGCCCCGACCAGGTGTACGTCTTCTTCGGCCAGCCGAGTTTCCTGGCGGCCGAGGGGACGGCGCCCAGCGCGACGGGTGAGGAAGCGACGGTTCCGCTGGCGGTCAGCGGAGTGCCGCTCTCCGCGCCGACCCGGTCGGCCCAGATGCGGGAATCGGGTATCCACACCTGGAATTCGGATCGGGCGGGGCGCTGCCCGAGCGAGTCGGCGACCTCCGCGCCGGACCGCGCCGTGACGTTGACGTCCAGGCACTTCCCGTCCGTACGCGTCTCGTTCTCCCGCGCGCTGTCGGCCACTTCGTCGAGCGCGGGGGCGATGTCGGGGGAGGCGACCACGTCGAGCCGTGCCACGTCGCCGCCGCACGGTGCGCCGAACGGCAGCAGATCGCTGCGCAGCGCGACGACGGTGCCGGCGGCGACGGCGAGGACGAGGGCCGTGGCGATGACGACGGTACGGCGGCGGGCACCGGGGCGGCGGCCCTCCGTGCCGACCGGTTCGGAGTCGTCGGGCAAGCTGTGACGTCCCATGGCGGTACCGCCTCTCCTGACTCTCGGAGCTCGATCGAGATGTGAGGGGGAGGAGCACACGCCACGTGGATGGCGCCCGTCCCCGGCCTGTCGCGCGCGATCTTCGTACCTGCTGCGGCGACCCTAGCGGGGCGTTGATGGTCCAGTGGCGGTATTGCGGAAGTGGTGGAATTGGTGGAATTTGTGCAGTCGGATGCGAGCCCCCTGGCCGATGCGGACGTGCCGGGCAAGGGGCCTGGCGCGGGACGTGGTGAAGGGGTGGGCGGCGGCCTGTCCCGGCGGGTGCTGGGGAGTGAGACCCTCCTCGTGCTGGCACTCTCGCTGGGCGCCAGCGCGGTCTCCGCGCTGATCAGCTTCATCGGCTCGGTGACCAGGCCCGGTGGCCTCAAGGACCAGGCGGCGACGCTCAACGGCTCGCACGCGCCCGGACGGCCGTGGCTCGATCTCGCCTGGCAGCTCTTCGGCATCGCGACGGCGCTGGTGCCCGTCCTCCTGGTGGCGCACCTGCTGCTGCGGGAGCGGGCCGACGGGCTGCGGGCGCTGGGCTGCGACCGGCGCAGGCCAGGGTTCGACCTCGGCCGGGGCGCCGCGCTCGGCGCCGCGGTGGGCGGCTGCGGCCTGCTGCTCTACCTGGGTGCGCGGGCGGCCGGGTTCAACCTCACGGTGGTCCCCGAGTCGCTGCCCGACGTGTGGTGGAAGATGCCCGTGCTGATCGCGTCGGCGGTGCAGAACGCCGTCGTGGAGGAGGTCATCGTTGTCGGGTATCTGCTGCGGCGGCTGGGGCAGTTGGGCTGGGGGCCGCTGCCCGCGCTGGCGGCGAGCGCGGTGCTGCGCGGTTCGTACCACCTCTACCAGGGCATCGGCGGGTTCGTCGGCAACATGGTGATGGGCGCGATCTTCGTGCTGCTCTACCGGCGTTGGCGGCGGGTCGGGCCGCTGATCGTCGCGCATTCCCTGATCGACATCGTGGCGTTCGTCGGGTACGCGCTGCTGGCGGGCCGGGTGGACTGGCTGCCGACGTTGTGACGCGGCGGGCGGGCGCGATGCCTGCCCGCCGCCCGGTGCGGGGCCGGCGCCCGCCCCGCAGGGTCAGCCCCGGACCAGCAGTTCACCGTCGATGACGGTGACCGCGGAGCCGGTCAACAGCGTGCGGTCACCGCGCAGTTCGGTACGGACCAGGCCGGTACGGGCGCCGCCCTGCAGGCCGGTGAGTGCGGCACGGCCGATGCGGGGTGCCCAGAACGGCGCGAGCGCGGTGTGCGCGCTGCCCGTCACGGGATCCTCGCCGATGCCCACCGCGGGGAAGAAGCAGCGGGTGGCGAAGTCGTAGCCGGCCGCCGGGTTCTCGGCGCGCGCGGTGGCGATCAGGCCCCGGCCGCCGTGCCCGGCCGGCGTCCTGAATTCCGGCGCCAGGGCGCGCACCGCCGCTTCGTCGGCCAGCTCGACCAGGAGGTCGCCCACCTGCGGCCCGGTGTCGTGGGCGCTGAGGATCTCGATGCCGCCCAGTCCTGTGGCGACCGCTTCCGGTACGTCGACGGGGGTGAGCGGGGCGGTCGGGAAGTCCATGGTGATCGCGCCGCTGTCGTCCGTGGCGGCGGTCAGGACGCCGCTGCGGGTGGCGAAGCGGATGGTCCCGGTGGCCGCTCGGGTGGTGTGCAGGACGTGCGCGGTGGCCAGGGTCGCGTGACCGCACAGGTTGACCTCGGTGGCGGGGGTCAGCCAGCGCAGCGCCCAGTCCGCGGTGCCGCCGGCGGGCAGCGGATGGGCGAACGCGGTCTCGGAGAGGTTGACCTCGGTGGCGACCTGCTGGAGGTAGCGGTCGTCGGGGAAGGCGTCGGCGTCCAGGAGAACGACTCCTGCGGGGTTGCCGGCGAAGGGGCGCGCGCTGAAGGCGTCGACGATACGAATCCTCATGCGCGGAGCGTAGATCGGTGGCAAAGCCGCAGGCCAAGGCCAATGTCAAGAAATTGGACCCGGCGGGGATTGCTGAACGAACAGTAGCGATATATCGTTGAGGCATCGCGACCGATCAGCGATAGGGCTGGTCGGCACCGGAACGGAAGGACGCCTCATGCGTTCCCACGGACATGACCATGGACAGGAATACGGCGGACCCGGGCGCCGCGGCGGCCGGGGTGACTTCGGCGAGAGGTTCGAGGGCCGGCGCGCCTTCGGCCCGTTCGGACCGCCTTTCGGCGGCGGGCCGTTCGGTGGGGGACGGGGCCGCGGCGGACCGCGCGGCCGGGCCCGGCGCGGCGACGTGCGCGCCTCGATCCTGACGCTCCTCAAGGACCGCCCGATGCACGGCTACGAAATGATCCAGGAGATCGCCGAGCGCAGCGGCGGGGCGTGGAAGCCCAGCCCCGGATCGGTCTACCCCACCCTCCAGCTCCTGGAGGACGAGGGCCTGATCGCCAGCGCCAGCGAAGGCGGCAAGAAGCTCTTCTCGCTGACCGATGACGGCCGTACGGAAGCCGGGAACGGTTCGGACGCGCCCTGGGAGGAGGCCGGTCGTGGCGTTGACTGGGAGGCCATGAACGAGATCCGCAAGGCGGGCGGCGGCCTCATCGAGGCGTTCCGCCAGGTCTGGGCCACCGGCACGCCCGAGCAGCGGGACAAGGCCATGGCGGTGGTCAACAAGGCGCGGAAGGAGCTGTACCTGATCCTCGCGGAAGAGGACTGACGGCGGTGTGCGGCCGTCGCCCGGCCGCCGCGCGCGGGGCCGCCGGCCGGTGGCCTCAGCTCACCAGGCCGGCGAGCTTGCGCAGCGACTGGTCCAGCGCGGTGCCCGCGGAGTCCTTGAGTTTGCCCGCCATCAAGGACACCGCGGCACCGGTGAACTCGCCGTCGATACGGACCGTCGTCGCCTCGCCGTCCGGCGTGAGCGCGTACCGCATGACCAGTTGCACCCCCATCGGGCCCTTCCCGCCGATGTCCAGCAGCCGGCCGGGCTCCAGCGCCCGCACCGTCCAGGTGACCTCGGCCGGGAACCCCATCAGCTTCATGTTCTCCTCGTAGCCCGCGCCCACTTCCAGCGGCTGCGGGCCGCCCTTGGGGAAGGCGGTATGGGTGGCGTTCCACTGGCCGTAGGAGTCGAAATCGGTCAGCCGGTCCCAGATCCGTGCGGCCGGTGCGTCGATCCGGGCCTGAGCGGTGACTTCGGCCATGCGATCACCCCTTCATCTCTGCCTGTCCCTGGCGGTGCCGCGGAAGGTATCCGCAAACGGGCCAATCCACAAGGCTGATGGCCCGTCAGTTTCCCTGAGGTGCAGGCCACTGCGGAGCGCCGGTCAGCCACATCGGCCGCCCGTACCCTTCCCGGCCTCTCCTCCGTAAGGATGAGAAGCGCGGGGCGCGAGCCCAACCAGGGTGGGATGCGCAAATGCTTCCCACCGAGGATGCTCGGCCCTTCTCGGGCTGGTGGGGTGGGAACTGTGCAAAACCGTACTGCGTGCAGCGGCGGGGAAGGCCCTGCCAAGGAAGATCCGGACGACCGGCTCACCGTGGAGCTGGCGTCGGTGATATCCGCTGCCCGCAGACGTGCCACCCGGGACGGCGACCGGCAGGTCGACACCGCGCATCTGCTGCACGGCCTCCTGGAATGGGATCCCGCCGTCCGCGACGTCTTCGACGGCGGCCCGCCGCAGATCGCCCGGCTGCTCGGCTATCTCGTCCAGCGCAGCATCGGCTACGGACTCCAGTGGCACGGCACCGTCGAGGATTCCGGCGCGGTTCCGGTGGTGGCCGAGGGCGGCGTCCCCGGCTGGTCGCCCGCTGCCGCCGCCGCGATGGACGGCGCGCTGGACCGCGCCCACGCCCGTTACGTGCTGCGCGCGGGCTGCCTCGATCTGCTCGCGGCCCTGGTGGACGACCCCGAGTCGCGGGCCGTCGAGGTGCTGCACCGTGCCTCCGTGGACACCGCGCGGCTCGCCGCCCGGCTGGACGGGGAGCGCCAGGACCCGGCCTGACCCGGCGGACCGGCTCACCAACCGTCATGACAGGTGCGTGAGGGGTGACGCTGCTGACGGCGGCTGTCATGATGACCCGATGCATGCGTCTTCGGGGAACCCTGCCGGTGCGGCAGCGGGGCCGGGTCAGGGAATTCGGGATTCCGGGGGAGGCCCGTCATCGGCGCCCGCCACCGGGTCGCCCGGCGGCGGTGCCGCCCCTGGGCGAGGCGTGTCACTGGCCCTCGCGTTGCTCGCCGCCTTCGCGTTCGGCGCCTCGGGTGTCGCCGCCAAACCGCTGATCGAGGCGGGTCTTGAACCGCTGCACGTCACCTGGCTGCGGGTGGCCGGCGCGGCCCTGGTGATGCTGCCGCTCGTCTGGCGCCACCGCTCCCTGGTACGCCGGAGGCCCGCCCTGCTCGCCGGTTTCGGGCTGCTGGCCGTCGCGGGGGTCCAGGCGTGCTACTTCGCCGCGATCTCCCGCATCCCGGTGGGCGTCGCCCTGCTCATCGAATATCTGGCGCCCGCCCTGGTACTCGGCTGGGTGCGCTTCGTGCAGAAACGCCCCGTCTCCCGGGCTGCCGTGGTCGGCGTGGTGCTGGCCGTCGGCGGCCTGGCCTGCGTCGTGGAGGTGTGGTCGGGGCTCGGCGTCGACGCGCTCGGCCTCGCACTCGCCCTTGGCGCGGCCTGCTGCCAGGTCGGCTACTTCGTGCTGTCCGACCACGGTGCCGACGGTGCGGACGCGGTGCATCCGCTTGGTGTGATCGCCTACGGGCTGCTGGTCGGCACGGTGGTGCTCACCGTCATCGCGCGCCCCTGGGAGATGGACTGGCCGGTGCTGGGCGGCAGTGCCTCCATGAACGGCACCGATGTGCCCGCCGTGCTGCTGCTCGCCTGGATCGTGCTGATCTCGACGGTGGTCGCCTACCTCACCGGTGTGGTGTCGATCCGGCGGCTGTCACCGCAGGTCGCCGGGGTGGTGGCCTGCCTGGAAGCGGTGATCGCGATCGTCCTGGCCTGGGTACTGCTCGGCGAACACCTCTCCGCACCGCAGGTCATCGGCGGCGCCGTGGTGCTGGCCGGCGCCCTCATCGCCCAGTCGGCGACACCCGGCGCCTCCGGGGCGGCCCCCGCACGGCCGGAGGCCGCAGAACCGGCCGACGGTGTTCCGCGGAACCCGTCGGACGCCACCGCGGCGACGGCGGAACCGGACCGCGGGTAGCGCCTGATCCGGGCCACGGCGGCGGCGCGGCCCGGCGGCGACGGCGGGCGCGGTGCCGCCGTTTCCTGAGTGAGTTCCCGTGCGAGCGCGTTGCGGAGGGTCCGGCAGACCGTCGGGCGCGCCGTGCCCGGGGCGGCGGCTGCGGTGTTGCCCAGCCGCCGTCCCGGGCGGTTGCTCACGGCCGGCGCGCGGCGGTGAGACGGCGCTGCTGGTGGGCGCGGGCGGCGGCGTCACCGGGGGCGTCCCGCTCGGCCAGCCGTTCCGAGATCCGCTGCTGTACGGCCTCGCTCCGCTTGCCCGCGTACTTGAACTTGGCCCGTACCTCCCGCACTTCCAGGCGCAGCCCCCTGATACCCGCCAACTGGCGGCCGTACGGGGCCGCTTCCGCGCGGACCGGTGCGGAACCGCCCTCCGGCTGGAAGTGCCCCAGCTGCCGTTGCAGCAGTGCCGCCTTGGCCTCGGGTGCGTCCACGACATGGGCGGTACAGGTCAGTTGGACCGCGGCGTAGAAGCTGGTGGGGACGCCGTGCTCGGGCGGTTCGTCCTCGGCCGCCTGCCAGGGGCCGGGGATGAAGGCGTAGTCGTCCACCACGCTCAGCAGGACCGTGGGCGCCGCCTCGACCGCCCGCCAGAGGGGATGCGGGCGGGCCAGATGTGTGACGGCGTCGCCCGGGTCGGGTGCGTAGGCGAAGTGCAGCGGCTGCACCAGGGGCGGTTCGCCCGGCGGGCCGTTGACGGCCAGCTGCCCGAAGTCGTGCCGGGCCAGCCAATGTTGCCACTCGGCGTCATCGGCCGGGGCGTCCCAGGGATGGATCAGCATCGGTCCCCCCTCAGCGTGCGGTGAGGTACGCGGGCTCCGGGGTGCCGGGGGCGAGCGCGTCGGACGGTATGGGCGTGCCGTACACGGGAGCCACGGGGAGGACGCCTGCCCAGTGGGGGAGTGACAGGTCGTCGGGCTCGTCGTTGGGGCCGCCGGTGCGGGCCTTGGCGGAGACCTCGCGCAGGTCGAGACGGATGACGGCGGTGGCGGCCAGCTCCTTGGTGTTGCCCGGCCTGGAGTCGGCGGCGCGGCCCGGCAGCACGTGATCGACCAGGGCGTCGAGCGCCGCGGTCTTCTCCGCCGGGTCGGTGACCTGGTAGGCGGTGCCGTGCACCACCACGCTGCGGTAGTTGATGGAGTGGTGGAAGGCGGACTTGGCCAGCACCAGGCCGTCGACGAGCGTCACGGTCACGCAGACGTCGAGCCCCGGTTCCTGCCCGCCCGCCATGCGCAGGGGGCGGGAGCCGGTCGAACCGTGGAGGTAGAGGCGCTCGCCGACCCGGGCGTAGAGCGTGGGCAGGACGACCGGCGAGCCGTCGCGGACGAAGCCCAGATGGCAGACGTACGCCTCGTCGAGGATCGCGTGCACCGTTTCGTGGTCGTAGGCGGCGCGCTCGGCGGAGCGGGTGGGGACGGTCCGCTCGGTCGACGGGTAGCCGGGTGCGGGTTCCGTGGCTCGGGACATTGCCAACTCCATTGCACTAGTGCATAATCAAGTTTGTGCTAGGAGAGTATCGGATCGAAGGGCGGCGTGCATCGGAGATTGCCGCCAGTGTCGAGCGAGCCGTCGGTGCCGGTGAGCTCCAACCGGGCGAAGTCCTGCCCCCGCTGCGGGAGTTGGCCGTCTATCTGGAGGTCAATCCGAATACCGTGGCGTCCGCCTATCGGACACTGCGGGACCGCGGAGTGATCGAAACGGCCGGGCGGCGCGGCAGCCGGGTGCGTGAGCGCCCCGCCAGTACCCCGCGCGAGGCGTCGTGGGCGGAGATCCCGCCCGGCGTGCGCAATGCCTCGGACGGCAATCCCGATACGGCCTTGCTGCCTCCGCTGGAGAAGGCCCTGGCTGTCGCCGCCCGGCGCAGCGCGGAGCGGCCCGTGCTCTACGGTGCGCCCACCATCGACGCCGAGCTCGCCGGCCTCGCGCGCGAGGCATTCGCCGCCGACGGGGTGCCCGCAGGCCCGCTGGCCGTCACCAGTGGCTCCCTCGATGCCATCGAGCGGGTGCTGGCCGCGCATCTGCGGCCCGGTGACGTGGTGGCGGTGGAGGATCCGGGGTGGGGCAGCCTGCTGGATCTCATCCCGGCGCTCGGGCTCCGGCCGGCCCCGGTGGCGCTCGACGACGAGGGGCCGCTGCCCGAGCAAATGGCGCGAGCGCTCAACGACGGCGCACGGGCGGTCGTCGTCACGGACCGCGCGCAGAACCCGACCGGCGCGGCGGTGAGCCGCCGGCGGGCGGCCGAACTGCGGAGCCTGCTGGCCGGCCACCCCGGTGTGCTGCTGATCGAGGACGACCACGGCCACGGCATCGTCGATCTGCCGCTGTACCCCCTCGCCGGTGTCACCGACCACTGGGCGCTGGTGCGGTCGACGGCCAAGGCGTACGGCCCCGATCTGCGCCTCGCGGTGCTGACCGGGGACGCGGTGACCGTCGACCGGGTGCGGGGCAGGCAGCTCTTGGGGGCGGGGTGGGTGAGCCACCTCCTCCAGGACGCGGTTGTCCACCTGTGGCGCACTGCCGCGGTCGAACCGGCGGCGGTGGCCGCCGCGTACGGCCGGCGGCGGGACGCCCTGATACGCGCGCTGGCCGCGCGGGGCGTGCGGGCGCGGGGCCGCAGCGGGATGAACGTCTGGGTGCCGGTCCCGGACGAGACGGGTGCGGTGTCCCGGCTCCTGCACGCAGGCTGGGCGGTGGCGGCGGGTGCCCGATTCCGTATGCAGTCACCGCCCGCGGTGCGCATCACGGTGTCCGGCCTGTCCGTCGATGACATGGACCCGATGGCCGCCGCTGTCGCGTCGGCCATCGGGTCGGGTGATGCGCGCCGGTACGAGTGAACCGGGTGCCGGGTGCCGGGTGCCGGGTGCCGGGCGCTGGGCTATCGGGCGGCGGGCCGTCGGACGGCGTGGTCGCCGTCGGTGGTGCGGGGGCCGCTGCCGTCCGGGTCCGGGGCGGGGCCGGTGCGCTGCGGGCCCGCGGTGCGGGAGCGGGCGGGGCGGCGGGTCCGGTTCTGGGTGAGGGCGGCGCCGGCCAGGACGATGACGGCGCCCACCGGGGTGTTCCAGCTCAACTGCTCGTCCAGGAGGGCCACTCCGGCGGCCGTGGCGATCACGGGAATGAAGTAGGTGACCATCTGGGCGGTGGTCGGGCCGATCTCCGCGACCAGCCCGTACTGGAGCAGGAAGGCGAGGCCGGTGCCGAGGGCGCCGAGCGCGAAGACGGCCAGCACGGGCCAGAGCGGATAGGAGGTGGGTGCCGAGGTGAACAGCGGTGTCACCACGGCGAGTTGCAGTGTCGCCAGCAGCAGCTGTGTGCTGGACATGGACAGATGGGAGTCCCCGGTGCTGCCCAGCGTGCGGCGGACGTAGATCCAGCCGACCGGGTAGCTGAGGGAGGCGCCGAGCGCCATGGCCGTGCCCGCCGGGTCCGTGCCGGTGAAGCCCTGCCAGGCGCCGAGCACGGTGAGCACGCCCAGGAAGCCGATGCCCAGACCGGCGACCCGGCGCCGGGTGGGGCGGTCCTCCGACAGGGCGACCACCGACAGGGCCATGCCCCACAGCGGTGACGTGGCGTTGCAGATGCCGGCCAGGGTCGACGGGATCGTCAGCTCGGCGTAGGCGAAGAGGGAGAACGGGAGGGCGTTGAGGAAGAACGCGGCGACCGCCAGATGCGCCCAGGTCCGTGCGGAGCGCGGCAGCCGTTGGCGCTTGATGACGAGCACCGCGAGCAGCACCACGGTGCCGAACCCCAGCCGCCCCAGCGTGACGTGAAACGGCGCGAACCCCTGGGTGCCCACCTTGATGAAGAGAAAGCTGAAGCCCCAGATCAGCGCGAGGACGGCGAAGCGGAACCGCCAGCCGAAGGCGAGGCGCCGGGCCGGAGCCGCCCCGGGATCGTCCGCTGACGCCGGCCCGCCGGTGGTGCGGGCCGCTGCACCGGCGGGCGCGGCCGGTCCAGGAAGCGTGTTCCCGGCGGTGTCGGCAGTATCGGCGATGGTTCCGGTGGCCGTCCGTTCCAGAGGCGCGGAGGGGGAGGTGGCGGTGCCGGCTGTGCCGGAGGCGGTGCTCATGCCGCCTACGATGCGGGGATCTCATCTCGTAGCACAAGCGAGAATTACTGGCAGGTATCGCTTAGCATTGCTTATGTGTTGAACCTTGATCGCTTGCGCACGCTCCATGCGGTGGCGCGGTACGGCTCGGTGAGCGCGGCGGCCGACGGCCTGCACGTGACGACCTCGGCGGTCTCCCAGCAGATCGCCAAGCTGGAGCGGGAAGCCGGCCAGCAGCTGCTGGCCAAGAACGGGCGGGGCGTCCGCCTCACGGACGCCGGCCGGCTGCTCGCCGACCACGCGGCCCGCATCCTCTCCCAGGTCGAACTGGCAGAGGCCGAGCTGGAGGCGCACCGAGGCCAGGCCGTCGGCGAACTCCGCCTCGGCGCCTTCCCCACCGCCGCCCGCGGCCTCTTCCCGGCCGCCCTCGCCGCCCTCCGCCGCGCCCATCCGCAACTGCGCGCCCGGCTCACCGAGATGGAGCCCGACGAGTCGGTACGGAACGTGGTGCGCGGCGACATCGATCTGGCCGTCGTCCTGGACTGGTACAACCGCCCGCTGTCGCTGCCCGACGGACTGGCGAAGGCGCCGCTCCTGGACGATCCCGCCGACGTGGCCATTCCGGCGGATCACGCGCTGGCCCACCGCCGCTCGGTGGAGCTGGAGGACCTCGCCGACGACGAGTGGATCTCCTGGCCGCAGGGCGAGTTCTGCCACGACTGGCTGATGTTCACGCTCCGCAGCAAGGGCATCGAGCCCCGCATCGCGCACATGGCCGAGGAACACCACACCCAACTCGCCTTCATCGCGGCCGGGTTGGGGGTCGCCGTGGCTCCGCGCCTCGGTCGCGGGCCGGTACCTGACGGCGTGAGCGTGGTGCCGGTACGCCACACCATGCGGCGCCACGTCTACGCGATCTGGCGGGCTGACGCCGACCGAAGGCCCTCGATCCGCGCCGCCGTCAGCGCACTCAGCGCTGCGGGCAAGGACGCCCAGGGGAGCTGAACGACGGGCGGGCACCGGCCGCGACGCAACGGGCCCGAAGCGCCGCCGCGCCTCCGGCGAGCACCCACCAGGAACACCCGGCACACCCGCCGCGGGCGCACCCCCCCGTGAAGTGCACACACCTGGTGTACGGGCGCCCCTGGCCTACGCGCACACCTGTCCGTGCCTGGGCAGACCGCGCACACCTGGCCTCCTACGCGCACCCCTGGTGTACGGGCGCCCGCCGGTCGTCCCGCGTCAGGGGCGGAGCTGACGCTTGAGGATCTTGCCCATGTCGTTGCGGGGGAGGGCCGTCAAGAAGTGGACGACGCGCGGCCGTTTGTGCGGTGCGAGCTGGCGCGCGACGTGGTCGGCGAGATCCTCGGCGGAGGGCGGCGTGGCGCTGCCGGGGCCGGACTCGACGACGATCCAGGCGACGATGCGCTCGCCCAGGTCCTCGTCCGGCTCGCCGGTGACGGCCGCCTCGGCGACCGCGGGGTGCGCCAGCAGGGCGTTCTCGATCTCGCCCGCGCCGATCTTGTAGCCGCCGCTCTTGATCAGGTCCGTCGCCTTGCGGCCGACGATGCGGTAGTTGCCGCCGGCGTCCCGGACCGCCATGTCGCCGGTGCGGAACCAGCCGCCGTCGAACGCGGCGGCCGTGGCATCCGGGCGGTTGAGGTACTCGACGAAGAGATTCGGGCCGCGCACCTGGATCTCGCCCACCGTCTCGCCGTCGTCCCCCTCGATCGCCTCCCCCGCGTCGTCGACCAGCCGGAGGTAGACCCCGGGGAGCGGCACCCCGACCGTGCCCGTGGCAGGCGGCCCGTCCGCGCGGACGCTGGTGTTCATCAGCGTCTCCGTCATGCCGTACCGCTCGACCACGCGGCGGCCGGAAGCCGCGGTCAGGCGTTCGTGGTCGGTGAGCGGCAGCGCGGCCGATCCGGAGACCAGCAGGCGGGCGCCTGCCAGGGCCTTGGCCAGCGCCGGATCGCGGCCGGCTTCGACGGCAAGGCGGTGGTACATCGTCGGCACACCGAAGAGCATCGTGCCGTCGCCCGACAGCTCGCGTGTGACGCCTTCGGTGGTGAACCTGCCCAGGTGGTGGACGCTGCCGCCGCGGCGCAGCGGGCCGAGGATGCCCAGGATCAGGCCGTGGACGTGGAAGAGCGGCAGGGCGTGGACGAGGACGTCGGACGCGGTCCACTGCCAGGCGTCCTCCAGCGCGTCCAGCGTGTGCGCGAGGGCCCGGCGGGGGAGGACCACGCCCTTGGGCGGTCCTGTCGTGCCGGAGGTGTAGACGATGAGCGCCGGGGCCTCGTCACCGGGTTCGTACGGCAGGTCCGTGGGGCCTTCGGCGGCTCCGGGGGCGACCACGCCGCCGGGATCGCCGGGAGAACCGGCCGGTTGCGCCGCCTCCTCGATATCGATGTCGATGTCGAGGCGCGGGAGGACATCGAGCGCGTCGGGAAGGGCGGCGCCGGGCTCGGTCAGCACGAGGGCGGGCGCGCTGTCCGTGACGATGTGCGCCAGCTCGCTCTCGCCGATCTTGGGGTTCACCGGCACGGCGGGCACTCCGGCCAGCATCGCGGCGACGACGGCGACCGACGTCTCCAGGGTCGGGGTGGCCCAGACCGCCACGCGTGTCCGCCCGGCGATGTGCTCGGCGATCGGGCCCGCCACCGCGGCGAGTTGGCGATAGCTCAGGGCGCGGTCGCCGAATCGCAGTGCGGTGGTGGGTGAACCGTCGCGCAGCGCGGGGAAGAACACGTTCACCGGATCTCCTTCGTCCTCATCGGCGCCCGGCGCACACGGCCGTGGCGATCCGCCCCGCACGCCTGAGGCGCGGTACGGGCTCTCTTGCTGACCTGTACCACTCTCGCAGAGACCACTGACAACGCGCCCCGCGCCACCGCGTCGCGCCGCGCGGCTGTGTGCCCCGTCCCGTCACCCGGCCGGGATCTTGCGGAAATCCCAGGAGGCCACGGAGTCCGGCACCAGGCGCAGCCAGGCGTGCCTGCCGTCGTGCGGCATGGTGTCCATGCCGAAGTACTTCGAGGCGAACAGCCGCTCCGGAACGTCGAGTTCCGGGCAGGGCTCACCCGTACGGGGCGCCTCCCCGATGAAGACGGCACGGCCGGACAGCTCGACGCCGCGCAGTTCCCCGTAGCCGTCGCCGTCATCCACGACGACCGCGATCCTCGGATCCTTGCGGAGCTGGGCCCACCGCCTGCTGCGGGTGATCGAATACAGCCACAGCGCGGTGCCGTCCCAGGCGAACCACAGGGCTCCGACGTGCGGAGCGCCGTCCCCGCCGACCGTCGCGACCCGGCAGGTCCGCTGCGCGGCGAGGAACGCGTCGCGCTCGCCGTCCGTCAGCATGATCCGGCGCCCGCGCCGCTGCGTCCCGGCCATTTCGCACCTCCACCCTGCGGCCCGGTCGCCCGGCCCGCTCATCCGCTGCACCATCCAGGAACCTGACTAGGTGTCAGAAATCATGAAGGCTCTTCCCCTTGTGCGCAATGGCCGCTAGCCTCGCGCGCCTCGTGCAGCGTCCCCGCCCGCCGCGACGGATGCCGCAGGCAGGACGGCCACAGAGGGAGAACCATGCCCACGGACCCCCGGCTCATCGAGCAACTGGACCCGGACACCACGGTGCTGCTCACCGTCGAATGCCAGCGCGGAGTGGTGGGGCCGGACAGTGCACTGCCCGAACTCGCCGAAGCGGCAAGAGAGTCGGGTGCTCTGGACAACGTCGCACGGCTGACCGCCGCCGCCCACGACGTCGGGGTCCAGGTGCTGCACGCCGTCGCCGTACGCCGCCCCGACGGCCGCGGCGCCGGCCGCAACGCCCGCCTCTTCCGGGCCGCCGAACGCCTCCCCGTCCAGCAGACCATCGGGACGGCAGCCGTTCGTGTCGCCGACCCGGTCCCGGTCTCCGAGGACGACCTGGTGGTGCAACGCCTCCACGGACTGTCGCCGATCGCCGGGACGGACGTGGACGCGCTGCTGCGCAACGCGGGTTGCCGCACGCTCGTCATCACCGGAGTGTCGGCCAACGTGGCGATCCCCAACGCCGTGTTCGACGCGGTCAACCTCGGCTACACGGCCGTCGTCCCCGCGGACGCCATCGCCGGAGTGCCCGCCGACTACACCCCCGTGATGATCCGCAACACGCTCGCCCTGGTGGCCACCGTGACCCGCACCGATGACGTACTGACCTGCTGGGAACGGCCCCGGCGGGCCGGAGCCGGATAGCCGCCCGCACGAAATCCCGATCCGGGCGCGTCGGGAGGAAACGGTGTACCCGGCAGAGGGGCGGAGTCCCCTGGTGCGCAAGGGAGTTCCGCCGGCCCCTGCCGGGTGCGGCCCGCTGTGGGCGTGGTTACCAGTTGTAGACGATCCGCGGGTCGGTCACCCAGTAGCTGTTGGCGACGGTGTCATCGATGTACACCGGGCCGCCGGGGAGTGCCACGCCCGCGCTGGATGCACCCGCCGGGGCGCCGGGGAGGGTGACCTTGAGCTTCTTGGTCTGGAAGCCGTGGTTGCCGTCGCCGCTGGTGTGGATGGCGGCGTAGGCGCTGTGGCCCGGCTTGACCTTGACCGCGCTGCTCGGCTTCGTCGACGTGACCACCTTGGCGGGGGACTTGGCGGAGCCGAAGCGCAGCTGCGGGTACTTGTACGCGACGCAGGTCTTCTTGGAGTGGTTGGTGAGGGAGAGCCGGTAGGTGTTGATGGGCTCACGTATCGATTCGACCTTCAGCGACATGTTCTTGACGCTGCACGCCGGGGTGCCGGCGAGTGCGGTGGCGTCCTTGGCCGTACTGGCCTGTGCGGCGCTGCCACTGAAGGCGGTCAGCGACACCGCAGCGGCAGCGGCGAGCCCGGCGGAGGCGAGGCGCAGGGGGCGGGTGCGGCGGGTGGTGGTACGCGGCATGAATACTTCCCTGGTGGGCAATTGATGGGCCCACGCACCGTATCGATAGTTGATCATGAACGGCTCACGGCAATCTCATGTTCCGCTCAAGAATCGGCCGGGAGGGTGACGGGGCCCTGGGCGCAGGGGAGTTGACCGGCCGGTGCGGCTCCCTGATTCCGGGCGCGAGTCCGCCCGAGTAGAGCGCCGTCGCGCTACTCGGGTCGTGGGGTCTCCCGTGCCCGAGCCTGGTGCCGGCGGGCTTTGAGCCGGTTCCCGCAGGTCTTCATGGAGCACCACCGTGCGGTGTTGGCACGGCTGCGGTCCAGGAGGAAGAGGCGGCATTCAGGGTTCCCGCACGGCCGCAGACGGCCGGGCATGCGCTCTTTGACGTCCGCCCACGCGAGCACGAGTTCCACGGCGAGCCTGCGCTCCGGCGGCACCTCCAACTGCCACTCGATACCCGACGCGCCGGGCTGCGGGACTTTGCGGACGCCCGCGAGGACTCCGCGCAGACGGGGCCCGGCCGACGTGCCCGCCTCCACCTCCTGGAGCGCGTCCCGGGCGGTGCGCAGCCACCGGCGCTCCTCCTCGCCGCCGAGACCGCCGTGCTCCCGCGCCCACCTGTCCACCTCATGGTCATCACGCCACAGGTCCTGGCGTCGGCCATCCATGACAGGGGTGCTGTTCAGCGCCTGCATCAGAGCTTGCTCGTCCAGCACGGACCCCACCTCCCCGACTAACTCCATCAAGTCGATTGACAGGTTACTTCAAGAGGGGTCTACTGGACGACCAAGAGGTAACCGTCATGGTGCATCGAAGGGGTTAGTCATGGTTGAGATCCGCCACCACTACGCGACAGTGGGGGGACATCGCGTCTTCTACCGCGAGGCGGGAGCCCGCGAGGCGCCCACGCTCGTGCTCCTGCACGGATTCCCCTCCAGCTCACGCATGTTCCGCCGGCTCATTCCTGCGCTGGCCGATCGATTTCACGTCATCGCCCCCGACCACCTCGGCTTCGGCAACTCCGATGCCCCGCCCGTCGACGCGTTCACCTACACCTTCGACTCGCTCACCGACATCACCGAAGCCCTTCTGGCCCAGCTCGGCGTCACCCGCTACGCCGTGTACGTCCAGGACTACGGCGCACCCATCGGCTGGCGGCTGGCCCTGCGCACCCCGGACGCGATCACCGCGGTGATCACGCAGAACGGCAACGCCTACGAGGACGGCTTCGTACCGGATTTCTGGAAGCCCGTATGGGCGTACTGCGAGAATCCGGGCCCCCGGACCGAACCCGCCGTCCGTGCCGCACTCTCGCTCGACGCCATCCGCTGGCAGTACCTGCACGGAGTGGACCGGCCCGAACTGGTCGACCCCGACACCTGGGCCGCTGACCACTGCGAGGTCAACCGGCCGGGCAACGACCTCGTGCAGCTCGCCCTGTTCCGCGACTACGCCGGCAATCCGCCCCTCTACCCCCAGGTGCACGCCTACTTTCGGGAACGCCGGGTTCCGCTCCTCGCGGTCTGGGGCGCGGGCGACGAGATCTTCGGCCCGGACGGAGCGCGCGCCTTCGCCAGGGACCTGCCGGACGCGGAGATCCACCTGGTTCCCGGAGGCGGACACTTCCTGCTCGAAAGCCATCTGGACACCGTGGCCGGGTATGTTCGCGGGTTCCTGACCGCCACCGCATCACCGGCGTGAAGCCCGCGAAGGGTTCCCAGGGCGGGTGAAGGGACTCTTGAAGGCGGAGGTCCAGTCGACGCACGCCGCTCGCCCCGTTCGCGCCCTCACGGCGGCGTGCGTCGGCGGCGTGCCTAGTCGGCGCGGGCCAGGCGGGCGATGTGGGCGCGGTAGGCGGAGATCTCGTCCTCGGTGAGCGCCAGGCGGCCGGGGCCAGGCTGGTGGGCGGGCAGTTCGGTCGCCTGGGCCATGGCGCGGTAGAGCGGGCCGGGGAGGTTCAGCAGCAGCTGGCCCTGCTCGGCCGTCTCGATCACCATCCATGAGTCCGCGGTGTCGTCGTCGACATCGGCGGCCCCGATGGTGCTGACAGCGGTCACGGTCAAAACCGGTGGGATGTCGCTCATGCCCACCTGCCTACCAGCACTCGCCCGCATCGGCGAGTCGTGGCCGCCCGCCGTACGCGGCGACGTCGACGACACGACCTACGGGGCCGAGTCGTCCGTACCGTCCGTCCGCCGACAGCGCGCAGGCACCAGGCGCGCGGCCCGGCGTGGCGGGCGTGGGGAGAGCCGCGGCAGCAGGAGCAGGACGAGGCCGGCCGCGCTCAGGAGCACCAGGCACGAGACGATCCAGAAACTCGCGTTGTGCACCGAGTACGCGACGGCGCCGAAGGCGATCAGGCCGGACCAGAAGTACATGATCAGGACCGACCTGCGGTGGGAGTGGCCGATGCCGAGGAGACGGTGGTGGAGGTGGCCGCGGTCGGCGGCGAACGGTGAGCGGCCGTGCCACGTGCGGCGGACGAAGGCCAGGACGAGGTCGGCCAGCGGGAGGGCGATCACCGTCAGCGGCAGCAGCAGCGGGATGTAGACCGGCACCATCGCGTGCACCGCCGCCCGCTCGGTGCCGAACAGCTTCAGCGCGTCCGGATCCACCCGGCCGGTCGCGGTGATGGCGCAGCCCGCCATCACCAGGCCGATCAGCATGGATCCGGAGTCGCCCATGAAGATCCGGGCCGGGTGCAGGTTGTGCGGGAGGAATCCCAGGCACATGCCCATCAGGATCGCGGAGAACAGCGTCGCGGGGGCGGCGGCCTCGATCCCGTGCCCGTACCAGAGGCGGTAGGCGTACAGGAAGAACGCGGTGGCGGCGATGCAGACCATGCCGGCGGCCAGACCGTCGAGACCGTCGACGAAATTGACGGCGTTGAGGGTGATGACGATGAGGGCGACGGTCAGCAGCGTGCCCACCGTGTCGTTGAGGAAGACCGTGCCGATGCCGGGGACGGGCAGCCACATGATCCGCAGGCCCTGCTGCACCATCACCCCCGCGGCGATCAGCTGCCCGCCGAGCTTGCTGACCGCGTCGATCTCGAACTTGTCGTCGACCACCCCGACCAGCCAGATCAGCACCGCGCCTGACAGCAGCGCCTGCGGCTCCTTCACCTCGAAGACGCCCTGGAGATGGGGCAGTCGTGAGGCCATGACCAGACCGGCGCACAGGCCGCCGAACATCGCGATGCCGCCGAGGCGCGGCGTGGGCTCGTGGTGCACGTCGCGCGCCCGTACCGCCGGCATCGCACCGGCCGTGATCGCGAACTTCCGTGACGGCCCGGTCAGGAGGTGGGTGACCGCGGCCGTGACGCACAACGTCAACAGGTACTCACGCACGGGCTGCCTCAAGGATGTCGTGGGCTGTCACGGCTTCCCCCCACCCTATGCAGGCGGCCTTCGCCGGTGGGGTGTTGGGTACGGGGGGAACCGCGCCCCGCCTGCTCCGGCCGGCTCCGTACCGGGGAGAATTCCCGTCATGGATCACGACTTCGGGAACTACCAGAACGAGATCTACCTGGACGGGCTGCGCGGCGTCACCCCACGCTTCCCGATGACCGCGGCGGACTGGGCGGCCAAGGCCGAGGCCGCGTTGCCGTCGTCGGTGTGGTCGTACGTCGCGGGCGGCGCGGGCGACGAGCACACCCAGCGCGCCAACGTGTCGGCCTTCCACCGCTGGGGGCTGATCCCGCGGATGTTCGTCGGCGCCGCTGAACGCGACCTGAGCGTCGACCTGTTCGGGACAACGCTGCCTTCGCCGCTGTTCATGGCGCCCATCGGGGTCCTCGGCATCTGCGCCCAGGACGGTCACGGAGACCTCGCCACGGCACGGGCAGCCGCCCGCACCGGTGTCCCCATGGTCGCATCGACGCTGTCGGCCGACCCGATGGAGGACGTCGCCGCGCAGTACGGCGACACCCCTGGCTTCTTCCAGCTCTACACGCCCGCCGACCGCGAACTGGCCGAGAGCCTGGTGCGCCGCGCGGAGCTGGCCGGCTTCCAGGGCATCGTCGTCACGCTCGACACCTGGGTCAGCGGCTGGCGCCCCCGCGATCTGTCCACCGCCAACTTCCCCATGCTGCGCGGCCATTGCCTGACCAACTACACCAGCGACCCGGTCTTCCGCGCCGGGCTGCCCCGCACCCCGGAAGAGGACCCGCAGGCTGCGGCCCTCCGCTGGACACAGCTCTTCGGCAACCCCCTGACCTGGGACGACCTGCCCTGGCTGCGGTCCCTCACCTCGCTGCCGCTGATCGTGAAGGGCCTGTGCCACCCCGAGGACGTACGCCGCGCCAAGGACGGCGGCGTGGACGGCATCTACTGCTCCAACCACGGGGGCCGGCAGGCCAACGGCGGTCTGCCCGCACTCGACGCGCTGCCCGGCGTGGTGGAGGCGGCCGACGGACTGCCCGTCCTCTTCGACTCCGGCGTCCGCACCGGCGCCGACGTCATCAAGGCCCTCGCCATCGGTGCCACCGCCGTCGGCGTCGGCCGCCCCTACGCCCACGGCCTGGCCATGGGCGGCACCGACGGCATCGTGCACGTGCTGCGCTCGCTGCTCGCCGAAGCCGACCTGATCATGGCCGTCGACGGTTACCCCACGCTCGCCGACCTGACGCCTTCGGCGCTCCGGCAGGTCACGGGAGGGTGAGCCGTCCTGGCCCGCCGTTTCCTCAAGCGGCGGGCCCGCCGCCCGTCAGACCCGCGAGACCGGCGGCGTCGGAGAGAAGGTCGACGAGCATGGTGAAGGTGAGGCGGCCGGTGAAGGTGTTGCGCTGACTCGGGTGGTAGCAGCCCAGGACCTGGAGTTCCGGCCGCGCTCCGGTGGCCGGCAGGGTCAGCCGGGTGCCGTGGCCGAAGGCCGGCCGCGGGCGGGGGAGCCGCCACCCCGCGTCGCCGAGTACGGGCAGCAGCGCCTGCCAGCCGAACGCCCCCAGGACCACCACCGCGCGCAGACCGGGTCCGAGCAGGGCGAGTTCCGCCGACAACCACGGCCGGCACCTGTCGCGCTCGGCCGGGGTGGGCTTGTTCTGCGGCGGGGCGCAATGGACCGGCGCGGTGATCCGTACGCCGTGGAGTTCCAGTCCGTCGCCGCGGTGGGTGGCCGTCGGCCGGGAGGCGAGGCCGACGGCGTGCAGGGCGGCGAACAGGAAGTCACCCGACGCGTCCCCGGTGAACATCCGGCCGGTCCGGTTGCCGCCGTGCGCGGCGGGCGCTAGACCGACGACGGCCAGCGCCGCGTCCGGCGGCCCGAACCCCGGCACCGGCCTCGCCCAGTACTCCCAGTCGCGGAACGCCGCGCGCCGGGTCGCGGCGACCTCTTCCCGCCAGGCCACCAGCCGCGGGCAGGCCCGGCAGTCGGCCACATGGGCGTCGAGTTCCGCCAGCCCACCGCTGCGCGCGGCGTGGAAGGCGGGGAAAGCGCTGTCCGCACTGTCCGGCGGCGGGCCCGCCGGCCGCGTTCCGCTCGTGTCCATGCCTCCACGCTAAGGCCGCGCCGGAGGGGGAGAACGTCATGGCGGACGAGGGCACCGGCCCGTCGAGCGGCGAGGATCTGCTGGTGGCCGCCACCTGACACGTCCGGCGGGTCCGCCCCGCTCCCGCCGCGGCTGCGTTGCGCCGGAGCCGTGGCGGGAGCGGGGGACGGCCTCATCAGGGGATCCGTAGCTCCGTGCCGATGGCGAGCATGTCGGGGTCGGATCCGATGGCGCGCTGGTTGTACCGGTGCAGTTCGGGCCAGCCGCCGTGGACGCCGTAGTGCAGGGCGATGGCCGAGAGCGTCTCGCCGGCCCGCACGGTGTGGCTCTGGGTGATCTTGTGCATGCGGACCGGGGGGCCCGCGTCCTGCGGCGGCGACGGGTGCGTGCCGGTCTCCGACGAGCCGACGCCCTTGGCGCAGACCGGCCAGGCCCCCCATCCCTGTTTCGCGCGCACCCTTTCGGCGACCCTGATCTGTTGGCTCCGGGTGGCGAGGTCGGCCCGTGGCGCGTAGCGGCGTCCGCCGAACTCCTCCCAGGTCGACTGCTGGAACTGGAGTCCGCCGTAGAAGCCGTTGGAGGTGTTGGTGTCCCACTTGCCGCTGCTCTCGCACTCCGCGATGCAGGACCAGGGGTCCTCGCCCGGCGCGCACCGGTGGTGGCCGAAGTGCGCGGATCCGGGGGTGCCGCGCGCCGCGGTGCCGGTGGCGGGTTCGCCGGTCTTGGCGGCCCGTGCGTGCGCCGGGGTGGCGGCGTGTGCCGTGCCGGGCGAGGCGGCCACGAGGGCGACGAGAGCGACCAGGGACTGTCGGATTACCTGATGTGCTGTCATCGCCGCACGCTAGGCAGCTGCCGGTGCCGTCGTGGCGGAGCCGCGCGGATCCCGGCGCAAGGCCACCCGAACGGCGGGCGCGCCCGAGCCCGCGGTGTGCCAGGGGCCGGGTGCCGGGAAACGGCGGAGAGCTGACGGCCCGGCGCGCGTAGGGTCATGGGGTTTTCGTGATCACCCACATCCCGTGCCGCCGACGCCGTGACGCGGGGCACGAGGAGCCTTGGATGACCCGTCAGGACCCGTTGCACGCCGCGCGGATGGCCGCCTACGCGTCCGTGGGCACCCGCCTTTCCCTGCTGAGCGACCGCAGGATCGGCGCGGCGGTCGCGGGGGCGGCGCCGCTCGGGGCGGGCATCGGCGGCCGGACGGCGTGCCACCCCGGCTCGCCGCGCTCATCGACCGGCACGCCCGTTCCACCGTCGTCATCGACGGCTTCCACCGCCGCCTGCTCGACGAGAGCAAGCGGACGCCGTTCCCCGCGGCGCTGCTCGGACAGTCCGGATAGTGACGTCACCTCAACTCCCGTACGTATCCGGCCCGCCGCCCGGTGGGGAAGGGGCGGCGGGCCGGGGAGGGGAGGGCAGGCGGGCCGGGTGTTACGCGGGTGCCGTTCCGCGGCGGTGGCGGCGGATGAGGTAGGCGCCGCCGCCGAGGAGGAGGCCGCCGCCTGCCGCGGCGGTCGCCGCGGCGGTCGAGGAGCCGGTGGACGTGTGCTCGGGTGTGGCCGCGGCGGACGCCGTGCTCGGGGAGAAGCCGCCGAGCTTGCCGGAGCGCTGGTAATCCGAGCCGGCCAGCTTGTCCGCGTACCGGGTGTGGACGAGCTTCCGGTATGCCTGGGTGGACATTCCGTCGCTGCCGACCGACTGCCTGGCGCTGTCGTTGAGCGGCAGCACCTGGTTGCCCGACAGCTTGTACCACGCGGCGATCTGCGGTTCGGTGAAGACCGCAGCGCCCTTGGCCCGGTGGGTGTACGTCAGCTCGTCGGCGCCCGAAAGGACGTTGGCGACGGCCCACTTGTGGGTGTGCGCGTCGCGTACGGTCCACACCGTCGCCCGCTCGCCGGACGCCGAGCGGGCCTCGGCGGCCAGGTAGGCGAAGCGGGCGACCGGCGCCGATGCCGTGTCGCCGCGGACGAATCCGGGGTCCAGGGAGTAGACGGGCACCGCGGAGCCGACCAGTTCCGGCGCCTGCGCCGCGGCGTCCTGCCGGGTCACTCTCGGGTCGGCCACGGTGCCGTGCTGCGACGCCTTGTGCTTGCGCAGGTGGACGAAGAAGGCGGCCAGTCTGTCCGTGGTGTCCTGGCTGCCCAGCGTCCGCCCGGCCGCCGCGCGGTCGCCGCCGGTCACCGAACCGGCCAGGGGGGCGGGGGAGTTACCGGCGGCCGATGCGGTGGCGGGGGTCAGCAGCACGAGGGCGCCGAGGCCGGCGGCGAGCGCCGCGCTGCCGAGACGGCAGAGGCGGGAGGGGGAGTTGTCGGTCATCACGCTCACTTCTCTCCGTACAGGGACTCGGCCCAGTTGAACTGGTTGTTGCTGACGTAGGTGGAGTAGTCCATCTCGCCGTAGCGCGGGTTGGACGGCCAGGGGTCGGCGTACTGCATCGTGCGGGTGGCGGAGTCGTAGCCGTACAGGACGTGTGCGTGGCCGCCGCCCGCGGTCCAGTAGATGCCGACCTCCACGGGGGAGTTGGCGTCGACGGACGAGGCGACGGCGGAGAAGGGGAGGACGCCGGTGACGTTGCCGGGACTCATACCGAGCCCGGACCAGGCTTGCTGTACGTCGGTGAGCTGTCCCGGCTGGTTGGGGCAGGGGTAGTTGCCGCCCTGGCCGAATGCGAGGTTGCAGAACGTGTTCTGGTCGGTGCCCTGCCCGTAGCCGAGGTGCTGGGCTATGGACAGGCCCGTCGCGGCCCAGCACCACTGGTCCTGCACCTGGGTCAGCTCGATGAAGTCGATCCGGGAGCCGGAGCCGCCCGCCGGCCTGGCGGGCGCTGCCGATGCCGTGCCCGCCAGCGGCAGGACCAGGCAGGCGGCTGCCGCGAGACCGGCGAGCGCCTTGGGCCGTGACCGCCGGGGCGGGGTCGGGGACGCTTGCGCGGCTCCCGGAGGCGTCCTGCGATTCCGCAGAATCATGGTGTCTCCTTCGCACCCGGCTGATGACGCCGGGCCAAGACGTGAGGGGGGAGGCCGTCGAGGTCGTATCGCGGGGCCGCGCCGCACCTCCCGGTGCGGGCGGGAACTCGTCGGCCGGCTGGACGAACGAGGCAACGGTGGAGCCGCCGCGGCGCGGCCGGGAACCCCCTCGCCCCTGGAGCAAGGGGTTATCCGGTACCCCCCTCAGGCATGGGGGACGGCCGGAAGGGCTGGTGGCGGCCGGTGCCGGAAGGGGCGTCCCGGCCCGGTTCACCGCGGCGGGGCGTTGCCCGGGTCGCCGGTGTGCCGGTGCAGCCTGACGAGTTCGGCGCGTGAGCGGATGCCGAGCTTGCGGTAGACGCGGGTCAGCGTCGACTCGATCGTCTTCGCCGACAGGAAAAGCCGGGCGGCGATCTCACGGTTGGTGGCGCCGTCGCCCGCCAGCTGCGCCACCCGGTGCTCGGCCGGCGTCAGCGCCCGCCACTGCGGCACCGGTACCGCGTCGCCGCCCGTCGCGTCCTCGACGTGCGTGAACCGGTGCATCTCGGCACGTGCCCCGTCGAGCCAGGGGCGTGCCCCGGCCTGCTCGAACACGGCCGCCGCGTCCTGCCAGCAGGTCAGCGCCGCGGTGACGTGCCGCCGGCGCCGCTCCACGGTGCCGAGCGCCAGCAGATCGCGGCCGTGCTCCAGCGGCAGCCCCAGGCCGTGGTGGTGCTCGGCCGCCTCCCGCAGGTCCGACACCGCGCCGGCCAGGTCGCCGGACCCGGCGCGCACCAGCGCATCGGCCCGCAGCAGCGACATGGCGGCGCCCGTTCTGCCCAGGCGGAGCGTGGTGTCGCGCACCTCGTCGACGACCGCGGCTGCCCGGTCGTGCTCGCCCGCGGCGATGAGCGCCTCGGCGAGGTCGGACGGCCAGGGCACCGGGACGGGGTCGACGATGCCGCGGCGGCGGGCGATGGTCCGCGCCCGGCTCAGGCAGTCCACGGCCGCCGACGCGTCGCCCGCGCGCGTCAGGACCTGCCCCAACAGGCAGAGGGCCAGCGGCAGATAGATGAGGTCCCGCTCGGCGTCCGCGACCCGGACGCTCTCGTGCGCGAGCGCGGCGGCCCGGTTCAGGTCGCCGCCGGCGGCCTCGGCGACGGCCGCCGAATAGCAGGCCTGCCCGAGGTGCGCGCCCAGCTCGCGGGCCCGCCGCAGCGCCTCGCGTGCGGCGGCCATCGCCCGCCCGCAGCGGCCTGCGCGTACCTCCACATCGATGGCGGCGCACAGCAGGAAGATCATGTCCTCGGCGTTGTCGGAGGTCTTCGCGCGGTGCAGCAGCGCGTCCAGTTCGTCGGCAGCTGCCACGAGCCGGTCGGCGAAGAAGTCCAGCCTGGCCTTGATCGCCCGGGGGCCGTTGTGGCTCCCGACCGGACCGCTGTCCTGCGGCAGGGCCAGGGCGCGGACCAGCGGTTCGGTGGCGTCGGTGCGGCCCAGCAGCGTCCCGACGAACGCCTGGAGCGACAGGGCGAGCACCTCGGTCCAGCGGTCGCCGCCATGCCGCGCCCAGATCGCGGCCCGGTCCGCCTCCGCCCAGGTGACGGCCGCGTCGCCGTCGGCGATGTGGGCCTTGCAGGCGCGCAGGTAGTGCAGGCGGGCCCGGTCGTAGGGTGCGCCGCCGGCGTGCGCGAAGGCTTCCGCGAAGACCTCGTCCAGGCCGGACAGCGCCTGATCGGCCGCGGTGATGAGGAGGATGCGGGCGCGTACGTGACGGTCGGGGGTGTCGGCTTCGGCGGCGGCGCCGATCGCCAGCTCCCGGCAGAGCTCGTGGTCGGCCGCCGCGTACGCGTGTCCGGCGCCGGCCAGCAGGCGTTCGCAGCGCCGGCCGCCGAACCGCGCCGGGGTGCGGGCGGCGGCGAGGCGGGCCAGGGCGGCGGCCTCGTCGGGCGCGCCCCGCCGGGCGGCCTCTTCGGCGGCTGCGGTCACGAACGCCGCCACCTCCTCGTCGGGTCGGGTGCCGGACAGGGCCAGGTGCCGGGCGCGTTCGGCACGGTCGGCGGTCACCGCCCCGAGCCGGGCGTGTGCGGCCCGCCGCTCGGCCGCGGTGGCTCCGGCGTACAGGGCGCAGCCGAACAGCGGGTGGGCGAACCGGAGGCGGACGCCGTCCTCGTCCGCGGCGATGACTCCGGCCGCGATGGCGTTCTCGACCGTGCGGGTCACCGGGTCGGCGGGATGCCCCGCGAGGCGGGCCCGGGGTGCGGGGGCCGTGCCGTCGGCAGGCCCGCAGCCGAGCGATGGCTGTGCGGTGGCAGCGCAGCGCAGCAGGCCGAGGGTGAACCCGCGGGTGCAGGCGGCCGTCAGCAGCACCTCACGGCCGTCGGGGCCGGTGCCGGCCAGTCGCCTCGCGAGCCCGTCACGTATGCGGGTGGGCACCGGCAACGGCCGGTCGCGGGAGGGGGGTTGGTCCTGGCGGTCCAGTGCGCGGACGATCTCCAGGGCGTCGCCGGGGTTGCCCGCGCACGCCGCGTGCACCCGGCGGACCAGCCAGCCGGGCAGTGCCGTGCCCTCCCGGTCGCCGAGCATCTCCCGCAGTTCCGACAGGCCCGCCGGTGGCACAGCGAACTCCCGCACAGGACCGGGACAGAAGGCCGCGCCCGCCGGTGCGCCCTGCCCGTGCGCCGAGGTCTCCGCGGTGAGCACCCGCACTCCCGTGGCCCGCAGGCGGCGCGCGGCGTACCGGAGGATGTCGGCGCTCGGCCGGTCCACCCAGTGCGCGCCGTCGATGGCGAGCAGCACCGGGCCGCGGCGGGCCAGGCGGCGGAGCAGCGCGAGCGTACCGAGGCGCAGGGCGAGCGGGTCGGGCGCGCCCGCCGTGGGGGGCTCGCGGCGCAGGACGACGCGCAGCGCGGACCGCTGCGGCGCGGACAGCGGCGCCAGCTCTTCGTCGGACAGCGGGTCGAGCAGGTCGGCGAGTGTGGCGTACGTCAACTCGCCTTCGGGTGCGGTGGGTTCGGCGGACAGTACGGTCTCGGAGCGGGCGCGTGCGGCGTCGGCGAGGCCGCCCAGGACGTGTGAGGTGCCGATGCCGGCCGGGCCGTGCAGGGCGACGCTGCCGCCGTCGGCGAGGTGCAGGCGGGCCGCGCGTTCCACGTCCTGCCGCGTGCCGGGCTCGTTACCCACCACAGGCGGTCCTCACGGCGTTCCGGGAGCGTGCGGGGGAGGGCCCCGGTGCGCTGCTCCTCGGCGCCGGCTCACCGCTCCACCCGTCCCACATGTTCATGCCATGGTTGTCCGGAAGTCAACGCGCGCGGAGCCGGGGTTCGGGGAGCCGCGCTGTGCCGCCCCCACCCGCTTGGGTGAGCGGGGTCGCGGCGGAGCCCCGGGGGTCCGTTCGCCGGGTCCTGCTGCCCGCCCGTCCGGCCGACGGAGGCCCCGCCCCCGCAGCGCGGGGTGGACGGCGGAGGGGGCAGACGCGTACTGCGGACGCCACGCAGCGCCATATATCGGTACATTTACCTTGATCTGGCTTCCCTTGATCCTCCCCAAGGCCGGGCGGGCCCCGCCCGGCGGGTGCGAGCGGCGGATTCCGGCAGGTGACGGATACCGAATGCGCAAGAACGGGCACCGGGCCACGGGCTCCGGTTCACAGCGCCCCTTCCGCTTCCCGTTGAGCGCGCGCAGCCTGGCGGGCCGGCTGATGCTGACGCAGCTCGTCCTGGTGGTGGTGCTCGTCACCGTCGCCGCCCTGGCACTGGTGCTCCAGTCCCGCAGCGACATCTCCCGGGAGGCACAGCAGCGGTCGCGGTCGGTGGCCACCGCGTTCGCCCACGCACCCGGGACGGTGCAGGCGCTCGACGGGCCCGACCCCACCGCCGTCCTCCAGCCGCGCGCGGAACGGGTCCGCAAGGACGCCGACGTCGACTTCGTCGTGGTGTTCACGCCCCAGGGCATCCGGTACACGCACCCCGACCCCCGGCTCATCGGCGAGCGCGTCGTCGGCGGGTACAAGAGAGCACTGCACGGGACGTACACCAGGACCCTACGGGCGAGCACCGGCGTGACGGTCACCTCGATCACGCCGGTCACCCGGAGCAACGGTTCGGTCGCGGGACTGGTCTCCGTCGGCATCACGCTCAAGCGGGTACAGAGCACCACCGCGGCGCAGCTGCCGGTGCTGCTGGGCGGCGCCGGCCTCGTCCTCGCCCTGTCCGCGGCGGGCACCCTGCTGGTCGGCCGCCGGCTGCGCCGCCAGACGCACGGCCTGGGCCCCGCCGAGATGACGCGGATGTACGAGCACCACGACGCGGTGCTGCACTCGGTCCGCGAGGGAGTCCTGATCATGGACGCCGACCACCGGCTGGTGCTGGCGAACGACGAGGCGCGGCGGCTGCTGGACCTGGCGCCCGACGCCGAAGGCCGGCTGGTGACGGAACTCGGCCTCGAACCGCAGGTCGTCGAGGTGCTGACCTCCCGGGACGTGGTGTCGGACGCGGTGTGCCGGGCCGGCGACCGGCTGCTGGTGCTCAACATCCGGCTCACCGACACCCCCGGCGGCCCACGGGCCGGTGTGGCGACGCTGCGGGACACCACGGAACTGCTCGCGGTCACCGGGCGGGCCGAGGCCGCACAGGAGCGGCTGCGGCTGCTGCACGACGCCGGCGCACGCGTCGGCACGACACTGGACGTGCGCCGGACCTCCCGGGAGATGGCCGAGGTGGCCGTGCCGCGGTTCGCCGACCTCGTCACCGTCGAACTGGCCGACCCGGTGGTACGCGGCGAGGACCCGGCGGCCCACGGCGGACTGCTGCGCCGCACCGCCGTCAGCGGGCCGCCGCCGCGCGCCCGTACGCCGGACGACGGCCAAGGGGTGGGCGACGACGAGTCCGCGGCGGGCGGCTCGCGCGGCGCGGCGCTCTTCCCCACCGACGAACTGCTCAGCTACGCCATGCCGTCGCCGCAGGCACAGGTGCTGCGCAGCGGGCAGGCGAAGCTCGTGCCCGACGTGACCGGCGCGGACGAGCCGCAGGCGGACCCCGCGCAGGCCGCCAGGATCCGTGAACTGGGCCTGCGGTCGCTGATCAGCGTCCCGGTCCGGGCCAGGGGCCGGGTGCTGGGCGTGGCCGACTTCTGGCGGACGGCGGGCTCCCCGCCGTTCGACGAGGACGATCTCGCGCTGGCCGAGGAACTGGTGGGCCGGGCCGCCGTCAGCGTCGACAACGCCCGCAGGTACACCCGCGAGCACGCCACCGCCGTCACCCTCCAACGCAGCCTGCTGCCCGGCGCGCTGCCCGCACAGGACGCGGTGCACGCCGCCTACCGCTACCTGCCGGCCCAGGCGGAGGCGGCCGGGGTGGGCGGCGACTGGTTCGACGTCATTCCGCTGCCCGGCGCCAGGGTCGCCCTCGTCGTCGGTGACGTCGTCGGCCACGGCCTGCACGCCGCCGCCACGATGGGCCGGCTGCGCACCGCCGTGCACAACTTCTCCGCGCTGGACCTGCCGCCCGCCGAACTCCTCGGCTACCTCGACGAACTGGTCACCCGCATCGACGACACCGGCACCGCGGCCACCGCCCAGGTCTCCGGCGCCACCTGTCTGTACGCCGTCTACGACCCCGCGTCAGGGCGCTGCACGATGGCCACCAACGGCCACCCAGGGCCCGCGCTGGTACACCCCGACGGCACGGTGTCCTTCCCCGACGTGCCCGTGTCGCCGCCGCTCGGGCTCGGCGGTGAACCCTTCGACACGCTCACGCTGGAGCTGCCCGAGGGAAGCCGGCTCGTCCTGTTCACCAACGGGCTGATCGCGGACCGGCAGCGGGACATCGACACCGGTCTCGGCCGGCTGCGCGAGATCCTGGCCAGGCACCCCGGAGGCACGGCCGACGAGACCTGCCGGTACGTGCTCGACGCGATGGTGGCGCCGCAGCCGGGCGACGACGTCGCCCTGCTCGTCGCCGTCACCCGCCGCCTCGACTCCGAGCACATCGCCGAATGGGCGGTGCCGAGCGACCCGGCGGCCGTCGCACCCGTACGCGCCGAAGTGGCCGGCCGGCTCGGGGACTGGGGCATGGCGGAACTGGGCTTCGCCACCGAGCTGATCCTCAGCGAACTGGTCACCAACGCGATCCGGTACGGGACCGGCCCCATCCGCGTCCGGCTGATGCGCGCCCGCAGCCTGATCTGCGAGGTGTCGGACGGCAGCACCACCGCCCCGCACCTGCGCAGGGCCGCGATGACCGACGAGGGCGGGCGCGGCCTCTACCTCGTCTCCCGGTTCGCCGAGCGGTGGGGCACGCGGTACCCGGACGGCGGCAAGGTCGTCTGGACCGAGCAGTCCCTGGAGCCGGGCACCTCGCCCGTGAAGGAGCCCACGGAGGAGGATCTGCTCGATCAGTGGGGCGAGGATCCTCCCACGCTGCCGCACGCGGAGCCCTGAACTGAGGGCGCCCGCTGTGCAAAGCCCCGGAAGGCCGCATGCGTCGACCCGTCACGTGGTGTGCGCGGCGCTTCCCGAACCTGCGGGAAAGCGGCCCTGAGCTGCGAAGTCACCGTGCTTTCCGGCTCGCTGCCGGTGCGTCGGACCATTCGGCTCGGGCGAGTGCGGTGAGGGTGCGCAGAGCGGAGGTGGGCTGACGGTCCTTGTGCAGAACGAGATAGACGCCGAGGGCGGGATGGGAGGTCCACGGCAGTGCGGTGAGCGTGCCGCGACGGATTTCGTCGGCAACCGTGGTGCGCGGCAGCAGGGCCACGCCCAGGCCGGCCTCGGCACACCGTTTGAGGGCTTCCGTGCTGACGAACTCCATGGTCGCGGGGCGAATCGCGGCCTGCTTCAGTTCCCGGTCCATCACCTCGCGCTGTGCGCAGTCCTTCTCGATGAGCAGCAGCGTCTCATCGGCCAGATCCACGGTGCGGACGACGTCGCTCCGGGCGAGGTGATGTTGCGGCCAGGCGACCAGGCGCAGTTCCTCCTCCGCCAGCCGGTCGGCGGTCACCATGGGCCCGCTCACCTCCTCCTCAAGGAGAAACCCGGCGTCGAGGTAGCCCTCGCTGAGCGAGGCCATCAGCGAGGTTCGGCTCGCCGCGCCGAACGCCACCTGGAGGAGCGGAAAGCTGTTCTTCAACGCACGCAACACCGGTGGCAGGCGGTGCGCGCACAGGCTCTCCGGCGCGGCGATGCGCAAGGTGCCGCGTACCCGCCCTGGGTCACCGCCCGCTCCCTGTACCGCCTCCGTGGCCTGCTCGGCGTAGTTCAGGAGGTTCTGGGCGTGGTTGCGAAGTTCACGGCCCGCGTCGGTGAGGACGACCCGACGGCCGAGCCGGTCGAAGAGCGGCGTACCGAGATCTCTCTCCAGGGCTTTGATGTGCGCGGTGACGCTGGACTGCACGTAGCCCAGCTCTTGCGCGGCGCCGGTGAAGTTCAACCGCTGGGCCACCACGACAAAGGTCGAGAGATGCTTCAGCTCCACAAATCAAATCGTATTCTCGAATGGAGGCCATCGCAATCGTTCGTTGGACGCGATTGACGTGAGCCGTAAAACTGCTGCCATGCCCCTCTCTCCCACCACACAGCGTCGTCGGCGATCCGCCGGTGACGAGCGCACCGGCCTGGCCGGACGGGACTTCCTCCTGCTGCTCGCCGCGACAGTGGGAACCTTCTCCAACTACGCGCCGCTGTTGTCGGTCGCTCCGCTGTGGTCCGCCCAGGGCGGCTCCGGGAACGCCGGGGTGGGGGCCGTGACCGGTGTGACGATGGCGGCGACGGTGGGTGTGCAACTGTGCATGAGGTGGCTGCTGCGACGGTTGAGTCTGCGCCAGACTCTGGTGTTCGGAGCGCTGCTGCTGGGACTGCCCACCTTCGCGTACCCCCTCTCGGCCGGACTGGGCTGGGTGCTGGCCGTCTCGGCCGTGCGGGGTGTCGGCTTCGGAATGGTCGCGGTGGCCGGCAGCGCACTGGTGGCCGAACTGGTCCCGGCACACAGCAGGGGCCGGGCCGTCGGCTGGTACGGCGTCGCCGTCGGCCTTCCCCAGGTTCTCTGCCTGCCACTGGGAGTGTGGCTCGCCGAGCACATCGGCTTCACGCCGGTCTTCGTCGCGGCCGGCGCGCTCAGCGTGTTGGCCGCGGCGGCGATCAGGCCACAGCGCCGTCAGGGGGAGTCGAGCGGAAGCCGGGCCGCCAAGTCCGGCGAGGTGCCGCTGCGGCCCTTCGGCCGGCCCTTCACCGTCCTGATCACCGCTGCCTGCGCGCTGGGCGGGGTGACGTCCTTCCTCCCCCTGGCACTCAGCGACTCCTCGGCCGCGCCGGTCGCACTGTTCCTGCTTTCCGGCGCTGTCGTCGTCGGGCGCTGGGTGGCGGGCGTCGTCAGCGACCGGGTGGGCACCGGGCGCCTGTTGGTGCCCAGCGTGCTGGCCTGCGTCGTGGGTATGGGCGGCTTCGGGCTGGCCACCGCGCCGTTCGGTGACGGCACGGTACTTTCCGCGGTCGCAGCCGTCGTCTACGGCCTGGGCTTCGGCGCCCTTCAGAACGACACCCTGGTGATCATGTTCCGCAGGGCCGGCCCCCACGGTCACGGGGCGGCCAGCACCGCGTGGAACATGGCCTACGACGCCGGCACGGGGATCGGCGCCATGGCCGTCGGCGTCACTTCGCACGCTCTGGGAGTCGATGGCTCCTTCACCGCCGCCGCGGTCCTGATTCTCCTGGCCGCCCCGCTCGCACTCCGCGACGCGCGCACCGAACACCGCGGCGAGGGGCCGTCCGCCGACGAGCGTCCGGCCGAGACCCCGACCCACATGCCGCAGTAAGCCAGTTGGCCAGAACACGACGGGCCTCCTTGTGCAGGCCCAGACCTTCCGGCGATCGTTGTCCATTACATAGAAGAGAAGGTGGATCCTTCATGGTGAACAGTTCCCCTCCGTCGCGTGCGCAAGGAGCCTTCCGCCACGGTGGCCCCGGTGACGTGTTCGTGGACCTCAGCCACGAGATCGTTCCCGGCGCGACGGCCTACCCGGGGATGCCGCAGCCGGTACTCACCGATCACATCTCCCGTGAGCAGTCGCGGGAAATGTATGCGCCGGGAACTGAATTCCACCTGGGCAAGCTCTGTCTGGTCGGCCAGACAGGCACATACATGGACGTCCCCTTCCACCGCTTCGCGGATGGCTACGACCTCACATCCCTCGACCTGGCCCGAGTTGCCGGCGTACCCGTCACCGTGATCGAAACGGACAAGCAGACGATTCCTCCGGAGTGCTTCGCGCAGTCCGACCTGCGGGGCCGTGCCGTCCTCATCAGGACCGGTTGGTCACGGTACTGGGCCACAGACACCTACGAGAACGGTCAGCACCCCCACCTGTCCGCCGAAGCCGCCGCGCTGCTCGCCGAAGCCGACCCGGCGCTCGTGGGAATCGACTCCCTCAACATCGACGCCACAGATATACGTGAACGCCCTGCGCATACGGAGCTGCTCGGTGCGGGCATCCCGGTGGTCGAGCATCTCACCAACCTCTCCCTCGTCCCGGAGCAAGGGGGAAGATTCACCGCCGTTCCCATCAAGGTCGCCGGTCTTGGCACGTTCCCGGTGCGCGCGTTCCTCGGATACTCCCGATGGGCCTGACGTGTCGTCGGCCCCCGACGAGAGCGGGACAATGGCCAACCTACAACAGCTCAGGACATTGGATTCCGTACGATGCCACGGCGGAATCCACGCCGCGGCCAAGGCATTACATTTATCCCCGTCCGCGGTATCTCAGCAAATAAAGGCACTGAGTTCGGAATGCGGATTTCCCCTTGTGGAGCCGGAAGGGCGCGGGATACGGCTGACGGACAGCGGCTCGGTGATTGCTCAGGTCGCATCGAAGATCGCTGACCTGTGGGAGACATCCGTCTCGGAGCACCAGGAGAACGGGGGGTCACAGCCTCGCAGCAAGCCATGCGTCAAACTCGGCGCGTTCCCCTCGGCGATGGGAAACTGCGTACTCCCCGCTCTCGGAGTCGGCCATGGACTCCCCTTCGGCCTTGAGCTGTACGAAACGAGCCCGCACGAGGGGCGTGACCTCGTGCAGGCCGGCAGCCTGGATGCCGCGATCTCCATACAGGAGGCAGCCGAACCCGAGGACGTACGCTTTCGCACGGTGCCGCTGCGACACGAAGCTTTCGTACTCGTCGGCCCGCCGAAGCTGCTCTCCTCCGCGATCCGTTCCGGCTCGGATTCGCTGTCCGCTTTTCCCTGGGTACTGCCACGCGTCGGCTCGGACTGCGATCGCCTGGTCACCTCGCACTTCGCACGGCACGGCATCCTTACCCGGACGGTCGGCCGCACGGACGACTGGGTCCTGGCGCAGGAGATGGCCCTGGCGCTTCAGGCGATCACCTACGTCCCCTCTTCGGAACTGGTACGAAGGGACGGACTGACACGGTCGGTGGACGTCGCCGGCATACCGGCCCCGGCGCGAACCGTGGTTCTGGTGGCCAAGTCATCGGCGGCGGTGTCGAGTTGGTTTCTCATCCTGCGGCAGCGCCTCAAACGCGCGTACTCGCGGACCTCAGCCCTCGCGCACAGCAGTTGAAGACCTGTCAGGAATTCCGCAGACGTACCAGACCCTGATACTCGTCCTTCAGCTTCCATTCCGGATCGGGCGGGGCGTGGTGAGGACGGGGGACGTGCGCCGAGTGTTGCCCCACACGCACGTCGTGCAAGTAGCGGGGGCAGTTTTCGAATACCTGCCGCACATCAACCTCAACCACGGCATCCGCTTCCGGGAACAAGGCGAGAAGCCGGCTGTCTGTTGACACCTGCGCCGTGCCGTTCACGCGCAACTTGATCGGCTTGTCGTAGTCGATGAACAGCATTCCGACCTGAGGATTGTCGAGAATGTTACCCAAGCTCCGGAACATGCCGTTTCCGTCGTAGCTGGGAAAGCGAAGCAGCCTGGGATGGGGAACCTGGACGAACCCGGGCAGACCTCCCTTGTAGGAGCAGTCGGGGTAACCCTCGGCGTCAGCTGTCGCCAAGTAAAAGCAATCCGCCTGCCGCAACATCGTGGCTGCGGTCTCGTCCAGATGGTCGGCTACGTACTTGCCCGCGATGTGATCTGCCAGCCGTTGCGTACGCAGGGTTTCCTGCATGCGCAACGCCCCTTCGCGGTAGAAGCTCCGTTCCGTCACCAACGCCTCCCTGTCCGGCCTCCTGCATGCTCACACGGAAATCTTCCCGTCGTGCCGGCCTCCCGCAATGATTGTTTAAGCTTTTAGCATGGTGGCTCATGTGTCCCGTGCGTAACATTTGTGGGCGCTGCATCAAGCGGAATGATCGATTCACCCCACGGATACGCAGCAGTGGGACGCCGGGAGGTGGATCACGCTCGTGGTCGCGGCGAGTGGATCATTCTCATCTTCTGTTGTGTCCGGGTCTCCCTCGGTGATCGGCGGAAGACTGATCCACAGTTGCTCAACGCAGCTCGGCCCGGGTTCGTGACCCATGTGAGGCGTGCCGACAGCGACGGCACCCCCGTCTTCACCCCGTCCGCTGACGGCCGGGGCGGGTGTTGCGCCGAAGCCATACGTGCAACACGTGCAACAGATGCCCATCAGCCCTCTCGACGATGAACTCCTGCGCTGCGGACCTACGACCCGATCGAGTGCGGAATCACCCACAGCGGCCAATTCCACGGCCGGCGCGGACCACGTCGCCACCCTGCTCATCACCAGGGAATACGTCGACGACGGATCCGAGCTTTCGAGGCGTCTTCGGTGACGTCATCAAAAGCTGTGTGGAGCCGCGTTGAGTAAACCACGGTACTCGCTCTGACGGAGAGGAAAAGAATCGTGACATTCACCGCCGTGGGGACGGCGCTCGCCGCCTCGCACACCGAGCAGATCAGCAGGGCATTTCCGCGGCAGGGCGCACCTGACCCGGTAGCGAGGGAAGCCCTGCTGAGTCGGCTGCATGCCTACTACGTGGCCTACATGGGCGGTCCCGAGGATTTTGCCAGCATTCCGCGGCTCAATGCAAACCGTGAAATCGTCGAGATCGAGGACGCTTGGCTGGCATGGGAGGACGCACAAGTCGATACCACCACGCTTCCCGAAAGCGGCGGCGCCTTCCACGACTGGTTCCTGGAAGTGGCGTCACAGCACACGCAGCCGGACTTCTGCAATTACCTGGCCGACGAAGCGAGCATGGAGGAAATGGCACTGTTCTTCATGGGCGAAGAGCTCGTCGACAGTAAATTCGACGACCTCATGGCCATGGTGCAGATCGGCACGGAGGGGCACACCAAGCTCACCATCGCGGAGAACTACTGGGACGAAATGGGGGAGGGGAACATCGACCATGTCCACACCCGCATGTTCGAGCACTCCGCCGTCTACATGCGCAAGCGGTTGGCCGAAGCCGGCATCGGCCGCGAGGCGCTCTTCTGCCCCGAAGCCTTCGAGAACGCGTCCATGCTCCTGATGTACGGCATCCACCGCCATCTCAACCCCCGCGCGCTCGGGGCGATGGGCGTACTGGAGCAGAGCGCTTCCCCCCGCTTTCAGGCCATGGTCGACGGCTGCAACCGTCTCGGCGTGCCCCCGGACGTCATCGACTACCAGCGTGTGCACGTCCAGGTCGATGCCGACCACGGCGCCGAATGGTTCGAGGGTGTCTTCCTGCCGCTGGTCAACCGTTCGCCGGAACTCCTGAAGGAGATCTCCTTGGGCGTGGCCACCCGCGTGCGCGTGGCCAACGCCTACTACCAGCGGATCTGGGATGCCATGCGCGGTTTGCCGAAGCGAGGGGAAGGGTGATGACCACCGCGGCATCGAAAGAGCCACCGCAGCTGCTCTTCCGCAAGAGCCGGGTCTCGGGCCGGGACGAAGCGGTCTTCCTCTTCAAGTTGGTTCTGGCCCTCGCCCTCGCCGTCGCCGGTGGGTACCTCGCGCTGAGACCGAATTGGCTCCTTGCGCTGGCCGGCGCACTACTTCTCGGCGCGCTCTACACCCACATGGTCGAGCTCCAGCACCAGTGCCTGCACCACTCCGCCTTCCGATCCTCCAAAATCCACCGCCTGGTGGGAATCCCCCTCGGCGTCCCCCTGCTGGTCTCCTACAGCCACTACCGGGTCAGGCACCTGCAGCACCACCGGTATCTGGGCACTCCGCAGGACTCGGAGTTCTTCGGGTTCGACACGCGCAAGCCGATCACTTCGGGCATGCTGCTGCGAGGCTTGCTGGACTACTCGCGGATCGTCATCGTGCTCCGCGATGTCCTGCGCAGCTGGTCCGGTAGCTGGTCCTACGACATCGGTCAGATCGCCGAGCGGCGGCGAAGGGAAATCATCGCTGAGTACCGGCTGATCGGCCTGATAGTGGTCGCCGCCGTGATCGCCGCCGCCCTCGGTTTCGGCGGGCCTGTTCTCCGGCTGTGGGTGCTCCCGCTGGCCTTCGCCGTGCCCATGCACTTTCTGGTGGAGATACCGGAACACCTGCTGTGCGAATCCGACACCACGGACGTACTGCGCAACACCCGCTCGATCCGCGGCAGTTGGCTGACCACATGGTTCACCAACGGCAACAACCTGCATGTCGAGCACCACGCGGCGATGGTCGTGCCGATCAACAGGCTCAGGGAACGGCATCCCGAGGTCGAAGAGCACGCCGTTTACGTCGAGCGGAATTACGCCGGCTTCTTCCGCAAAGTCGCTGCCGTCGCGTGGGAGAACCGTAAGGGGACCACCGGCTCCGAGCCCACACGGAGTGCCTGATGTCCGGGCGCAGGCACAAGATCCTGGTCTCAGGAAGTGCAGTACGCCACGCCGCCCTGCTGTGTACAGAAGCCGTGCCTGACGCGGTACGGATGTCCTGCGTCGACAACGTCGTCCGGATCGAGGTGCCGGAAGCCGATTTCTGCATCCGCCTGGAGAAGGTGACGGACGAGGTGACACGGCTCCGCTTTCACGTCACCTTCCGGGAGGACAAGCCCGCGGGTGGTACCTGGTGGTCGAGCCGGGAGATCGAGGTCCCCGCCGAACCAGGATCGGCGTCGGTGGGCCAGGTCCTGGCCGCCGAGATACGTCACAGCCGGCACACGTTCACGCACGCAGTCAGCGAGGCGCCACCCCTCGCGTTCACGGCCTGAGCGCCGGAAGGCGAGGCGCCCACCCACGACCGACACCGTAGCCGCGCGGCCCAAGAACCAACCCTGAACGGTTAGTTGGCGCTTCACACCACTGGAGCCGAACTTGCCGAAGAACGTGCGGCCCGCAACCCCCGCTTGACCGTCGCACCCGAACCGGCCCCGCCCGTCTTCCCCTTCGGGCGGGGCGCTCCGTTGCTCCGGGCGCCGTCCGCCGATCTTCCGGAGCGCCCGCGCTGATAGCGTCTCCGCAGTTGAGGGCGTGTCACCGTGCACGCACCGGCCGGGGAGGACGAACGCACCATGATGGGCCATTCGCACGCGATGAGCGGCGCCCTGCTCTTCGCAGGCACCACACCTTTTCTGCCGCCGATGCTGATGCACACTCATCTGACGCCGCAGGAGATCCTGATGGGCACGGTGCTCTGCGCCGGCGCCGCTCTGCTGCCTGACCTGGACCACCACGACGGCACCATCGCCAACTTCCTCGGCCCGGTGTCCAAAACCCTCTGCCGCTTCGTGGCCTGGATCTCCGGCGGCCACCGCCACGCCACCCACTCGCTGTTCTTCGTGGCCCTGATGACCGCGGGCACCTGGGCCGGAGTGACGTACCTGGGCCGGCCCTTCACCCTCGGCCTGACCTTCTTCCTCCTCGCGCTGGCGGTCCGCGCACTCAACCTCTGCCCGCCAGGCCACGGCTTCTCCGCCTGGGGCACGATCGTCGCCATGGCCGGAATCGGCACCGCCGTGATCGCCAAGTTCATCCCCTCGGCCCCCGGTTGGCTGCCGTACGCCGTCGGCCTGGGCTGCCTGGCCCATCTGCTCGGCGACTCCATCACCAAACAGGGCGCGCCGTGGCTCTGGCCCCTGAAGAACCGCTACGAGATCGTCATCATCAAGCACAGCGGTAACAAGCTGGAGACGGAGATACTGACCCCGATCATGGGGATCGCCACCGTCGTCCTGCTGTGGTTCACGGCGCTGTCGCCGCATCCCTTCAGCTAGAGCTTGTTGCAGAAGGGTGCGACCGGTCAGGTCAGGGCCGGGTTCGTGTCCGGTCTGGTCATGCCGTCAGGGCGAGGTTGTGCAGGTGGGCGACGGCCTGGAGCCGCATCCGCAGCCCCGTGAACGTCTCCGGGGCCCGACAGTGAGTGACGTCAGGCGGACCGGCTGACGTCGTCGAAGTCGGTGGAGGCCGACAGCTCGGCCCATGCCAGCATGTCGCGCTCGAAGGCGGCGCGTCCGGCCTGGACGAGCTGCAGCGCGTCGGTGCCGAGCAGCAGGCGCGTCGGCGGCTGGTCGGCCGCCACGATGCGCAGCACCGCAGCCGCGGCCTTGTCGGGGTCGCCCGGCTGGTGCCCGCTGCCGTGGATGCGCCGGGCGCGCAGCGGCTCGAACAGCTCGTCGTAGTCGGCGATCACACGGGGTGCGCGGATCATCGAGCGGCCGGCCCAGTCGGTCCGGAAACTGCCCGGCTCGACGGCGGTGACATGGATGCCGAAATCGGCGACCTCCTTGCCGAGCGTTTCGAGGATGCCCTCCACCGCGAACTTGCTGCCGTGGTAGAAGCTGAGACCAGGCATGGTGATCAACCCGCCCATCGAGGTGACGGCGATGATGTGGCCCGAACGGCGCTCCCGCATGTGCGGCAGCACGGCCTTGATCACCGCCACGGTTCCGTAGACGTTCACCTCGAACTGACGGCGAAGGTCATCCATCGACGACTCCTCGAAGAGGCCGTCATGGCCGTACCCGGCGTTGGCGACGAGTGCGTCGACCGGGCCCAGGTCGCGCTCGGTCTCCTCCACGACCGTGTCCACCGCGTCATGGTCGGTCACGTCCAGGATGCGGGCGTGCGCGTCGCCGTCGAGCGCCTCAAAGGCCCGTGCGTCGGCGGGCGTGCGCACCGTGCCCACCACCCGGTGGCCCGCGGCCAACGCCGCGCGCGCGAGTGCGCGGCCCAGACCGGTGCTGACGCCGGTGATCAGGAATGTTTTGGTGTCCGACACAGGATTCCCCTTCGTGCGATGCGAACAGAGGCCGACCGGGGCGGTTGGGCCCCGGTCGGCCTCGACACGTTCCACTTCAGCACCGGAATCGGCCGCTGATCGACTTCCGGGGGGTCCGCTTCGCCCCGGGGACAGCCGGACCGGGGGACTGCCAGTCCCCCTTTCGCGGGCCGTCGGGGCGATCCTGGGCCCTATCGTGAACGGCATGGACCGCAACACAGCTCTCGGTGAGTTCCTCCGCTCCCGGCGGGCACGGATCACCCCGCGCCAGGCGGGCCTGTCCGACGACGGCGGCTCTCGGCGAGTGCCAGGACTGCGCCGCGAAGAGGTCGCGCAACTGGCGGGCGTGAGCGTCGACTACTACGTACGCCTGGAACGCGGACGCCGACTGAACGTCTCCGAGACCGTGCTGGACGCCATCTCCCGCGCGCTACGCCTCGATCCCGTCGAACGCACCCATCTGTTCCAGCTCGCCAAGCCCGCCGCGGGCAGGCCCCGCCGCACGGCGACGCGTCCGCAGCCGGTCTGCCCGGGGCTGCGCGACCTGCTCCGGATCCTCGAGCACACCCCCGCCCTTGTGCTGGGGCGGCGACTGGACGTACTCGCGTCCAACCAGATGGCACGTGCGCTGCTCACCGACTTCGACGCGCTGCCGCACCGCGAGCGGAACCTGGTGCGGTTCATGTTCTGCGACGGGACCGCCCGCTCGCTGTACACCCACTGGGACACCCACGCCCAGGACATCGTCGCCTCGCTCCGGCGCGACGCCGGACACCATCCCCACGATCCACTCCTTGCCGAACTCGTCGGCGAACTCTCCATCACGGATGAGGACTTCCGCCGCTGGTGGGCCGACCAGAACGTGCATCGGCACACGCATGGCAGCAAACACTTCCACCACCCGGTTGTCGGCCCGCTCACCCTCAATTACGAGTCCCTCACCCTGCCCGCCGACCCGGACCAGCGGCTGAGTGTCTACACCGCCGAGGCGGGCTCCAGCTCCGAAGAGGCGCTTCGGCTACTGGCCGCGTGGATACGGCAGCCCGAGAGCTTCGCCCAGCCTGCAGGGAGTTGATTGTCCGCTCCATTTCGTTCCTGCGCCTGTAGATCCTCTTGCCGGAGCCGACGGGTTGACGGGCCCGGCGGGTGTTCGAACCATGGCCATGCCAACGACCCGAGACCACGGGGCCGCCTGTCCGATGGGTGGGTGATGAGCCGGGCTGCCGATCGTTCAGGGCGCTGTGGGGCGGGGAAATCTCACCGAGGCTGAAGGGGACCGGCTGGAGCCGCGCTTGCCGGTGAACACTGGTCGCATCCGGCGCTTCCCTTGACGCTCGTTCAACTCTTCGCTTCAGCCCGGAAGTAGGGGTCAGCGCCAGGGGTTGTTGCTGGTGTGGTCGCCGGCGAGCCAGCGGGCGAGGTCGGCGTGTGCTGTGGTGCGCCGCTCGGCGTCGATCTTCTCCACATCCGGGTGGTCGACAGTGAATTCCAGTATCAGCCCGTTGGGGTCCGTGATGTACAGCGAGACGCAGAACCCGTGGTCGATCACGTGGGCGTCCGCCTCCGCATAGCCGGCTGCGGTGATGCGCTCGCGCATGGCTTCCTGGGTCTCCGCCTCGACCTTGAAGGCGATGTGGCGCAAGGGGGTGGAATTGATGTCGGTCTTGAACTCCTCCTGGTCCTTGGGGTTGGCGAACTGGAAGAAGGCGAGGGCGCTGCCGTCGGCCAGGCCGTAGAGGGCGTGACTGTAGACGCGCTCGGCCCCGGACAGCACCTCGCGCTCGGTCCACGTGGCCACCAGTGGCAGGCCGATCACGTCCTCGTAGAAGCGCCGGTTGGCTTCCTGGTCGTCGGTGATCCAGGCGTGGTGGTGGAAGCGGAGCGGCAGGGACTGGCTCATCTCGGGTCAACTCCTTTGGTCAGATGGGGTGTTGGGTCGAATACCTGGTGGTCGCCGACGCTCTGACCAGCATGCCGCTCAAGTCGGTTGAACGTTAAATCAATTCGCGCCATTGTTTGCACACCGGGGCGCCGGCCGCCCGTCGCCTGGCCCGCGAGGGCGGAATCGGGTGCGCCGGCGTCGACCGGGGCGGCGCCCCGGGGTTCATCCGTGCCAGGACAGGCCGTCCGCCCGACGCGAGCGGAGCCTCGGAACGCAGGGGCTCCGACCTGGCTCGATGCGGCACTCTTCCGCCCCGCCCCTACGGGGCGGCTGCTGGATGGCCGACGTTTGCCTGGTGTGCGGACGGTGGCGAGAAAAGGTTGAACAGTAATCTACTTGGGGCGCCACCCTGACCGGAGGGCCCGCGACCGCCCGGCGGCTGGGCCCGTGCGCCGTATCGAACCCGGCTCGCCCGTCCTGTTCGCGGTTGCTGCGGACGACCTCCGTGCCACGCTCGACGTCGCGACCGGTCACCACGACTCGCACACCAGCGCCTCGGCGCTCACCCGCCCGATGCCACCGGCGACGAACATCCCGGCCGGCCCGCCCCCGAACGCCAGTCGGCGACGCCACGCTCGATAAGCGCCCGCTGCCGCCCTCACGCCCACTCGCCAAGCGACTCACACGCTCATTCTGAAAGGGGCTCGGGGCCTGTGGCTTGAGCTTCGGGCCGGGGGCCTCGCTCGTCGTCGGTCCGCTACTGCGCGCCCAGGAGTTGGAGGATCCCGTTGACGGTTTCCACGATCGGCGCGCCGAGTGCCCCGGCGGTCGCGGCGACGCCGGCGATGGCCATCAGGGCGCGGGTGCGGGCCTGCGGCTGGACCGCCGCGTCGGGGGCGAGGGCCGGCAGGGATTCGTCGATCGTCTGCGCGCCCAGCGGGGACACCTCGGCGCGCAGGTGTTCCAGCTGTGTTGTCAACGCCGCGATGGCGGAGCGCAGTTCAGGGTCCATGGCGGTCGGTGCCGCGTTCTTCACCATCCCGGTGTTGTGCGTGCCGCCGTGCATGGTGACGCTGTCACCGAGGTGGTAGGTGTCGCCGCTCATGACTTCGCCATCCCCACGTTGCCCGATCCGCCGTACATGTTGACGTTGTCGCCGAAGTGGTAGTTCCTGGGATTGATCAGGAGCGTCTCGACCTTCACCTGGAACTCGATGTCGGGGTTCTCGATCGAGTTCACGACGTAGCCGACGAGCTCGTTGAGATGCTGGGTGTTTTTGCTGGTCACCAGGGCCGTCGATGCGCCGGACGTCTCGACGGCCAGCACCCAGTGGGAGGCGGCGGTCAGTACCGCCCCCAAATCCCCGACGCAGTAGACCAGCGCCACGACGGCGCCGATCAAGACGATTTGGGTGATTGTCTGTGAGGTGTCCTTGTCGCCGGCGAAGCTGGTGATTCCGTTGAGGAACATCAAGGCGAAGGCCACCGAGAGGACGATCCCGACGCGCTTGAGGAAGAGCGTGATCGCCTCACCGCGCCGTGGGGTGAGCAGGAACGTGTACACGCGCGTGATGTTCCGCAGCGGGTAGGCGGCGCCGTTGACCCACAGCAGGCGCTTGCTGACCCGCAGGTTGACGCCGCCCGCCAGGTGCGGGGGCAGCGACGGCGGGGGCGGGGGAGCGACCCCCCGGTTGTGCCAGGGCCTGTCGCTGCGGGACGCCTCGGGCTGGAGCGTCGGCGGGGGCTGCTGCCGCGCCGGCTCCGGATTCTCGGGTTTTTCCATGACCTGTCGACGCCCCCTGGGATGTGTGCCGCCGAGTGCCTGATACCCGTCACTGGGTGATGAACAGTAGCGGGCGGAAGCGAACACCGCTGCCCCTTTGCGGGCATGGATGAGGCGACAACTCGGGGTGGAGCAAGCACAGTTGCGGTCACCGCTATGAGCAAAGGGCGACGACGTCGTTGACCGCCCAATGGCCTTGGAGGAGGGGCACGAGGCCGAGGCGGGCCCGGCCGGGTCACCGCCAGCCTCAACTTGGTGGCGCCCGACCGCCGGGCCCACGTCTCGATCACCGCGACCAGGAGATCACCGACGCCGCAGCCCCGGGCCTCGGGGCTGACCCATACCGATCTCAGCTCGCACGTATCGCTGTTGACGGGAAGCCCACTGGCCATTCCCACCACCTGCTCGTGCACAAGCGCGACGACGTTGTGAGCCCCGGGCATGGTCAGACGCGCGCGCTACCGTTCTTCCCCACCGCGGTGCCAGTCCTCGAGCCGGGACTTGAAGGAGTGCGGAGCCTCAGCCAGCGCAGCGAGGCGAGCGTCCCGCCACAATGGCCAGTCGTCAGTCGTGAGAACCGGCAGGGTCTTTCCGGCGATCTCGATCGTCCTGGACGCGTGGTTGACGCGGTTCTTGGGAGGCTGCTCCCCGGCCATGTGCACTCCTTGTCAGGTCCTGCGACGGGCTTACGGGGCGGCGTGCTGCGCGGGGCAGTACGTGTCGTGCGCTGGCCGTTTCCCGGCGACCAGGTAGTCGGTCACGGCGTCGTTTCCGCAGGCGTTCGGGCCCGACAGGTAGGCCACGTGCCCGCCCTGGTCGACGGTGATCATCCGGGCCCGCTCGCCCAGGGCCCGGCGCGTCCGCAGCGCCCCGGGCAGCGGGGTCGCCGGATCGCGGAGGTTCTGCACCATGAGCACGTCGGAAGGCCCCCGATCGGTGATCTTCACCTTTGGCTCCGCCGGGGCCGGCCAGAAGGCGCACGGCCTGATGTTGGCCGCGAACGCGCCGTACATCGGGTAGCGGGCACGGTCGGCTGCGACGTTGTGCTGATAGGTCGTCAGGGCCGTCGGCCAGCGGGAGTCGCCGCAGATCACCCCGAGGTAGGCGGCGGGGTAGTTGTCGCTGTACGCGCCGCCGCCGACGTCGCCGGAACCCGGGGGCGGCTGGTTCGTGTCCAGGGCGTGCCAGATGGCGGCGAGGCCGGCGAGGTCGCTGTCCGCGCGCATCATCGCCGCGGTGACGACGCGGAAGGTCGTGCCGTCGTACCCGTGTACGGGCTTGTTGTCGAGACGCGCGGCGAGTTGGAAGTACTTCTCGCGTACCGCGGCCGGTGTACCACCCAGGTGGTACTGCCGGGGTGCGGCTGCGGCGAACTTCGCGAAGTCGGGGAAGCGGGTCTCGAAGCCCGCGCCCTGGCTGCGCAGCGCTTCGGCATCGTAGCCCTCGGGCGGCAGGCTGCTGTCGAGCACGATGCGGTCGCCTCGGTGGGGGAAGAGGGTGGTGTACACCGCGCCGAGGTAGGTGCCGTAGGACTCGCCGTAGTACGAGATCTTCGGCGCGCCCAGTGCTGCCCGGATCCGGTCCATGTCCCGCGCGGTGTTCGCGGTGGTGATGTACGGCAGCAGGTCCGCGGTTTTCGACGTGGCGCACTGTGTGGCGAGCCTCTTCGCGGTAGCGGCCTGCTGCGCCACGTCGGCGGCGTTGCCCGGGGTGGGTGGATTGGCCGCCACCTCACCCTGAGCACGAGTGAATCCGCAGGTCAGAGGAGTGCTGTGGCCGACGCCGCGTGGATCGAAACCGATCACGTCGTAGCGGTCACGCACCTTCTTGGGCAGCTTCAGCAATGCGGGAACGGGGAGCCCCGGCAGGCCGGGGCCCCCGGGGTTGAGCAGGAGTACGCCGCGCCTCTCGGCCGGCTTCGTGCTCGCCAGACGGGACACCTCGACATCGATCGTCCGCCCGTCGGGGTGGCGGTAGTCGAGCGGCACCGCGAGCCTCGCGCACCGCAGTGCCGCCTCCGTCGGACCGGGGCACGCGCCCCACCGCAGTGGCGACCGGGACGGCGCGCCCGCCTGCGACCGGGACGGCATGCCTGCCGTGTCCATCTGCGATATGCCCGCGGTCACCGCCGCCGCGCCCACCGTGACGGCGAGCGCCGCGAGCCAGGTCCTGCGCATGGTTGTTCTCCTCACTTCGAGACTTCGGGAGGGCAGTGGGTGTCGGCCCGCTCGGGCCGGAGCGTCAGCCGCCCGCGAGGGAGGCCGGCCGGACGGCCGTCGCTGCCCGCTTGCGCCGCCTGCGCAGCAGCACGACGACGAGCGCGAAGACCTGGAGCACGAGTTCCAGGCCCGGCAGGTCGGCGGTCGCCTCGGAGCGGACGTGTCCGGTGCGGCGGATCGTGCCGGCGGGCTCACCGTCGTCGCCGATCATGGTGTGCTCCCGGTCTGCCGCCGTGGTCTGCCGGAACGGGATGACTTGCCCAGAGCACGTCATGTTCCAGCTTCGGCGCACCCGGTCCGTGGTCGCGACGGCGGTCCCGTCGGAGTCGAGCAGTTCGTGGACACCACTGAAGCGGTGCGTGCGGACGACGTAGTCGACCCCGCGCAGTGTGAACCGCGCGCCGATGTGGCCTGTGCGCAACGAGAACGTCGTCAGCGCCCGGCCGTCCTCGGTGAGCTCGTATTCCTGGGCCGGCAGATGGATCCTCTTCGCGTGCAACATGCCCTCATCGCAGCATCGGCCCGCCGGCCGGACCCATGTCATTTGTCATGCATGACCGGTGACAATCCAAACAGGGGCGCCGGTCATGGGTGGGCCATGCTTGCCTGCATGACCCTGCATCACCCCCCGGGCCACCGCTTGGGCGTCCCGCGGCAGCCCGGTCTTAACATGACCGACGTGGGTGCACGCGATCCGGACGAGTTCTCCGTCGACCAGTGGCCGGACTGGAGTTTCTGGAAGGACCAGCCGGACAGCCCCCGGGCAGGCGGCCGGGGCCGCGTGGCGGTCACCACGGCCACGGCGCTGGCCTCCCTCACCTTGATCGCACGGGCCGAGGACATCGCGCACGGCACCAAAAATCCCCTGCTCACCGCGCTCGCGATCGGCCTCGTCGCCTGCTACGGCATCGGCTGCATCCTGGCGCCCTGGTACGGGCCGGCGGCGCTGCGCCGGGTGCGCATCGCCATCGTGGCCGTGATGTTCCTGCTCGGCGCGGCACCGGCGGTGCTTCTTGCGTCGCCGTCCTACCTGACCGATCTGACCTATGCCCTCTCGATCGGACTCATGCTGCTGCCGCTGCGCCATGCGCTGCTGCTCGGCCTCGTCACGGTGCTGGGGCAGATCGTCTGGATGCGCCTCGCCCAGGGCGAGGTGGCCTGGGCGCAGGTGGCCATCCTCGTCGGCGTGACCGCGGCACTCGGCACCGTCTTCGCGCTCAACTTCACGATCGGTCACCTGCGGGCCGCGCGCGAGCAGGTCAAGAGGCTGGCCGTGAACCAGGAACGGGAACGGGTCGCCCGGGACATGCACGACATCCTCGGCCACACCCTCTCCACGATGACCGTCAAACTGGGGCTGACGCGGCGCATTCTGGAGTCCTCCGCAGACGTGGCCGTCGCCGTCGGCCAGGTCACCGAGCTGGAGAACATGGCGCGCACGGCGCTGTCCGACGTGCGGGCCACCATTTCGGACTACCGCACCCTGTCGCTGGACAGCGAGCTCGCCGGCGCCCGCATGGCGCTGCGTGCCGCCGGCATACGGGCCGATCTGCCCGCCGCGACCGACACCGTGCGCGCCGAGCTGCGCGAGGTCTTCGGCTACGTCGTGCGCGAGGCGGTCACCAACGTGCTGCGGCACTCCGACGCCGAACTGTGCACCGTCCGCATCGGGCCCGACCGGGTCGAGGTCACCGACAACGGCAGTTCCACCGGCCAGGCGAGCGCCGGGAACGGTCTCACCGGCCTCACCGAACGGCTGGCCGCGGTGTCGGGCACCCTCGAACACGGGCCTGCCCCCGGCGGCGGGTTCCGGGTCGTCGCCCGCGGGCCGGCCCCGGCGAGCCCCCTCGTACCTCCGCAGGAAGCCGAACCGACATGATCCGTGTCCTGCTGGCAGACGACCAGGCACTCGTACGCGGCGCTCTTGCGGCCGTGCTCCGGCTGGAGCCCGACATCGACGTGGTCGCCGAGATCGGCATCGGCACCGAGGTGCTGGCCGCCGCGCAGCGGACCGTGCCCGACATCGCGCTGCTCGACGTACAGATGCCCGGCCGGGACGGCCTGACCGTCGCCGCCGATCTCCAGCGGGCGCTGCCCGGCTGCCGCACCATCATCTGCACGACCTTCAGCCGGCCCGGCTACCTCTCGCGGGCGATGTCCGCGGGCGCGGCCGGATACGTCGTGAAGGACTCCCCGCCCGAACAACTGGTTGACGCGATCCGCCGCGTCCACGCCGGCCTGCGCTTCGTGGATCCGGCCCTCGCCGCGGAAGCGCTGGCCGGCGGCGCGAGCCCGCTGACCGGGCGTGAGGCGGACGTGCTGCGCGCCGCCGCCGAGGGCGGCACCGTGGCCGACATCGCCAAGGCGCTCCGGCTGTCCCAGGGCACCGTGCGCAACCACCTGTCGTCGGCGATCGGCAAGACGCAGGCCCGTACCCGCGCCGAGGCGGCCCGGCTCGCGGAGACCAACGGCTGGCTGTGACCGCCGCGCCGTCCAGCAGGCCCTGGTCGGCCGGACATACCGCCAACGGAGAGGCTGTCGGATTCTCATTGCGTCGCGCGCTGAGCGACGGCGTTTGCCCTGTACGAGGCGGTGTCCCGTGTTCCGTTCGAGTCGGTGCTCCCGGTACGGCGGTTCACGTCGTACCGCGGGCAGCGGCACTTCACGGGCTGATGGTGGGCGGCAACGACCGAGTCGCTGGTCGGGGGGCGGGGCATGGGGTGTGTGATCGGCGAGGTCTCGATGAGTCTCCGCCGTACGGACGGGGAGACCGATGAGGACCTGATCTGGTCCACGACGGGCATCGACGTCTTCGAGCCCTCGATCCTCTGTTGAAGCCCTTCGACGCGCACGAGGGGCCAAGATCGTGACACGGAATGCCGGGCCAGCTGAATGAGACAACGCGAGAACTCGCAGGTCTTCATGACGGGACGGGACATTCCATTCGGGGACCTACACCCGCCCAAGAATTCTTCGGCGGCCCAAGTGCGGGGATTCAGCAGTAGATTTCCACGTGGTTGGCTACGTTGGCTCCGTCCAGGCCCCGGGCCTGCCACCGATTTACCGTATCCGTGGAGCCATTGTTGTAGAAGATCTTGAAGGGGTTGCCGTGGGCCTCGGCCCATGTGAACTTGTCGTTAAGGGTGTGGTAACCGCAGCCCTCGAAGACCCAGACTTTGCCCGCGTAGACGCCCTGCGCAAAGGTCAGGCAGGCTCTGCCGGGTAGGCAGGTGTCATACATTCCGTCTGCTGCGGCCGGGCCGGCGCTGGCGAGCACACCGGTGGCAGTGAGGGTAAGGGCGGCGGCAGTGCTTGCGATGGCCTTTCTGCTGATTCTGAACATCAGTATCAAAACCTTTCGTTGTCTCCACGACACGCTAAGCAGGACGACACGCTAAGCAGGCGGTGACCTTCTCACAAGGGCGCTTTTGGGACACGAGGTCGGGCCGGCGCCGCGTCCGCCGCGAACCCGCTCCCCGGCCGTCAGCCCGCCGTCATCGGAATACCTCACCCTCGTTGTCGAAATTGGTCGCAACCCCCCTGGCTTCAGAGACGGGGAATCCGACCACAGCGAAATGCACGACCTCGCCGATCAGGCTCTCGACGCTCGTTGGAGCGAAATCCTTGCCGCGCTCCGATCCTGGTAAGCAAGGCCCGACTGACTGCTGTCCAACTCACCTACTGCGCCGGGAACTTCCGACCCGACCGGCCGCGTGGGCAGGCTTGGCGAGGTCACGGCGGAGGATGTCGTCGCGGGTGTCGCAGTGGTGGTGTCCTCCAGGAGCGCGGGTGCCGTCCGGACAGGCCGCGCCGAAGTCCTTCCCCCGGCCGGTCGTGGCCCCCTCGGGGCCGGCCAGGCACGTCGCCGCAGTCGGCTTCGACGCGGACTCGGGTCGGCTGACCGTACGCCCGGAGCCGTCGGCCTGGGTGACGAAAGCCCGGCTGGAGCAGGCCCGGGTCGTCGAGGCCGCCAACACGTCGGCGGGCCGGGAGGCCGTCCGGACCCAGCCCCAGCCCCGGACCCAGGCCCTGTGCAGCCACCGTGAACGGCCAGAAGCCCAGGTGGTCACAGCTGCCGCGAACCTTCTAGCCGAGCGGGTGGAACCCGGCGGGCAGGGACCTCAAAGACGAGTTCGAGACCGTCCTCCTCATCCCACTGCTCTCCAACCTCAACGAAGCCGAAGCCCGAGATCGTGGCCAGGGATGCCACGTTCCCGGGGCTGATCGCCGCCCGCACGGTTGTGACTGCGGTTTCGGCTGCTGCCCGGCGCAGCAACTCGACCAGCGTGGATCGGGCGTATCCCCGGCGGCGGAAGTCAGGAGCGACGGAGTAGCCGATCTCGACCATGCCGGCCTCGTCGGGCGGTCCGTGGAACCCCGCATGTCCGACGACGAGACCCTGGTCGCCAACGACCGCTTGCGGCACCATCCACCGCGCATGACCGGGATCGGCGGCCATCTGGTCGAGCCGGAACCGCCACAGCCACCGTGCTCTGTCGGTCACGAAGTACTCGGTCAGTTCAACTCCGGCCATTCTGCTGGCTCCGGACAGGTCTCCATCGAGCAATACGGACATCGTCCCGCCGGACAGCTCGACGAAACGGACGTGTCTCGGGCTCCGGGGGAGCGGACTCTGGTGATCGGCTTCATCAGTCACCCGCGGATGCTCGCCGACTCACTCGAAGGCGTCCAACGATTTTGACGCGATACGGCAAAGCGGCCCGCGGCATTGTCCACCACCGCAAGCCCACCCCGGTGAACGTTCCTGGTCACGGCAGTAGCGAGGCAGGGCCGGGCCGCTGCGGGCAAGGGCAGACCTGGCGATGGGGACGACGCCGATGTCGCGCTCGTGCGCGTCACCAAAGGCGAGACGCCAGCCGTTCGAGGCGGCGGTGGAGGACAGCGACGGGGCCGGTCGCGTTGCCGATGGTGAAGGCGGAGACGTTGCCGGCGCTGGCCAGGGTCTGGCGCCTGGCGCCCGCCGCCCATCCAACAGCGGCGCCGGAGGGGCTGCCCGACCAGTAGCGCGTCGCAGCTACCGCGCCCGCTGTCCTGCTCTCCGCGAGCTCCGCCTTCGCCGACGCCAAGCCCTCGGCGCAGACGCAGCAGAAGCCGACCTACGCGCAGTTGCAGAAGGCCGCCGAAGACGCGAAGAGGGCGTATGAGGAAGCGGTCGCCGCCCATGAGGCCGAAGCCGAGAAGGCCGCCGATGCCAAGGCGGATGCGGACACCAAGCGCGAGGCGGCCCGGGAGGCACTGGACGATGCCCGGGTAGCCGCGCTTCGGGAGTGGAGCAAGGTCCAACACGCCCTGGCCGACGCCCGCAAGGCCAGGGAAGCGGCCGACAAGGCGCTCGCGACCGCTCGGGAGTGTGTGAGGGTGCCGGGCCTGACCGTCCTTGCGAACAACCTGCCCTCGAAGGTTGTCGCCGGGAACACGGTCGACTTCTCGTTCACGGTGGCCAACGCCACCGACCGGACGCTGAACGTGGACCCGCTGGTCTTCTTCCGCCTGGTAGCCACGAACCAGTACCAGCACTTCATGAAGGTGCAGTGGTCCAATGGCCCCGGCTGGCAGGAGCTGAGCCGCGAGGGCAGCTCCCACATTGCCTCCGTCAAGGCCATGAAGCCCGGTGCCCGCACTGACGTGAAGATGCGCATGGCGATCGCAGCGGGGCTCCGGCCGACAAGTCATTCGCCCTCTTCGCGGGCGATGCCTCCGACCAGTACAACCCGTGCGTCCTCGGCCCGATGAAGCGCTACAACTTCGAGGTGCTGCCGGCCGGCAGCAAGCCAGGCAAGGTCGACGCCGCCGGTGGCCTCGCCAAGACCGGTTCGTCGTCCGCCGTGCCGCAGCTCGCCCTCGCGGGGGGCGCCGCCGTGCTGCTCGGCACCGGGGCGGTCTTCGCCGTACGCCGCCACCGCGGGACCAGGGGCACCAACTGACCGACGGACCAGGCAGGGCCCGCATCCGAGCTGGATGCGGGCCCCGAACGGTGGCCGGATCGATGCGCGCGTACCAGGTATCCCGGTACGCGGCGGCCAGTTGCTCCGCCATGGCGTGGCGCACAATGACCTCGGCCGGAAACGACGCCTACGGCGTGTGCAAGGCCCCGCTCGTCCACGCGGCGCGCAGCGCCTTCTTGTCCACCTTGCCGACCGTGGTCGTCGGCAACTGGTCGAGCAGCACCGTCTTCCGGGGCCTGTACAGCTCTCCCAACTCGGCGGTCACCGCCGCGCCGACCGCGTCCGGGTCGATATCGGCGCCCTCGGCCGTGGCCAGGAAGATCTGCACGGCCTCCCCGTACTCCTCGTCCGGCATCCCCAGCGCCGCCGCGTTGCGCACCCCGGGCAGCGTGAGCAGGAAGTCCTCCAGGACCCGGGAGTAGACGTTGTCGCTGGTGCTGCCGGTGACGATGATGTCCTTGGCCCGGTCGACGAGATAGAGGTATCCCTCGGCGTCGAGATAGCCCATGTCCCCGGTGTGCAGCCAGCCGTCGTGCAGTGCCGCCGCGGTGCGCTCCGGGTCCTCGTAGTAGCCGAGCATCACCGTCTCGCCGCGGACACACACCTCGCCGACCTGCCTGGCGGGCAGCGCCGCCGGGCTGTCCTCACCACGGATCTCGATCTCGGCGTCGGAGATGGCGCGACCGCAGCTGCGCCAGAGCTCGGGCCGCCGGGCGGCCTCCGAGGCGAGGTCCTCCGCACCGAACGTGGTGATACCGAGCGCTTCCGACTGCCCGTAGACCTGGCTGAGCACCGGCCCGAAGACCTCGACCGCCTGTTGCAGCCGGCTGGGCGAGGTGGCCGCGCCGCCGACGGCGATCCGCCGCAGTGCGGGCAGGGCGCCCGGCTCGCACTCCGGGTGGTCGAGAACCGCGTACAGCATGGGCGGTACGAACACGGTGGCGGTGATCCGCTCCTCGCGCAGTACCGTCAGCGCCGCGCCCGCTTCGAACTCGGGCAGCACGACGAGGGCGGATCCTGTCAACAGAGCCTGGACCGAGGTGAGGTGGCCGCTGCCGTGGGTGAGCAGGGTGGAGGCGAGCACCCGGTCCGTGCCCGGGGCCATGGTCGGGAAGAACGTGGGGCGGGAGTCCTGCGGGGCGTCCTCCACCATGTCCACCAGCATGTCGTAGAGCCGGTGGCTGTGCGCGGCGAGCTTGGGTCGGCCCAGGGTGCCGCCGGTGTAGAGAACGGTGATGGCCTCGTCAACTCCCGGGGCGGGCACGCCGTCGGGGCGTATCTCCGGGCACTCGTCCGCCAGGGCCAGCAGGTCCGTGCACCGCTGCTCACAGGGCCCGAGGCTGAGCAGTGCGGGGGCGTGGACGCTGCGGCCTGCCGCGTCGGCGGCGCGTTGCGCGAAGAGCGGGTCGGTGACCACGGCGCGCGCCCGGGACTGCTCGACCAGCGCGGCGAGCTCGCCGGGCCCTGGCTCGGGAGGCAGGAACACGACGCGGCAGCCGATGAGATGGACGGCGAGCTGCACCAGGACGGAGTCCACGCGATTGGCCAGGAACAGCCCCACTCCGTCGCCGGGCGCGAGCCCCTGCCCGCGCAGCGCGTGCCCCAACCTGAACAGCCGCCGCCGAGCCTCGCCCCTGGTCAGCCGCCGCGCTCCCTGGACGAGCGCCTCGGCGCCCTCGTCCTGGTACCAGTGCTCCAGAATGCGGTCCACGTACGTCTGCGGCTCGGATGTTTCCTGTGCGTTAATGATCATCAACATATCCAAACATGCCGCTCAGACACCGTGGCATCGCGGGAGCCACCTTCGGCCAAGGGAGCCGGGTTGCGGACTGCCGTCCGCCGCCGATGTCACCGGCACCTACGTCACCTGCACCTACGTCACCGACTGGGCCACTGCCGAACTCCGCTGGAAGCTCACCGACGACCGCGCCGAGCTCAAGGCACTCCGCAGGACCGCTGTCCAATGCCCCGCCGCGACGGTCACGTTCACTTCCGCGCCGTAGAGGCCGGTCGGCAAGGCGAGAACTGCGGTGATGCCCAGTGGCAGTCCGCGAGGGGGAGTTGTCGGCGTAGGCGGTCGATACCCGGGAATAGAAGGGGTGCTAGGGGTGTGACCAGCGGTTTTATCCATATGGCTGGCGTCGGTCCACGCGGTGCGCCAACGGCACCGAGCCGTTCCCCGGAGTTCATTTCGCCCGCATTTCACCCGCATTTCGCAGGGCTCAGGAGGCGCGTGGACCACCGCTGACGCGGCTTCCCGTGCCGGACGCCGACTCCACCGTTCGCCCGGCAGACCCCTGTTCCCGTACGCGGCCGTCCCCGTCACCGGCAACGCACACGACAACGCACACGACAACGCACACGGCCGGGCCTCGTGCCCGCGGGAAGTGCGGAACGCGAGGCCCGGCCGTGTGCGTGGCAGGGCGGAGCCGGTGTCAGATGCCGGGGTCGTCCTCGGTGAGGGCGATCTGGATGACCGTGCGGGGCGACTGGCGGCGGACCAGGACACCGCGGCCCGGGGGACGGGGTTCGGCTCGTTCCCCGCTGATGAGGGCGCCTTCCTTGGGGTCGCCCGACAGGACGAGGCCGGCGGCGCCCAGTTCGCGGGCGCGGGTCAGCAGGGGCTCGGTCAGGGCGGTGCGGCCGAAGCCGGATACCCGGCGTGCGGCGATCAGGTGGAAGCCCAGTTCCCTGGCCTGCGGGAGGTAGTCGACGAGCGGGGCGAGCGGGGAGTTGCGTCCGTTGCCCACCAGGTCGTAGTCGTCGACCACGACGTACAGTTCCGGCCCCTCCCACCAGCTGCGGTCGCGCAGTTGGGCGGCGGTCACGTTGGGCGGCGGCAGCCGCTCGGCGAGCTTCTGGGCGACCTGTTCGGCATAGGCGGTGGCGGCGTTGCTGTCGCCCGCGTACGCGCCCAGGTGCTCGTCGGGGACCGCGCCGAGCAGCGCCCGCCGGTAGTCCACCACGATGAAGCGGGCCTCCCACGCCGAGTACCGCGCGGTCATTCCGGACAGCCAGGTGCGCAGGAACACCGACTTGCCGGAACCTGAGTCGCCGTACACCAGGAAGTGCGGCTCCGCGTCGCCCAGTTCGAGGTGGACGGGGCGCAGGTCGTGCTCCGCGATGCCGATCGGCACGCCGGGAAGGGCGGTCTCCTGCGCCGGGTCGGTGCCGGGCGGCGCGGGCAGCGCCGCCATCTCGGCGAGGGTGAGGTGCTCGGGGAGCATCCGGATCGGCGGGGCCACCACGGAAGGCCAGGACTCGGTGATCTTCGCCAACGCGTCCTCCTGGGCCTCGCCCAGACCCTCAAGCGTGTCCATGCCGTCCAGCCGCGGCAGCGCCACCTGGAACTGAATGCCGCCCGGAGCCAGGCCGCGGCCCGGCGCGGTGGCGGACGCGAAGCGGCGCGCCGCACGGCGGTCGACCTCGGACTCGGCCGGGTCGTTCAGCCGCAGCTCAAGCCGTGCCGCGATGCTGTCCCGCAGCGCCATCCGCAGGTCGGCCCAGCGGTTGGCGGTCAGCACCAGATGGACACCCACGCCCAGGCCACGCGCCGCGACGTCCAGCACGACGGCGTCGATGTCCACCTGGTTCTGCAACTCGCCCCGCAGGCCCGCCCAGTTGTCCAGGACCAGGAAGACGTCAGCGGTGCGCACACCGGCCGGCAGGTCGCCCGCCGTGCGGCGGCGCCTGAACTCCTCCGCCGAGTCGATCCCCAGGTCACGGAAGAGCTTCTCGCGCTCCGATACCAGCTGGGACACCTCGGCCAGCGCCCGCCGTGCCCGGTCCGTGTCGTGCCGCCCGACGACACCGCTGACGTGCGGCGCCCGCTCGTACGGCAGCAGCGAGCCGCCGCCGAAGTCGAGGCAGAGGAACTGCACCTCATCCGGCGAGTGCGTGATCATCGCGGACAGCATCAGCGAGCGCAGGAACATGCTCTTGCCCGACTGCGGCGCGCCGACCAGGGCCAGATGCCCGTACTCGTGCGCGAAGTCCGGCACCACCGGGTGCTGTTGCTGCATCACCGGGACGTCCGCCACACCGATCGGGAAGCGCAGCTCGCCGTGGTGCGGCCACCACTGCGCGCGCAGCCCCTCGCCCGGGTTGCCCGCCAGCGGTCCCGTGAGGGCGTCCAGCGGCAGCGCCCTGGGCAGTGGCGGCAGCCACACCTGGTGCACGGCCTGCCCGGCCCGCAGCAGCCGCTCCACCAGGACCTGCATCTCGGTCGGCCCGGTGAGCAGCGGCCGGGGCCGCGTCTCGGGCGCAGGCTCGGGCGCCGCGTCCGGGTCGGGCGCGCGCCGCAGCCCGAACGGCACCGGGCTGGTGGGCACCGGGCCCTCGACGGCGAGCCGTTCCTCCGTGGTCTGGTGCGGGCCCGACACGTGCGCCACCCGGAACCGCTCGTAGACCGAGTCGGCGACCTTGAGGTACGCCGAGCCGGGAATGGGCGGCAGCTGGTAGGCGTCCGGCGTGCCGATGACCGAACGGGACTCGGCGGCCGAGAAGGTACGCAGGCAGATCCGGTAGGAGAGGTTGGACTCCAGACCCCGCAGCTTGCCTTCCTCCAGGCGCTGGGTGGCCAGCAGCAGATGGATGCCGAGGGAGCGGCCGACCCGGCCGATCTGGACGAACAGGTCGATGAAGTCCGGTCGGCTGGAGAGCAGTTCGCCGAACTCGTCGACGATGACCAGGAGGTAGGGCAGCGGCTCCAGGGGCTTGCCGTCGGGCCCGGTCTGGCCTGCGGCGCGGCGCAGCTGGTACTCGCGCACGTTGTCGAGGTTTCCGGCGTCCCGCAGCAGCTTCTGCCGCCGCTGCTGCTCGCCCTGGAGCGCGTCACGCACCCGGTCGACCAGCGCCAGATCGTCGACCAGGTTGGTGATCAGGCCCGCCACGTGCGGCAGTTCGGTGACACCGGCGAAGGTGGCGCCGCCCTTGAAGTCCACCAGGACGAAGCTGAGCAGGTCGGGGGAGTGGATCGCGGTCAGGCCGCCGACCAGGGTGCGCAGCAGCTCACTCTTGCCGGAACCGGTGGCGCCGACCACCAGACCGTGCGGGCCCATGCCGCCCTGCGCCGCCTCCTTGAGGTCGAGGGGCAGCGGACGGCCCTCCGCGTCGAAGCCGACGGGGAAGCGCAGCACGTCTTCGGAGTCCGGCTCGATCCACAGGTCTTCCGGCTCGAAGGAGTCGAGGTCGGGGACGCCCAGCAGGTTCGGCAGCGACATGGTCTGGGCGAGGATCTCCTCGCCCTCGGCGGACAGCCGCAGCGGCGCCAGGGCGCGGGCGGTGGCCGCGCACAGCGCGGGGCTCGGCTCGTCGGCGACCGCGGCCTCCACGGGGGAGGCGACGGTGCGGTTGTCGGAGCGACGGCTCTCGACGGTCAGGTCGCCCCCGTCGGTCACCCGGACCCGGACGTCGGCACGGTTCGGCTCGTCCGCCTCACGGTTCACCACGCAGATCACCGTGACACCGGTGCCGGTACCGGCCTCCGCCAGCAACTGCGTGGCGACCGCCGAGCGGGCCCAGGCGCTGCGCGGGTCGTAGCCGTCGAGCAGGACGATCAGCCGGCGACGGCTGTCGCTGTTGTCCCGGCTGGTGGCGAAGGTGCGCCGGGCGGCGGCGGCCTGTTCCTTGGCGGCGGTCAGCCAGGCGTCGAGGCGGTCGGCGACACCGTCGAAGTCCTCGGCGACCAGCGGCACCACACCCGCCTCGCCGGACGCGTCGTTCTCGTGGGTGTGCGGCAGCCACTTGGCCCACTCCCAGTCGGCGTCCTCCGCGCCGCCGGTGACCACCGTGAGGCAGACATCGTCCGGCGCGTGCAACACGGCGACCTGGGTGAGCAGCGCACGGGCCACCCCACGGGCACGGTCGGCCGGGCCCAGCACGCTGACCACACCTGACCTGTCGAGGTCCACGGTGGCCGGCTGGTGGCCGACCGTCGCGGTGCCCTCGATCAGCCGGTCGGCGGCGGAGCGGGCCCGCGCGTCGTACTCGACCGTCGGGTCGTTACGGGCGGCCAGCCGGATCGGCGTGGACAGCGGCGCGCGGCCGGTGCCGAGCCGTACCCGCAGGAAGTCGGGGTCGGCGGGGCGGCGCTCCCACACCCGGCGGCGCCGGCGGGCGATGGCCCACAGGCGGTGCGGGGAAGGGTGCTGCCAGGCCGCGACGGTGCGCTGGTCGGACGCGACCTGACGGGCCGTCCGCCGTACCTCGACGAGGTGCTCCAGATACCGGTCGCGGGCGCTCAGCTTCTGCTTGCGCTGGTTGCCGCGCATCTGCATGCGCACACCGAAGGTGAGACCGATGGAGAGCAGGACGAAGGAGATGCCGAGCAGGATCAGCATCTTCTTGCCGGCGACGATCATGTAGGCGGCCATGCTGATGCTGGAAAGCAACGGCATCAGCAGCATCAGCCAGTTGGCGCTGGAGTCCTTGCCGACCGGCTGTGGCGGCGCGGCCACCACCACCGGATCGGTCGGCAACTGCGGCGGGGCGACCCGGGCTGGGCGGTGGAAGACGATCCGCGACATCAGGGCTCTCTGTGCAGGGAGGTGGGGCGGCAGAAGACGGTGCGGGGGTGCCCGCTGACCGGCCGGTCAGCGCGGCGCTGAGCCGTCCTGGGACGGGGCCGAGGCGTCCGGGGCGGCCGTGGACGGTGCCGGGCCGCCGGGAGCCGGGCCCGCGGGCCGGTTCCGCTGGCTCTGCTCGGTGTGCTCGCGCAGCCCCACCGCCAGGTTCGTCAGCCCCTCCGCGAACTGACCGACCCGCTCGGAGTGCCGCTCCTTGACGGACAGCTGCGCGGCATCGACGGCCTGGATGACCAGACCGGCCAGGGTCTCCGGATCGTCCGGGTCGATCACCGAAGGGTCGATCCGCAGGGAGGTCAGCCGGCCTTCACCGGTGACCGTCGCGGTGACCAGGCCACCGCCGCCGTGGCCGGTCGCCTGATCCGCGCTCAGGCTCTCGCCCAGGCCGGAGAGATGGCCTTGGAGGTGACGCATCCGGTCGGTGAGGGCCGCGAGGTCGATCGGGTCGGGCATGGGTGGTGCTCCTCGTGCGGGGCGGGGGACGACGCGGACGTACCGGCACACGACGGGCGCGGGCGGCCACGCGGGCACGCCTGCCTTCGAGCGCGCCGGCACCACAGGGGTGGCCGAACGCAGGGGGAACGGCATCGGTCCACGCCCATCCTCCCGCCCGGCCGCGGACCTGCCCAGATCCCTGTTCGGGGACCTCCGAGCCGGGACCTGCGCAAATCCGCCCGGCGACGTGGGGGTGTCCGGCCGGTGAACCCGCCCGACACCCCCACCGCGACCCGCTATCCGGGCAGCCGGCCCGACTCGCAGTTGTCCACCACCAGATCCTCCGCCTCGGGCCTGGTGCGCAGCACCGTGACGAGTTCCGCGGTGCCGCTGTGCCACAGCGGCCCGTCGCCCAGCTGCTCGAAGCCGAGCACGCCGAGCAACTCAGGGGTCACCACGGCCCCGTTGGTCTCCACGATCACCTGGCCGGCGTCGTCGCCCGCGGCCAGCCGGGCGGCCCGCCGCAGCAGCGCCTCGACGATCCGCGCCACCTGCTCGGGCGGCTCGTCCCCTGACATCGCCCCGCTCAGATGCAGGACACGCGGCGGCAGCCCACCGCTCCCGGCCTCGCTGACCAGCGCCGTGACGGGGTTCTCCACCGTGACGCTCCCGGTGTCGAGCCCACCCATCCGGTACCGGAACTGCCCGACCGCCGCACCGTCCCGGTAGCCCTCAGCGGACACGTCCGACGTACCGGTGGCCACCCAGACGATCGCCTGGAGGCGGCCCTGGACCAGGCTCCGGTCGGAGATCAGCGGGACCTGGGGGGCGGAGGCGGACGTGGGGGTGGCGGTCTCCTTGGCGGGAGTGACGGTGGGCTCCGTCGCCGTCTCCGGTGCCGCCGTCTCGGTAACCGCGGCCTCCGCCGTCTCCTTGGCCGTCACGGGCTTCGGCGCGGCGTCCAGGTTGGCGAGCGGGAACTGCGGCTGCTTGGGCGGCTCCGGCTGCCGGACCGGGGCCGTGTCCTGGACGCGTGCCCGGGTCTTGCCCTGGGCCTTGGCCGTCCGCGACGGGCCCGCGGCGTAGGGGGCCTCGACCTGGTCGTCCTTGACCTGCCCGCTCTGGGCCTGCTCGTTCTTGTCCCGTGGGTCCTGGACGGTCAGAGTGCCGGCCCTACCACCGCGCACCCCAGGGTTCTCGGGCAACAGCCCGTACCGGTCGAGTAGTTGGTCGGCCAGGTCGCGCGCCTGCTGCTCGTCACCGCCGAACTCGGCGCGACGCGCGGCCACGCGCCGTATCACCTCGTTCACCAGCCGCTGACGCGGCGGGTCGGCGATGAGCATCGGGCCGCGCACCAGACCTGCCGCCCATTCCCGGTCCGCTTCGGACGGGCCCGAAATGCCGGACGCGGTGTCCGCGTCGGACTGCGGCGTGTCGAGCACCAGGCTGTCGCTCTCGGCGGTCAGCCACATGACGTTCTGCCACTGCGTCAGCTGCGCGGGGTCGGCCTGCACCCTGCGGGAGCGGAACAGGGCGTACAAGGTGGTGCTCTTGTGCCCGGGGAGCGCGCCGTTGTCCTTGAGATGCTGGGCGATCTGATCCTTCACGAACCACGGGCCGGTCAGGTATCCGGCGTTCTCGTTGAGGTGGCCGACGTAGCTGCCCAGTTGTTCCTTCGAACGGAGCCCGGCCAGCAGCCGCTTCATGAAGGCGGTCCCGGCGGGGGTCACGATGAACTGGTTGCCGAGGGTGCCATCGGAGTACGTGAACCCCGCGGCCCGCACGAGCGGGGGCTGCGTGCGGTCGCTCTGCGCCTCGTCGGCCTCCCGCCGTGTCTCGGCGAAGCTGTCCCAGTCCTGCAGCTCGGGCCCGAGGAACGGCACCCCGTCCGAGGACATCTCCAGGCCGTCGGCGGGCAGGACGATGGCACCGGGGGCGACGTCGACGTCCGTGTGCACGCCGCCTTCCCGCAGCAGGATCACGTACCGCGCGGCGTCCGCGGCCATCGGGAACGCCTTCTGCCCGAGCGCGAACTCGTACAGCTCACCGGCCTTGACCAGCGCCTCGTCGTCGGCGGTGCCCTGCGGCGTGAAGACGTCCTCCATCGGCTCGACGCGGGCCGCACCGGCGGCCGTCAGCTGCCCGAAGAAGGTGGCGTTGGTCTGCCGGGCGGCTTCGTCGGCCCGGAAGACCAGCTCCCACCCGGCCTCCTTCGCCTTCGCCCGCCACGCCTCGATGTTCTCCTTCGCGGAGTCACTCAGCGGCTTGCTGCCGAGCCACTGCATGTGGATCTTGCGGGCCACGGGCACGTCGGCGTCGCGGGTGTCGCCGATGTACACGGAGTGGGGCGTGCGCTGCACCGAGACGACGGCACGGCGCTGCTCTTCCGCCGAGCCGCGACGGGAGCCGGGCTGCGGCGCCTGGCGCTCGACGATCAGGAAGTGGTCGGCCGTCAGGCGCGGCCCGTCGCCCTGCGGCTCCGCCTTGAGTTTCGCCGCGATGCTCTTCTTCAGCTCGGCGACGGTGGCGAGGGCCCGCTTGTTCCCGGTGGCCACCGCCTGGTCGGTGCCGCCGAACGGCATCTTGGAGCCGTTGCCCAGGCCGGTGACCTCCGTCGCCGGAAGCGCCCCGCCCGCCCGCCAGTTGCGCAGGCCCTGCGTCACCAGCAGATCGGCGATGCGGTCGATCTCGTCCTGCTGCTGCGGGGTGGAGATCTCCTGCGAGCCCTGGGGGAAGGACACGCTGTGCGTGTCCTGGCCGCTGCCGGAGCCGCTGGCTGTGGAGGGGCCGGCCTGGGTGGTGGTCGTGGGGGTGCCGAGCTTCTGGCCGCCGCCGGGCAGTCCCTGTGAGATGGGGATGTTGCGCTGTTTCAGCAGTTCGACGGCGTACTTGCCTGCGGCTCGGGTGTTGCTGCCGAAGCGGTCACGCTGCCGTGCGACGTCTTCGATCGCCTCGTGTATCGCCGCCTTCATCACTGGGTCGTCGATGACGACCTTGGCCGGCACGAGTGGGGCGGCCCAGAGCATGTCCTCATCGGTCACGGGCGTGCGGTCGACGTCCATCGCGGGACCGAAGTCCAGCTGCCCGTCGTACTCCCACTGCGCGTTCGGCTCGTCCTCGGCGGCCTGCTCGAAGCTGAAGTCCATCAGTGCGGACAGGTCGGTGCCCGGAAGTTCGGACGATGCCGGTTCGGTGCTGGTCTGCGGGGCGGAATCGAGAGCGCTCAGCGCCTGTGTCCATGGAGCGAGCGCGGCCTCCAAATGCCCTGCGAGCTCCAGCCGTTCCGTTTCCCGCAGGAAACCGGCGGCCTGCTGCCGCCTCAGTTCGGCCAGGTGTGCAGCGCCCTGATCGACGGACGGGCGCAAGGATGCCAGCCTCTCCGTGGAGACCAGGTCTGGTGTCGTCGCCTCCAGGAGTATCAGCGTGGCCTTCACCTCCGAGAGCCACTCCGTCTGCGCGGCGGTGTTCGCGTCATCGGACGCCGCCTGAGGCAGTGTGGTGTGGGAAGTGGTCGGCTGCGTACGCGGTGTGGTGAGGAAGGAGGCGAAGGGCTGAGTGGCCTTCGGCACGTAGCTCGTCCACCTCTGCGGACCCTCGCCGACCGGCGCGTGGCCGCCGCTCTCCCGGGTGGTGGGGAGCGTGATGGTGTGCCTCAAGTGCCCGACGAACCGCGCCATTTCCTCGTTGGGGTTGCCCTCCAAGGGCCCGATCTCGGACAGGGCCTTGTCCCACCAGGCCCACAGGCCCTTGGCATACCCCTCACGGCTGTTCACGGTGAACTTTCGGCCGGTGCTGGCGATCCGGTCCTTGTGCAGGAAGGCGCTCACCGCCATGACCAGCGGGTGCTCCGCACCGTGAACCTCTGCCATCTTCGCCGTCAGTTCGTGGACCGTGCCGGCCCTGTCGACGGCGGGCTTGATGGGCGCCTGACGGATGGGCACGTACTGGCTGGGGTCCGGGCCCGCGGGCAACGTCGGGTGCACGACGGGTGCGTCTTCGGCGACCGGCGCGGGGGTCGTGGCCGGGGCGAGGGCGGTCGCCCGCTCGGCGTCCTCCAGCCCCTCCAAGACGGTCAGCAGCTGGGTCCGGACTTCCGGCCGGGCGGCGCCGGTCCGTATGGCCTCATCGAGGTCGGCCAGGTATCCCCGGCCCTCCTCGATCTGCGCGGCCGACGGCGGCGTCGTGGCGTTCCCGATCCGCTCCAGGTACTCGTCGACCACCACAGTGGTCTGTGTGGCCGCCAGCAGCGCGTCGAAATCCCATGACGACATGGACGCCGCCGTCTCCGACTCCAGGGCGGCTTCCGAGGGGCTCTGGCTCCTGGAACGGGAAACGAGCCGGCCCCACCAGGTGTCGGATGTCCCGCTGTGCAGCTCCTGCTCCACCGGGGTGTTCCGCTGCTCCGGCAGCGCGAACGGTTCGGTGTCCGGGAGTTCGGACGATGCCGGTTCGGTGGTGGTCGGCGGGGCGGCGGCTGTGGTGCTCAGCGCCTGCCTCCACGGGGTGAGCGCCGCGTCCAATGCGAGCGCCAGCTCTTCCGTCTCCGGCAGGAAGTCGACGGCCTGCTGCCGCCTCAGTCCGGACAGCAGGGCGGTGCCCTCATCGACGGAGTCGTGCCAGCCGGCCAGGTCCTCCGTGGTGAGCATGTCGGGCGGCATCGTCGTCAGGAGCACCAGCATGGCCTCCGCCTGCGCGGTGGTGTACGCGTCATCGGACTCCGCCTGGGGCGCGTCCATGTCCACGTCCACGTCCGCAGCCACCGGTGACGCCGGGACGTTCACCTGCTCGCTGCCCGTTCGCCGCAGCTCGGGGTGGTGCTGAAGGTGCCATACGAAGGAGTTGGCCTTGTAGGACACCTCGAGAAGGGTGCGGTGACGCACCGGCCGGTTGGCGGCCGACTGGGCCGCCTGCAGAGCGCGGAGGAAATCCCCGTTCGCCGAGGGGAATTCCGTCTCGTCCAGCGGGTGCCGGCCCTGCGGTCGCAGGTATGCCTCCCACCGGAGGAAGGCCCGTGCGTGATACGTCTCCTGCTTGCTGCCCTCGGGGAACCGGCGGAGCCAGTCCTGCACGACATCGACGAGGGGGGCGTCGTTGCCGTACTCCTCCCGCAGCGTCTGCATGAGGAGGGCGACTGTCGGACGGGAGCGGGGGGCCTGTGCCGGAGGGGAGAGGAAGAGGGCGAGGGCAACAGTGGCCGGCGGTGTCGCGTCGTCCGACCTCTGCGAAGCCTGGTCGGACGAGCCGGGGATGTTGCTGCCCCGGATGTCTTCGCGTGCCGCACGCGTCAAGTGCGCGACGAACCGCGCCATCTCCTCGTCGGGGGTGCCCACCAGGTGCCCGGCCTCGGCCAGCGTGTTCTCCCACCAGGACCACAGGTCCCTGGCGTACATCTCACGGGTTGCCTCGGCCAATGGCCGACCGGTCTCTGAGATGACCCGGTCCTCGTCGAGGAAGTTGCTCACGGCGCTGACCAGCGGGTGCTCGGCGCCGTGGAAGGCGGACATCCTCTGTATCAGGGAACGGCCTGTGCCTGCCTGGGCCGCAGTGGTCTGTCCCTCTGCGGTTCGCCTGTCCGTTGCCCGGTCGGCCGCCGTCCGTGACGGTCCTGCGGCGTACGGGTCGTCCTCCTGGGTGGAGAAGGTGGTGGTCCTGGTGCCGGCCCGCAGGCCGGTGGTCGCGGGCAACAGGCCGTAGCGGTCCAGCAGTTGGTCGCCGAGTGCGCGCGCCCGCTGCTCGTCGCCGTCCAGCTCGGTGCGCTGGGCAGCCACCTGCCGCACCACGTTGCGTACCAGCCGCTGACGCGGCGGGTCGGCGATGAGCATCGGGCCGTGCACCAGACCGGCGGCCCAGGTCAGGTCCTCGTCGGGCAGGTTCTCCGGGGTGGCGTGCGACGCGGACTGCGGGGTGTCGTACACCAGGCTGTCGCTCTCGGCGGTCAGCCACATGACGTGCTGCCACTGCGTCAGCTGTGCGGGGTCGGCCTGCACCCTGCGGGAGGAGAACAGGCCGGCCTTGGAGACGTCCTCCTCCTGCGTGAGCCGGCCGTTGTCCCGGAGGTGCAGGGTGATCTGCTTCTTGAGATACCAGGGGCCGGTCAGCGCCCCGGCGTCGTGCTTGAGGTTTACGGTCTGGTTGGCCAGGTCCTCCGGCGAGGTGAGGTTGTCCAGGACCCGCTCCAGGAACGCCGACCCGGCGGGCGCGACGATGAACTGGTTGCCGAGGGTGCCCTTGGAGTACTGGAACTGTGCGCCCCGCCACAGGGGTTGCTGCACACGGCCGTTCGCAGCACGCGCGCCGGCCCACTCATCGGCCTTGGCCCGGATGTCGGCGAAGTGCCCCCAGTCCTGGATCTCGGGCCCGAGGAACGGCACCGCGTCCTGGGACGTGCTGAGGCCGTCGGGAGGCAGGACGGTGTCCCCGGGCGCCACGTCGACGTCCGTGTGGACACCGCCCTCCTGCACCAGGATCGCGTACCGGGCGACGTCAGCGGCCATCGGGAACGCCTTGTTCCGCAGGGCGAACTCGTAGAGCTCAACGGCCTTGGCCAGCCTCTTGTGCAGCGGATCCGCGGACGCCGGGTCCTGGAGGGCGAAGACGTCCTCCATCGGCTCGACGCGGGCCGCACCGGCGGCCGTCAGCTGCCCGAAGAAGGTGGCGTTGGTCTGCCGGGCGTCGTCGTCGGCCCGGAAGACCAGCTCCCACCCGGCCTCCTTCGCCTTCGCCCGCCACGCCTCGATGTTCTCCTTCGCGGAGTCACTCAGCGGCTTGCTGCCGAGCCACTGCATGTGGATCTTGCGGGCCACGGGCACGTCGGCGTCGCGGGTGTCGCCGATGTACACAGAGTGCGGTGTGCGCTGCACCGACACGATGGCACGGCGCTGCTCCTGAGCCGGGCCGCGGTGGGCGCCGGGCTCTGCTGACAGCTGCTGCACGATCGGGAAGAGGTCGGCCGTCAGGCGCGGCCCGTCGCCCTGCGGCTCCGCCTTGAGTTTCGCCGCGATGCTCTTCTTCAGCTCGGCGACGGTGGCGAGGGCCCGTTTGTTCCCGGTGGCCACCGCCTGGTCGGTGCCGCCGAACGGCATCTTGGAGCCGTTGCCCAGGCCGGTGACCTCCGTCGCCGGAAGCGCCCCGCCCGCCCGCCAGTTGCGCAGGCCCTGCGTCACCAGCAGATCGGCGATGCGGTCGATCTCGTCCTGCTGCTGCGGGGTGGAGATGTCCTGCGAGCCCTGGGGGAAGGGCACGCTGTGCGTGTCCTGGCCGCTGCCGGAGCCGCTGGCTGTGGAGGGGCCGGCCTGGGTGGTGGTCGTGGGGGTGCCGAGCTTCTGGCCGCCGCCGGGCAGTCCCTGCGACGAGATCGGGATGTTGCGCTGCTTCAGCAGCTCGTAGGCGCGCTGACGTGCCTCGGCGTCGCTGCTGAAGTTGGCTCGCTTCCGGGCGATCTCCTCGGTCACTTCGCGCACCAGGGCCAATCGCTCTGGGTTGTCGATGATGGGCAGGGGCCTCACGAGCGGGGCGGCCCAGCGCAGGTCGTCCTCGGTCACCGGCGTGGGGTCGACGTCCATAGCGGGACCGAAGTCCAGCAGCTCGTCGAAATCCCACTCCCACTGCGCGTTCGGCTGGTCCTCGGCGCCCTGTGCGTCGCTGAAGTCCAGCAGTGCGAACGGTTCGGTGTTCGTGAGTCCGGACGACGCCGGTTCGGTGACGGCCTGCGGGGCGGAATCAACAGCGCTCAGCGCCTGTGTCCACGGAGCGAGCGCGGCGTCCAAACGCCCTGCCAGCCGTTCCGCTTCCGGCAGGATGCCGGCGGCCTGCAGCCGCCTCAGTTCGGCCAGGAATGCCGTGCCCTGATTGACGGATGCGCGCCAGCCCTCGTGGTACTCCGGGGCGAGCTTGTCGGGTGTCATCGCCTCCAGGAGCAGCGCTGTGTCCTCCACCTCCGAGAGCCACTGTGTCTGCGCGGTGTTGGGCGCGGCATCGGACTCTGCCTGGGGCATGTCCATGTCCGTATCCGCGGTCACTGGCGCTGCCGGGGCGCTGACCTGCGCATCGTCCGCTCGCCGCAGCTCCGGGTGATTCTCCCTGACGTACCGCACGAAGCTATCGGCCCCGGAGCGGATTTTTTGGAGGGAAGCAGGCTCCAGCTCCCGGCCCGCCCTCGTTCTCAACGAACCCTGCAGTGTGAGGAGGAAACCCTCGTCCTCGGAAGGAAGCAGCGTCGTGGCCAGCGGGTGCCTGCCATGAGACTGCAGATACGCCTCCCACAGAGAGAATGCCCGCGCCGAGTGCTTCTGGGAGCTTTCAGCGAACGGACTGAGCCACTCCTGCACGACGCCGAGGAGAGGGTCGTTGCCGTACCTCTCCCTCAGTCTCTGCGGGAGCGAGGTGGATGCCGGGTGGGTGGTTTCGATGGTCCGCTGTGCCGGCGGTGTGGTGAGGAAGGAGAAGAAGGGGCGGGTGGCCATCGACACGTAGCCCGTCCACCTCTGCGGACCTTCGACGGTCGGCGCGTGGGCGCTGCTCTCCTGGGAGGAGAGGGACGCAACGGTGTCCCTCAGGTGCTGGACGAACTGCGCCATTTCCTCGTCGCGGGTGCCCTGCAGCTGCCCGATGTCGGACTGTGCCTTGTCCCACCAGGCCCAGAGCCCCTTGGCGTGACCTTCACGGGTGCCCACGGTGAACTTTCGGCCGGTTCTGCCGAGTCGGTCCTTGTGCAGGAAGGCGCTCACCGTTGTGACCAGCGGATGCTCCGCACCGTGGACTCTTGTCATCTCCGCCGTCAGGTCGTGGACCGTGCCGGCCCTGTCGACGGCGGGCCTGATGGTCGCCCGTTGGATGCGCGTGTACTGGCTGGTGCCCGGGTCCATGGGCAGCGTCGGGTGCACGGCGGGGGTGGACTCGGTGACCGGAGCGGGGGCCGTGGCCGGAGTCGCGGTCTGCCCGGTTGTCTGGGCGGGGGCGTCGGTGTCTGCCAGCCCCTCCAGGGTGGTCAGCAGCTGGGACCGGAGTTCCGGCCGGGCGATTCCGGTGCGCACGGCCTCGTCGAGGTCCGCCAGGTACGCCCGGCCTTCCTCGATCTGCGCGGCTGACGGCGGCGTCGTGGCGGTCCGGATCCGCTCCAGGTACTCCTCGGCCGCGGCGATGGTCTGCCCGGCCGCCATTAGCGAGGAGAACTCCGACGGCGACATGGGCAGCGGTGCCTGCTCCGACTCCAGAGCGCCTTCCAAGGGGCTATGGCTCATGGAACGGGAGACGAGCTGCTCTCCCCGGGTGTCGGACTGCGGGGCGCTTTCTGTGGCCTCCACCTCTGAGAGCCACCGTGTCTGCGCGGCGGTGTACGCGGCATCGGACTCTGCCTGGGGCATGTCCACGTCCACGTCCATGTCCACGTCCGCGGCCACCGGCGACGCCGGGACGCCGGCCTGCGCACCGCCCGTGCGCCGCAGCTCGGGGTGGAGGTTGAGGTGCCGCACGAAGCCATTGACCGTGGAACGGGTGTCTTTGAGGGTGGCGGGCGTCAACTCTTGGCCTCGCGGCCTCAACTCCTGCAGCGCGAGGATGAATCCCTCGTCCTGGGAGGGACGAGTCGTCTCATCCAGCGGGTGCCTGCCCTGTGACCGCAGATACGCCTCCCACCGGGAGAAGGACAGCCCCCTCCACTCCAGTGTGTTTTCATCACGGTACTTGCCGAGCCACCCCCGCACGGCACGATCGAGGGCGTCGCCGTACCGCTCCTGCAACGTCTTCAGGAGCGAGCGGATTGCCGGGCTGGTGAATTCGGTGATCTGCCGTGCAGGTGATGCGTCGATGAAGATGGTCGGTCGTGCCTGTGACGTGGCGCGAGAGGCGGTCGGCCGTGCACGTGATGCGGCGCGAGAGGCGGTCGGCCGTGCACGTGATGCGGCGCGAGAGGCGGTCGGCCGTGCAGGCGGTGCGGTGAGGAAGAGGGAGAAGGCCCGGGTGGCCATCAGCACGTAGCTCGTCCACCTCTGCGGACCCTCGACGGTCGGCGCGGGTGCGCCGCTCTCCTGGCGGGTGGGGAGATCCAGGATGCTCGTCAACTGCTGGAGGAACCACGTCATTTCCTCCTGGGTGCCGCCCTCCGGGCGCTCGCTCGCGGACAGTGCCTTGTCCCACCGGGCCCAGAGCCCCTTGGCGTAATTCTCACGGGCGTCCACGGTGAACTTTCGGCGGGTCCTGCTGAGCCGGTCCTTGTGCAGGAAGGCGCTCACCGTTGTGACCAGCGGATGCTCCGCACCGTGGACTCTTGTCATCTCCGCCGTCAGGTCGTGGACCGTGCCGGCCCTGTCGACGGCGGGCCTGATGGTCGCCCGTTGGATGGGCATGTACTGGCTGGTGTCCGGGGCCATGGGCAGTGTCGGGTGCACGGCGGGGGTGGACTCGGTGACCGGAGCGGGGGCCGTGGCCGGAGTCGCGGTCTGCCCGGTTGTCTGGGCGGGGGCGTCGGTGTCTGCCAGCCCCTCCAGGGTGGTCAGCAGCTGGGACCGGAGTTCCGGCCGGGCGATTCCGGCGCGTACGGCCTCGTTGAGGTCCGCCAGGTGCGCCCGGCCTTCCTCGATCTGCGCGGCTGACGGCGGCGTCGTGGCGGTCCGGATCCGCTCCAGGTACTCCTCGGCCGCGGCGATGGTCTGCCCGGCCGCCATTAGCGAGGAGAACTCCGACGGCGACATGGGCGTCGGCGTCTCCTGGATGTCCTCCTGGGCCGTACCGCCGTCGACGCCCGCCCTGTTCTGGGTGATCGAGAACGTCCGTGCGGCTGTGGGCTGTTGATGCGTGCCGTGCTGCTCCTCCGGTTCCGCGACCTTCTGCTCCGTGGCTGTGGCCGGCGGCAGGGCCCGCACGGTGACCACGGGCGGGAGCTGCTCGGTGGCTTGCGAGCTGCTGCTCTCGGTGGCCGGGGTGAACAGCTTCCACTCGCCGGGTTCGCCGGTCTCCGGGTCGTTGGCGAGGGCGAAGGTAAAGCTCGTGTGCTCCTCGCGGGCAAGGGGCTGGTGCACGGATGCGACCGTCGTGGTGCCTGCCCACACGTCCATGCCGGTTTCGTTCGCGACCTCCTGGGCGATTACCCGGCCGTGTTCGTCCGTGGCGCCCGCTTCGCACAGGACCAGGATGATCTGTGCGCGCCCCTCGGCGCTCGTCTTCAGGTCCTGGAGGCTCGGACGGTGCGCCAGCGTCTTGCCCAGCGTTTTGCCCGTCACGTGGAGTTCGGACTCGGCTCCGTTTTCCCGCACCCAAAGCGCGATCACGTCGGAGTTTCCGTGCGCCATGGCCACGTAGGTGGGACGCTCCACGTCCCAGCGCACCTCTACCAGATCCTCGTCCCGCACCTTCGTGAGATCGAAGCTGCCGTCGGCGCCCTCGTCGAAGCGCGCGTAGTACGGCTTCTTGAAGTGGAGGTCCGTGTAGAGGCCCTCCATGGCCGCGGAGTCTTCGCTGCCCACGAAGACCCGCCCGACACGGCGGCGAGGGTGCTCGTCGGCGGAGACGATGGGGAGGTGCTGCACATCGCCCAGGCGTGCGGTCCTGGCCTGCTCCTCCTCCGGATCCAGCGCCTGCAGCGGCAGATCCTGTTCGAGGAAGGGGTCCGCGGCTGTCGGCGCCCGGTGGAGGGTGATCTCCACCCGGCGCCGGTCATCGGCGGTGCCGGTGCGGGGGCCGGCCTGTTGCGGCGGTGACTGGTATATAGCGAAGTCCCCGACCGTCAGCGGGTAGGAACGGACCTCGCCCATGTCCTGCGCGTAATGGTTGTCGAGCTGCTGCTTCAGCTGTTGCCGCAGCACCTGCTGGGCCGCTGCGGCCCGCAGTTCGCCGGTGCGCTCGGCCTGGGCCGCGGCGTCCGCGAGCGGCAGTTCGGAGCCGTTGTCGAAGCCGGTCAATTCGACCTTGGGGAGCGGCCGGTCGGCACGTCGGTCTTCCAGGGCCCACTTGACGAGTCGCTTGGCCACCCGGTCGATCACGTCCAGCTGTTCGGATGTGACGACCTCCTTCGCGCGCTCGGCGAAGTGCACGACGTGCGTTTCCTCGTGGGCGGATGCCGCCTGCGTACGCTCGCCTTCGGCCTCGGCGTTCCGCGTCGGCTGCTCCGTTGCCGCGGCCTGCTGCTGTGCGGTCTCGACGGGCGGCAGGGCCCGCACGGTGACCACCGGCGGGAGCTGCTCGGTGGCTTGCGCGTCACCGCTCTCGGTGGCCGGGGTGAACAGCTGCCACTCGCCGGGCTTGCCGGTTTCCAGGTCGGGCCGGATGGCGAAGGTGAAATCATACTGATCTTCGCGCAAGGGCTCCTGGGGGAGCGCGGCCACCGTAGAGGTGGCCGCCCACACGTCCATGCCGGTCTCGTTCGCGACCTGCTGGGCGACGACCCGGCCGTACTGGTCGACGTCGCCCGCCTGGCACACCACCAGGATGATCTGGGCGCGTTTTCCGGCACGCGCCTTCAGCTCCGCCAAACTCGGGCGATGTGCAAGCGTCCTGCCCAGCTCCTGGCCCGTCACGATGTGCGACTGGGGCTCGGCGCCGTTCTCCCGCACCCACAGCTCGACGTGGCCGGGCATCCCGTGGGTGATAGCCACGTAGGTGGGACGCTCCACGTCCCAGGGCACCTTCTTCAGGTATTCCTTGGGGAGATCCCGCAGGTCGAGGTCGGGGAGGTCGTTGAGGGGGAAATCGATGAAATAGGGCTTCTTGAGCTGAAGGTCCAGGTACAGGCCCTCCGAGTCCAAGATCTCTTCGCCACCCATGAAGAAGCGCCCGACACGGTGCCGGCCGTCCTCGTCGACGGAGACGATGGGGAGGTGCTGCACATCGCCCAGCCGGACGGCCTGCGCCTGCTGCTCCTGCGTCGCCAGCGTCTGCAGCGGCAGATCCTCGTCGAGGAAGGGGTCGGCGGCTGTCGGTGCCCGGTGGAGGGTGATCTCCACCCGGCGGCCGTCCTCGGGGGTGCCGGTGCGGCGGTCGGGCTGCCGTGACGGGGACTGGGAGATGACGAAGTCCCGGGGCGTCAGACGGCGGGGACGCGTCATGCCCTCGTCGTCGGACGTGTAGTAATCGTGGAGTTCCTGCTCCAGCCGCCGCTGCAACATTCCCTTGACCGCGGAAGCCCGCAGGTCGCCGGTCTGCTCGGCGCGGGCAGCGGAGTCCACGAACGGCAGCGTGGAGCCGTTCCCGAAGCCGGTCAACTCGACCTTGGGGAGCGGCCGGTCGGCGCGCCGGTCTTCCAGGGCCCACTCGACGAGCCGCTTGGCCACCTGGTCGATCACGTCCAGCTGTTGGGACGTCTCGACCTCCTTCACGCGCTCGGCGAAGTGCACGACGTGCGTTTCCTCGTGGGCGGACGTATCCGTCCCCTGGGACGACTCCTGGGACGGTGCCATCTTCGGGCCGAAGGTAGCCGCGAAGTTTCCCCCGCCGCTCGTTGTGACCGGCGGTGCCGATATCTGCGCACCCTCGGACGAGGTGTGCGGGTCTGCGGAGAGCTCCGTGGGGGCCGTGAGCGGCTCATCGGACGCGGACGTCTCCTGTGTACGCTCGCCTTCGACCTCTGTGACGGTCGCCGGGGAAGGCGCGGCGACGTCCTTGCTGTTCGGTGTCGCCGCCGAGAACGTCCGTACAGCCGTGGGCTGTTGATGCGTGCCGTGCTGCTCCTCCGGCTCCGCGACCTGCTGCTCCGTGGCTGCGGCCGGCGGCAGGGTCCGCACGGTGACCACGGGCGGGAGCTGCCGCCCGTCTTCTGCCAGGGTGCTGCTCTCGGTGGCCGGGGTGAACATCCGCCACTCGCCGGGCTTGCCGGTCACCGGGTCGGGCCTGAGGCCGAAGGTGAACTCCAGCCGAGGATGGCGCTTGAACGTACCCACCACAGTGGTGCCCGCCCACACGTCCATGCCGGTCTCGTTCGCGACCTGCTGGGCGACGACCCGGCCGTATTCGTCAACGGCTCCTGCTTGGCACACCACCAGGAGGATCTGGGCGCGCTTTCCCGCACGCCTCTTCAAATCTTCCAAACTCTCGCGACGCGCCAGCGTCTTGCCGAATTCCCGACCCTCGAAGAGGTGCAGCTCGGCCCCGGCCCCGTTCTCCCGCACCCACAGCTCGACCTGGCCGGGCAGCCCGTGGGCCATGGCCACATAAGTGGGGCGTTCCATGTCCCAGGGCACCTTGTGCAGGTACTCCGCAGGCAGGTCGAGGAGCCCGACGCCGCCCGTGTCGGTGCGGGCGTCGATGTGCACGAAGTACGGATTCCTCAGCTGCAGGTCCGTGTACAGGTTCTCCATGCCTGTGATGTCTTTGCCGCCCTGGAAGCTCCGCCCGATGCGGTGACGTCCGTCGTCGTCGACGAAGATGACGGGAAGGTGCTGCACATCACCCTGCCGTACGGCTCGGGCCTGCTGGTGCTCCGTCGCCGTCGTCTGCAGCGGCAGGTCCTCGTCGAGGAAGGGGTCGGCGGACGTCGGCGCGCGATGGAGGGTGATCTCCACCCGGCGCCGGTTCTCGTCGGTGCCGGTGTGGTGGTCGGGCTGCCGCGACGGCGACCGGGAGATGACGAAGTCCTCGGCCTTCAGACGGCGGACACGTGCGATGTGCTCGCCGTCCTGCGCGTAGTACGTGTCGAGCTCCTGCGTCATCCGATGGCGCAACGCGCGCAGGACCGCGTCGGCTCGCAGCTCGCCGGTCCGCTTCGCTTGTGCCGCGGAGTCCACGAACGGCAGCGTGGAGCCGTTCCCGAAGCCGGTCAACTCGACCTTGGGGAGCGGCCGGTCGGCGCGCCGGTCTTCCAGAGCCCACTCGACGAGTCGCTTGGCCACCCGGTCGATCACGTCCAGCTGTTCGGATGTGACGACCTCCTTCGCGCGCTCGGTGAAGCGCACGACGTGCGATTCCTCGTGGGCGGACGTCTCCTGCGTACGCTCGCCTTCGATCTCTGTGACGGTCGTCGGGGACAGCGCGGCGACGTCCTTGCTGTTCGGTGTCGCCGCCGAGAACGTCCGTACAGCTGTGGGCTGTTGATGCGCGTCGTGCTGCTCCTCCGGTTCCGCGACCTCCTGCTCCGTGGCTGCGGCCGGCGGCAGGGTCTGCACGGTGACCACGGGCGGGAGCTGCTCGGTGGCTTGCGAGCTGCTGCTCTCGGTGGCCGGGGTGAACAGCTTCCACTCGCCGGGTTCGCCGGTCTCCGGGTCGGGCCTGAGGCCGAAGGTGTAGTCCGACTGGCTTTCGCGCTCAGGGACCTGGTCGATCGAGACCACCTTGGTGGTACCCGCCCACACGTCCATGCCGGTCTCGTTCGCGACCTGCTGGGCGACGACCCGGCCGTACTTGTCGGCGGTGCCCGCCAGGCACACCAGCAGGACGATCTGGGCGCGCTTTCCTGCACGTGCCTTCAGCTCCTGCAAACTCGGGCGCCGGGCCAGCGTCCTGGCGAGTTCCTGGCCCGTCACGGAGTGCAGCTCGGGCTCGGCGCCGTTCTCCTGTATCCACAGTGCGACCGAGCCGGCCTTTCCGTGGGCCATGGCCACGTAGGTGGGACGCCCCAGATCCCACGGCACCTTCCGCAGGTTCTTCCTGGGGACGTTCCTGATGTCGAAGCCGGGCGGGTCGATGAGGGTTTCGAAGTGCACGAAGTACGGCTTCTTGAGCTGAAGGTCCAGGTAGTGGCCCTCCATGTCCAAGATGTCTTTGCCCCCCAGGAAGGAGCGCCCGACACGGTGCCGTCCGTCCTCGTCGACGGAGACGACGGGGAGGTGCTGCACATCGCCCAGCCGGACGGTCCGGGCCTGCTGTTCCCGCACCGCCAGCGCCTGTAGCGGCAGATCCTGTTCGAGGAAGGGGTCGGCGGCCGTCGGCGCACGGTGGAGGGTGATCTCCACCCGGCGGCCGTCCTCGGGGGTGCCGGTGCGGCGGTCGGCCTGCCGCGCCGGCGACTGGGAGATGACGAAGTCCTGGAGCGTCAGTTGGCGGGTACGCGTCCTGCCCGTGCTGTTCTCCGTGTAGTACTCGTCGAGATCCAGCGCCAGCCGCTTCCGCAACACGCGCTGGACCGCGGAAGCCCGCAGATCGCCGGTCCGCTTCGCCCGGGGCGCGGAATACACGAACGGCAGCTCGGAACCGTTGCCGAAGCCGGTCAACTCGACCCTGGGAAGCGGCCGGTCGGCACGCCGGTCTTCCAGACCCCACTCGATCAGGTGGCCGACCACGTGGTCGATCAGGTCCCGCTGTTCGGTCGTGTCGACCTCCTTTGCGCCCTCGGCGAAGTGCAGGACAAATGTCTTCTCCGTGCCGGACGCTTCCGTCGCGACGGGCTGCTGGGGTGCCCTCGCCGGATCGAAGGTGGCCACGGACGGCAGCCCCTGGCTCGTCGTATCCGTCGGCTCCGATAGCTGTGCACCCTCGGACACGGCGTGCGGGTCCGATGCGAGGTCAGCGGTGGTCGGTGCGTTGGCCGCCGCACCGGTGACCTGCGGAACGATCCGGCCGTAGAGATGGACCTGTTCGTCGTCCGTGGCGGATTTCTCGACGTGCAGGATCTCCCAGTCGAAGCCGCGGTCGATCAGCAGCTCCCGCTCGTCGTCCCCGGTGTCGGAGAGCGCGCCCAGGTACAGGGCAGGGGTGCCCTCGGGTACCAGCAGGTGCAGGATGTACGGCCGGTTCTCGAAGTCCTCGGCGACCGGGCCGAGTGAGGTCGACATGAACCGGCCCTCGCGCACCACCAGCCCCTGCCGCACGTCGGTCCCCTCGGGGAAGTACCCCTTGTCGAGGCCCTTGACGGCCACCAGGGCCTCGGGCACCGGATGGCTCTTGAGCGCCTCGCCCAGGGCCCGCACATGGTGCTCGGTGGCGGCCAGCGCCTGCTCCATGAACTCCAGCCCCGACATCGGCGGGGTCGGCTTGCCGTCGGTCAGCACGTTGTCGTAGTTCTCGTCGTGGCTGATCGCGTGCTGCTGGGACACGGCCTGCACGAAGTGCGTGAGGGTGCCGTTGTCCGCGTCGAGATCCCGGGCGAGCGCCTTGATCTCGATGTCCGCGGGAGTGTAGGGCAGTCGGCGGACCTGCTCGGGGCCGCTGGTGTAGTCACGCAGCGGGCGCTTCAGCCTGCCCGGCAGATCGAGGACATGACGGTTCCACTGCTTCCTGCCGTAGGCCGCACCCTCCTTGGCGGTGGGGAAGGCCAGGGCCTGGGGGAACATCCGGCGTTCCGTTTCCACCAGCGGGTTGCCGGCGTCCGTGCCTGTCGACAGGGCGTCCTCGTCATCCGTGAGACCCGCGTCCTCCGACATCGCGGAGCCCGTGGAGTGACCGGAATCCTCGGTGCCGGACTCCTCGGACATGACGGAGCTACCATCCGAAATCTCGGAGCCGTCCGATGTCTCGGAGTGATCCGATGGGTCCGCCGTGACGTCGTCCCCGAGGGCGGGCAGCACGGTGGCGTGCTTGCCGTAGTGCGATTCCAGCCACGGGTCCAGCAGCTCGTTGAGGTGCTCGGTGAGCTGCCGGCGCTCGGCGCCTGACAGGTGCGCGACGGCTGGGGCCTCCCAGAGCTGCTGACGGTGGCGCAGCGCGGCACGGGCCAGGTAGTCGTCGAGGTCAGGATGCGGGGAACCGTGCGCCGCGTTCTCCGTTCCGTCGTCCGGACTCAGACCATTCCCCAGCACCTCGGCGAGGAGCTGGGTTTCCTGTGCCCACCGGTGCATCTGCTGCTGTGCATCGCCGCCCACGGTGACGGGCGAGGACAGGTGCGGGACGCGGAACCGCTGCTCCAGCTCCGTCACTTCGCGCAGCAGCTCTTCCCTGACCTCCTTGAAAGGCCCGGTCAGGGGGAGCAGCGGCATGTACTGCCATGCCTCGTGGGACAGTTCGGCCGGTGTGGGGCGCATGCTCGCCTGGAGCTGCACCACCCGCCGCTGCTCCAGGGACAGCCCCTGAAGCTGCGGGCCCCCCTGTCGCTCGCGTGCCAGCTCGGCCCGCAGCTTCTGCACCTCTTCCCGCCACGGCGGCTGAGTGGCGGTGTGCGAGGCGGAGTTGGTCAGCGCAATCCATGTCGTCTGGGACGGCTGGGCGTTGCGGATGCTGTCCGTGTCGGACCCGGACGCCGAGCCCGAATCGTCGAGTTCCATCGCCTCGGCGGAGTGGCCGTCGGAGACCATCGACTCGTCGTCCGACAAGGACGCCTCGTGCCCGTCCTCGTACTCGGAGGAGACGGACTCGTAGGACCCGTGGGTGAAGGACTGCGGCTCGTATCCGCCGCGCAGCCGCAGGACCTCCGGCTGCTTGGGCGGCGTCCACGGGATGGCGACCGTCAGCGGCGTCATGCCGTGGGCCTCGCCGAGCTTCTCCGTACCGTGCCAGAAGGCGAACGTCACCCGCACCGAGCCGGTGCGGATCTCGTGCGGCTTGGGGATCTTGGCGTTGGCGAAGGCCCGGCCCGCCTCGGACTGGAGGGCGATTTCCCGCCTGCGGATACCGCCGCCCGCGTGCACGCCGCCGCGCAGACCGGACACTCCGGGCGCGCCGCCCTCGACACCGATCTGGCCCTGTCCTGTCCACTGCTGGGTGTTCAGCCGCACCTTGCCGAACCGGTGTCCGGCCTCCGAGCCGATCGCCTGCTCGGCCTTCTTGTCCAGCCGCTCCAGGGTCAGTTCGTCCAGCAGCTCGAACGTCGCGGTCACGCGGGTCTGCTTGCCGAACGTGTCCTTGAACAGGTCGACGCTGAGGGTGGAACGCGGGCCGAACGCCGAGGCGTCCGCCTGCGGCGCGGTCACCAGCAGGTGCCGCATCCACGGCTTGAGGATCTGCAGGCCGAAGGCGTTCTGCGCGGTCTCTCCCCAAGTCCTGGCGTTCTTCTGGGGCTTGGCGTCCCACTGCGAGCCGAGGTACTTGCGGCCGTAGACCCGGAGCATCGCGTGCACTCCGCCGATGGAGGGCAGGTCACGGATCACCCAGTCGGTCGCGGGCTCCTGCGGCGTGGCGCGCTGCTTCGGCTGCGACGCGTCGGGGGCCGGTGCCTGCTCCTGCTCCGGTGCCTTCGCCTGTGTCTTCTCCTGCTCCTGCTTCTGCTCCGGAGCGGCCTCCACCAGGACGGAGAAGGCGATCGACACGTCACGGGTGGCCGGCACGTCACGGTTGTCCGGCAGGTCACGGTTGACCGGCACCTCACCGATGGCGCGGCCAGCCCCGAGCTGGATCAGCTTCGCCTGGCGGGACAGCCGCCGCTGACGGCGTTGCTCCTCCTCCGCCACGAGCTGACGACTGCGCTCATCCGCCGTCAAGAGCTGACGACTGCGCTCGTCCCCCCGCAACTGCCGGAAGACATCGGCGAGCTTCTGCCGGAACGCCCCTGCCGATGTGGCGGTGTGCTGATCCGTGTCAGGGACGGACTGCTGCACCGGCTTCTGCTGCCCGATTTTCTGCTGGAGCCGCCGGGCCTGCTCCCGGTAGACGTACCGCCGTACGCGCCGGTGCAGCCCGTCGTCGGTGGACCGCATGTCGAAGTGGAGCCGGAGCTTGCCGGTGTAGAACGCACCGGGGGCCTTGCTCTTGGTGGTCAGCACGGTCTTGCTCGCGGTGCCGGTGACCGACACCTCGTCGTGGCCTGAGCCACGGCTGCCGCCGAGCCCGCCGATCACGCTGACACCCGGCGCGACCTGGGCCCCGCCGGAGATCTTCAGGGCGTGCGTGGTGGCCGAACCGGAGCCGAGCGCGGACACGCCGTCCGTGCTGCCCTCACTGAGGCTGTGCTCCGCCCCGACGGTGAACTCGGTGGTTCCGGTGTCCGCGACGTGGGACAGGTCGTAGGCGCTCGCGGTGACCGCGATGACGCCGCCGCGCACCTGGATGATCAGCGGCTCGTCGGCCATCATGCCGTGCGCGTGCTGCCGGATGAGGTCGGACTGCAGCTCCTGTGCCAGATCAGCCTTGGCCTGGCGCCAGCGTTTGGCCGTACCGAAGGCCCGTATGCCGCGGGTGTCGAGAGCGTCGAGCAGCGTGTGCATCTCGGCGGTGGACGTGGACAGTTCCAGGCCCTGCAGGAGGTCGGTGTCGCCGATGCGCCCGTCCTTGATGCGCTTCGGCACCGGGCGCTGCACCGACGGGACGGGCGCTTCTCCCGTCTTCGGGTCGACGAGGTCACGCTTCGGGAAGGCGAGACGGGTGTCGAGGTCGGCGGTGACGGTGTCGGGGGCGGCGGTGCCCGTGGACAGGCGCTGCGTCAGCGTGACGTCGAACGTCAACGAGACCTTCGCGTCGAACACGCCGACGGGCTCGACCGTCTTGCCCTTGGCCTGTGAGCCGCCACCGCTGTCCATGGCGTGGCCGGTGGTGCTGTCGGACAGGGTCGTGCCGGTGTACTGGACGGTGATCGCGTGCGGCGCCTTGGCGGTGATGTCGAGGATGCCCGTGGTGCGGCTGCGCCGGTCCTGAATCCGGCCGGTGGACTCGGACTCCTCCGCGCCGGTCTCGGACTCGAAGTTCTCGACCGTCTTGACGTAGCGCGGATCGCGCACCGTCACCGACTTCAGGGACACCTCGGCGGTCTTCCCGCCGACCGTCACCTTGATGGTCTCGAACGCGTCCGGGTTCTGGCTGAACTGCGCGAGACGCGGACGCAGGGCGAACGGCTCGATGTGGGTCGTCAGGACGGCCTTGGCCCGCGGCCAGTCCGAACCGAAGTGCGGCTCCAGCACCTCCTGGAGCGCGGTGTGCGGCCAGGTGCCGCGGTGCACTTCCAGTACGTGGTCGGTCGGCGCGAGGCGCTGCTGCTGCGTCACCCGGAGCGGCGCCCGCAGCTCATCCGGCTTCTCGGTCTGCTCCGGCTTCGCCAACTCCTCCTGAGCAACGGTCGCTTCCTGCTTCGCCGCCTGCTCCTGATCAGCCGCCGCGGCCTGCTGCTCCGTCGTGGACTGCCGCTTGAGCTTGATCAGCTTGCGGAGTCCGGCCTCCCGCGTGTAGACGGCAGGCCCGTCCTGCTCCACGGTGACCTGCTCGCACAGCGCACGGGGGATGGCCACGACGAAGGGCACCGTCGCCACTTCGTGCGCGGGGTCGGCCACGATGACGTGCCCGTGCGAGTCGGTGACCTGGAACCGCACCGTGGCCTCGCCGGAGAACACCACCATCGGCTCGGGGTACTTGGCGTTGTTGACGCTCTTGGCCTGCCGGCCGGCGCGGGTGCCGGTGCGTGTACGGGTGGAGTGGCCGCCGCCCGCCGTCGGCTGGATGTTGCTCGCCTGCGGCAGGGTGGCATCGCCGCCGCCGAGCGCCTGCCAGCCGCCTTCCTGCCAGACCAGGGTGCGCTGCGCGCCGCCGGTCGTGGTCTCGCTGAGCACGTTCAGCTCGGACTTGTCGATCGTCCGCAGATACGCCAGCTTCTGCACCTCGGCCTCGGCCGACATCGCCCGGTGGCCATGGCTGACCGAGCTGCTGAGCTGCTCGCTGGTGAGGCGTCCGCCCCGCGTCATCGCGCCGAGCCAGGACGCGAGACGCTCACCGCGGAAGCTGCTGTGGAAGAGCGGGGCGAGGCTGCGCCACTCCTTCTTCCCGAAGACGGGCTCGCCCAGCGCGTCGACGCGTTGACGGATGCCGATCCGCAGCGGCTGCTGCGTCCCGCGGCCCCCCTGCGTGTCCTCCTGCGGGACCAGATCGAAGTCGCCGCCGGTGAACAGGCCGTGGATGACGGCGGTGTCGGGCAGCCCACCACCCTTGACGGGGTCGTTCGACCACGTGGTCAGCGGCGGCGCGAAGGTGGTGTCGCCCTTGGCGAAGAACTTCGGGTTCAGCCGCCGGACCTGCTGGTCCTCCTGGCCATCGGACAGCGACACCCCGGTCAGCGCCTGCTGCGCCCACGGCGTTTCGAAGACCGTGCGCTTCTTGCGGACCTCGGTCAGCGACGCCTCGGAGAGCGAGCGGAAGCCGAGCGTGGTGTGCGCCGTGGCGGATTCCTTCTGCTCCGTGCCGCCGTTGGCGCGGACGAAGTGGACGTGCAGCACGGCCACTCCGTCGAAGACCGAGCCGGGGACCTTGGTCTTGGTGGCCACTCCGGTCCGGGTGGCGAACCCGTCGATGGTGATCGCGTCGGCGCCCACCTGCCCCGCGAGCCGACCGCTGAGCTTGCCGGGAACCTGGAGCGGGGTCACCTGCCCGGCGCCCGTGACCGTCTTGCTGGAGCCGGACGCCGACGGGTGGGTGACGGAGCGCGTGACGTCGGTGCCGACGTTGAACTCCGTCTCCTTGGTGTCGCGCACATGCTGCATGGTGGCGACCTCGGCGGAGAAGAGCACCGAGCCCAGTCCTTCGGCCAGGCTGATCTCCAGCGGCTCGCCGCTCATCATCGCGGTGAACTGCTCGTGCAGCAGACCGAAGTCCACCCGGCTCAGCACCTGGGTGCGGATCTCGGGCCAGCGGTCGCCGAACACCTCGCGCCCGACCTCGTCGGGCGACTTGCCACCGCCGACCTGCTGCGTCAGCACGTCCTCCATACCGCCGTTGAGCGCCCTGCCGAGCAGGTCGGCGGGGTGGACGTCGATGACGATGTCCGTGCCCCCGATGGCGCGCAGATCGCGCACCAGGGACGACGGGAGCCGGTGTACGGGGGGCGCTTCGGTGTGCGCGGACGAATCGGCTTCGGGGACCAGCAGCAGCGTCGGGACGGACGCGGTGAGCTGATGCGTACGCGGGCCGCTCTGCCCGGTCGTGGTGGGCGGGTTCCCGATCTGGAGGGTCTGTCCGCCGCTGCCGGTGCCGGTGGCGGTCACGTCGGAGAAGTCGAACGTGAACTCGGCGACGGCCCGGACGGCCAGCGCCTTCTCCGAGGTCTTGCCGCGCGCGAACATCCGGCCGGTCCGCTCGGTGGTGACACCGGTGGTGCCGTCCTCGCTGGTGTTCGCCAGGAAGTCGAGCCGCCCGCCCGCGAAGGCCACGCGGAGGTCGGCGCCGAGGGTGCGGCGCAGCCGCCGGTCCTTGCCGTGGCCCGAACCGGACGCGGACTCCGCGCCGTTCTCGAACTCGACCTTGGGCAGCTCCTCGTCCGTCACCGCCTCGTGCAGTACCGCGCCGACCTCGATCTCCCCGGACCAGCCGGGCACCTCGATCGGCACCCACCGCTTGCCGCCCCGGGTCAGCCCGGACAGCCACGGCTTCATCTCTTCGGTACCGAGGTAGGCCAGCAGCTGACCGCGCGCCGTCGCGGCCTTCTCGGCACCCAGCGCCGCTTCGAGCGCGGGCATCAGCTGCTCGACGATCGCCTCCTCGGACTCCCCGAGGCCGTACACGATGTCCCCGGCGCTGAGCCGGCCGTCCTTCAACCGGACGGGAACGGGCGGCAGTTGCGAAGCGGACTGCTCCGGCTGCTGCGGCTTCACTTCCTGGGAGGAGACGGCGCGGGTGTCCGTTGTCGTCGCCGGTGCGGTCACGGAAGCCGCGGTCGAGGTCGAAGCCTGGGGCTCGTGCTGGGCCTGGGCCTGGGACTGGTTCTGGACCGTCGCCGTGGCCTGGTAGTGCTCGACGTAACGCCCGTTCTCCCTGGGGAGTCGCACCCGCACCACGTGCACCGGGTTGTCGCCGTCGGCGAGCTGGTTCCAGGTGGTGTTGCCCCGGTGGAGGATGGCCGGAGTGATGCCGAACACGTGCGGGAACAGGGCCGGCACGAAGTCGCCTGCGAGGTGGTTGTAGCTGCCGGGGGTCCTGATGTCCCGGACGATCGAGTCGGTGGCACCCGAGCCCCGCAGCACCTGGCGCCAGGTGTCCGTGTCACCGTTCGTCACCGCGTCCTGCACGGCGACGGACTGCGCCGCGACGTACGTACGGATCTGCTGCCCGACGGAGTGCCCGGAGTGCTCGGAGTCCTCGGGGTCGTTGTAGAACTCGGCCTGCAGGGAGGGGAGCACCATGTCCCAGAGCTGCGGGTCATCCGCCCCGAGGCCCTCGGCGAGCCGGTCCGCGAGGGTGGTGCGCAGGGCCGTGATGTCCTGGGTGGGCAGTTCGTTCGCCCGCCCGGACGCCTGGAGCGTCCGGATCACGGCGCTGAAGAAGCAGTCCCCGTCCTCGGCGACCTGCTCGGGCCGCAGACCGGACGACCGCAGCCCGTCGGCCTGGGAGGAGTCCACCCCGAGCGACACCCATTCCTGGGGCACGGGGGCGGACGTGGTGGCCGTGGAGTCTTCGGTGACCTCGGACGGCTGGGATTCCTGGGGCGTCTGAGACTCCTGGCCCTGGGCGTCGTCCCGCTGCTCGTTCTGCTCGGCCGGCTGCTCCTCCGTCGTGCCGTCGGCCGTGACCGGCGTGGCGGCGGTGACCGACACCAGGCCGCCACCGGCCCGGCCCCAGGTGAGGACGTGGTCCTTGGTGGCCGGGTCGCGGGCCAGCTCCGGGCGTACGTAGGTGTCGGCGAACTCCTCGTGGGTCAGGGTCTTGCCGTGCGCGATGACGGTGTCGCCCTCGCCGGCCGTGGCCTGCCAGACGAGGGTGCCGTCATCGGACGGGAGCTGCTGGGCGAGCGCCAGGTCCCGCAGCACCGGGTCGTGCCAGCCGGCCGCCGTGTGCGGCGGCACGAACCAGCCGGAAGGCGTACGGATCGGCACCTCCGGGAGGCCGCCGAGGCCCAGCAGAGCCGCTTCCGGCGAGAACCGCATCGCCAGCAGGTCGGTGACCTTGAAGACGACGGTCGTCGAATTGCCGGCCCAGCCGAGCCGGTCGCGCTCGTTGGCGGTATCGACCTGCACCACGACATAGGAGTCCGCGAAGTCGTGGGTCCTCCAGAGGGTGTCCTGCGCCGAGCCGTCGACGTGGTTCATGGCCCAGCCGGAGCTGGAGACGGACTGGCCCGCGGTCCGGCTGAGGGCGGCGCCGCCGTTGGCGGTGCCCTTCGGGTGCGCCTGGCCCAGACCCAGCGACGTGTCCTGGGTAAGACTCTGACTCATCGTCAGGCCGTTGTTCTGGGAGCTGTAGTCGCTGCGTTCGGCGGTCCCCTGCAGCCAGCCGAGCGACCTGGCCCGCTGGGCCGGGAGGATGGCGACCTTGAGGGTGCCGACGGTGTCGGTCAACGGCCCGCCGACGGCCCGCAGAGTGGGGCCCACGTCGGTGGGCACGGTGTTCAGGCCGTGCAGCAGCACATGGCGTGCGAGGACGTTCGGGTCGAAGAAGCGGTACAGGCCGTCCAGCGAGAACTGGCCGCGCCTGACGAGGTCCTGGAGTTCCCCGTCGTGAGCCCGCAGTGTGTCGAGCACCTGGTCGAGCAGTCCGCGCGCCGCCGTCGGATTGAGCATCACGCTCACGCCCTTGCGGGCCAGGTGCTCGGACGTGATCGCGTACTTCCGGGCCTTCGCCACCTTGTTGAGGGAGCGCAGCGGCTGCAGCGGACGCACGACCGGATTCGCCACCGGCCGGGGCCGTTCGCCCTGCAGCTCACCGAGCGGGACGACGATCTCCTCGCGCATCGGGATCCGCACCGTGCGCTTGCCGCCCGTCACGGTCTGCACGACCTGGGCGGCCTGTCGCGCCAGGTCGATGCTGAGCGTCGAGGCGCTACGGGAGACCTGCACGGTCTGCTGGACGGTGATCTCCAGCTCCCCGTCCAGCAGGAAGCTGGCGAGCGAGTCGGTGACGGTGTGCCCGTCGTGACGGCGGGTCAGCTGTGCCTCGGTGAGGCTCTGCGAGGTGCTCGATGTGCGGCCGTAGGAGGCCGATGCGCCGGAGAACAGGGCGGTGAACTTGTTGCCCTTCGCCCGGGTGCGGCTGGTGGCGAACTCCTGGCGGGTGTTGGACTGGGTGTAGCGGCTGACGCTGCCCGAGGTGAGCAGCCCGGTGAACGTCGCGTTCTGGCCGCGGTGGAAGCGGATGACCATCTGGATCCGCTTGCGGTGACCGGGGCCGGGCACCACGGTGTGCAGCACCATGCCGGGGCCGCGCAGGGCCTCGTTCATCGCGTGCAGGGAACGGGTGGTCAAGACCGTGTCCAGGGTTCCCGGCAGGGTCGCGCCGGGGGTGCGTACCGTCCACAGTGCGTCGCGGGCCCCCTTTCCGCGCAGGCCGAGCATCTTTCCGACCGCCGTCATGACCCGGTGGCTCAGCTCGGTCGGGTCCTCGTCCTGGAAGCGCACGGCGCGCTCCGTACGCGCCACGGCCTCCGTCTCCTGCGGGGCGGGCAGGAAGCGTTCGCTGACCGAGGAGAGCGGGAGCCGCACGACCGGCAGCGTGGCGGGCACCTTGGCGACGAGGGTGGCGTCGGGCGTGGGCCACTGCGGACGGAGGTAGGTGACGGTGACGCCCTGCGAGGCTTCGACCAGGACGGTGCGCTTGTCGGGAGACCAGGAGCCGAACTGGTTGATGTTCTCGGCGCGTGCGGTCATCCGCACCACGATCCGCCCCACCCGCTTGCGGTGCGGGACCTTGTCGCGGGAGATGTAGCGGCCCGTGTTGACGTTGGTGATCTCCGCGACGCTGCGGCCCTTGCTGGGGGAGTAGGAGCGTGCGTAGCCACCGCCGCCCGTCAGGTCCCCGGTGCCGCCGCTGAAGGTGCCGGAGTGGCTGTGGTTGCCGTGGTTGGTGGTGACGCTGTTGACACCGGAGAAGCCCGCCGAGTACTCGGCGAGGTCGAACGAGCTGAGGTCGGCGGTTCCCGGCTCCTCCTCCACGTCGACGATCTCCGCCTGGACGGAGAGCCGGACCTTGCGGTCGGTGAGCAGGCCGTCCAGGACCACCTGCCCGGCGAGGGAGCCGGCGCCGATGTGCAGCGCGGCCACCAACTGGTCGTGCGTGACGGCGGTTTCCAGGTGGACCCGGGCCAGGTCCTCCGGGACACCCAGCCCGGTCAGCAGCGCGATGGCCTGCTCATGGACGGTGTCCGCGCCGGCCACGCCGAGCACCCGGTCGTGCTGGGTGAGCGCGACCGGCCCGCTGATCGCGTGGGCCGGTCCCGAGACGGTGCCGGACACGGCCGGGGCCAGCCACCGCGCCTCGCCCTCGATGGGAAGGGCCGGGCTGAACCTGCGCGGGGCGAGCTGCTGCTGGTCCGCACCGCGGGTCAGGAAGCGGCCGACCCGGTTCAGCGTCCGGTACGAGTCGGGGGCCGGAATCCGCTGCACCGTGACGGACGGACGGAAGACCGTCCGGTAGGTGAACTGGCGCACCGGACCCGCGTAGTTGAGGCCGGAGAGCACATAGGCGTAGGAGGTCAGGCCGTTCTTGGCGGTGTGGCTGCGCGAGAACAGCTTCACGTCGGTCTCCGGAGTGAAGACCTTCCCGAACCCCGATGCCAGGCCGGCGGTCAGCGTGGCCGACGCGCCGTGCGACTCGGTGTTGGCGAAGTCCCGCATGGCGCTGGGCCACAGGTCGAAGCCACCTTCGGACAGGTACACCGATGACACCGGGGTGATGGGCGAGCCCGCCGCCCCGTCGGAGGCACGCTCCGCGTGCACCTGGAAGGTGACCAGCTCCGTCTCCCCGGAGGCCAGCAGCCGCGGGAAGGTCCGGGTGAGGCCCTCGGGGGAGAACAGCTGGGTGAACCGGGTCTCCAGCGAGACGGAGTTGAAGTGGCTGTCCAGGAACGTGTCCAGGGAGGCCAGTTCGCCCCGGGTCCACTCCGGCGTGCGGGTGGCCCGGCCGGCGTTCAGGAACTGTTCGCGCAGGCTGTCGCGGACCTTCGACGCGCCGGATAGCCCGGCGGGCCCGAACAGCCCCGAACTGCCGGTCGGCTGCGCCAGTTCGGCCGGGGGAGCGGTCACCAGCTCGTCCGGCTGCTTCTGGTAGGTGATCTCCAGCGGCCCGACGGTACGGGGAAGCGCGCCGGTCTCCTCGGCGACGACCGTGGCCATCGTGTGCTGGAAGGCGTCGGCCAGTTCGACGGGCACCCGCACGACGACCGAGATGTCCTCGACGTGCTCGCGGCCCGTGGTGTGCCCGAGAGGCCGCGAGCCCACCTCCAGACGGATCGTCATCAGGTACGGCACACTGTCGCCGTTGTAGCGCGCGGTGTGCCAGCGTCCGCCGCCGGTGTCGCCCGCGCTGCTGAAGGCGGTCGACGTGCCCAGGTCGAGCGTGAGTGACGCGGAGGGCGCGACCGTGCTCGGCAGCAGGCCGGCGCCCGGTCCGAACGCCGCCCCGACGGTGAGGCCGAAGCCGCCGCCCGCGCTGGTGGACGCACCTTGCAGCTCCAGCCAGCGGCTGTTGAGCACGGTGGGAATGCGGGTGGCATCGCCGATCCGCACGACGCCGCGCACCTGCCCCTTCAGCGAAAGGGTCAGGAACTCCTTGTCGTTCATCGGCACCGGAGGCAGCGTCATGCCGCCCTCCAGCGTCCTGGCGAGGTCCGCCATCATGCTCAGCTCGCCGATGCGGCTGTGCAGATAGTCGTGCAGCGGGGTGCCGGGCCTGGCGCTGAGGTAGTCGTCCACCAGGTGGTCCCGGATCAGGCGGAGCCCGCCGATCTGCTGGGGGATGGCGAAGAACCGCCGCGCTTCCCTGGTGAGCCGGTCCAGCGCGCCGCCGGACGCCGATGCGGGCAGTTCGGCGTGGAAGGGCGCGGTGGTGCCGTTCGCGGCGAGTTCGGTCAGCTGGGCGGGGAACGCCACCGTCAGGTCCCCGGTCACCAAGCTGTGCACGGACTGCGAGCCGGGACCTGACGTGGTGACGGTCAGAGTGGTCCCGGAGAAGGAGAACTGCCTCAGCTCACCGTCGAGCCCCAGCGAGGGGTTGCTGTACGCGTTGGTGCTCCGGCTCTGGCCGTAGCTCCGCGAGGACGACAGGCTGACGCCGGCCTTGGGCGTGACGGCGACGGGCCCGGACGCGACGGTGGCGAGCTTCTCGCCCCCGCTCAGGCTGCGGCTGTTGCTGACGCTCTCGGACGTGCCCGTCGAGCGGTCGGAGCCCGGCTCCTGAAGGCCGAGGCTCTTCGTCCCGTACGGCCGGTAGGGCGCGTCGACGAGGGTGGCACGGTCCCGGTTGATGCCGGTCAGGGTGAGCGTGACGGTGCGCTTGGCGGTGCCCCAGCGTCCCGGGACGGTCAACTCGATGCCCTCGTCGACCAGTTGCTGTGCGAAGTCACGGGGCGTCTTGCGGGCGATGGTGGCCCGCAGTTCGCTACGGAAGGCATCCAGGCCGCCTTCGGCGATGTCATCGGGCAGCAGCTCGGTGACCAGGTCCGTGAAGGTACGGGTCTGCGGGGCGCCGGGCAGACTCATCCCGTCGAAGCGGACACCGTCGAAGTCGAGCACGGTGCCGAACATCCCCAGCGGGAAGTGCTTCGAGGTACCGCCGAAGCCGATCGGCGGCACGGCCTCGGGGAACAGCCACCGCGTGTCCTCCACGGGGTCCGAGCCGTCGCTGAGGACGACGGGGAGGTGCGGCAGCAGGTGGGGGAAGAGATCCGCGCCCTCACCCAGCGCCAGCAACTCGTCCGAGGGCGCCAGCAGCCTGCCTTCGGCGTCCATGTCGATGGAGGTGACGTCGCGCCGCCCCGGGCGCAGCAGCTTGGCGGGGGACCGGTACTGCTCGTCCGGGTGCGCGGGGTCGGCCCACACCACCCGGCCGTCGATGTTCTCGGCGTGCAGCCGGCCGGAGCTGCTGCCGCCGGAGCCGTGGAAGACCACCTGGGAGGCGGCGCCGGAACCGGCCTGGCGGAGCCGCACCGTGATGAACTGCACCGCGGCGTCGACGTCGCTGCCGTGCCACTCGAAGGCGTGCGCGGTACGGAGCTGGTCCCATTCCGGTGAACCGTGGGCGGGCGTCTGGGACGCCGCGACAGTCGTCAGGTCGTGGCTCAACTCCTGGACGTGGCTCAGCTCCTGGACCTCGTCCGGAAGCTGGACCTCTTCCTGAGCGTCCGACTGGACCTGTCCATCGGAGGTGTCCGACTCGACCTGTACCTGGGACATCTCCGACTGCGGCTGCGGCGTGCCGACCGTGACCGCGCCGGACCGGGCGACGGGCAGCGGCACGGTGATGTGGGGCGGGCCCGACAGGACGGGACCGGCCTGCTGCTCACCGCTGCCGTGGACGCTCGTGGACGACGGGGTGAACTTTCGCCACTCACCCGTCTTGCCGTGGTCATCGCGGTAGAGGAGGAAGCTGATGCCGGAGAGCTCCGGGGTCGCGGCGATCTGGGTGGTGGGCGCCCACACGGTGAGCCCGGTTTCGTCCGCGATCTGCTGCGCGACGGACTGGCCGTGCTCGTCGACGGCGCCCGCCTCGCAGGCGGCCAGGATGATCTGAGCGGTGCTGCCCGCCTTCTCCCGCAGCTCGGTGATGCTGGGGCGCCGCCCGAGCGCCTTGCCGAAGGCGCTGCCGTTCACGTTGGTGGGCTTGCCGTTCACCGGCACCGTGAGCCAGCCGCGGGTGCCGTGCAGCAGCGCCAGGTACATCGGGTTCGCACGGTCCCACGGCACGGGCCGGCGCGCGTTCAGGTGCACCTTGCCCGGCGATCCGGCCTGGTCGTAGTGCGCGAAGTACTGCTGCGTCAGGTCCAGATCGGTGTGCGTCCGCAGCCGCTTGAGGACATCGGCCCGGGTGTGGAAGGACCGGCCGGCCGGAGCCTTGGTGCCGGGCGCCACGATCCGCAGGTGGTCGATGTCGCCGGCACGCACGGTGGTGCCGTCCGACGTCTTCAGCACCACGTCCTCGTAGGCGGTGCTCTCCGGTGCGACGGTCACCGGCTCGGGATCGGCGTAGAGGTCTTCGACGAACCACTGCACCACCCGCGGGTCGAGCCGGGCCCGCGGCGGGTTGATCGTCCGGGGGTCGTGGTAGGCCGCGTAGGTCTCGGCGAACCACTCGTCGGGGGTGGCGAACTGGTAGTTGGAGACGGCGTGTTCGCGGGCATCGGCCAGGTAGCTGACCCATTGGCCGCCGTGGCTGATCTGGTAGATGCGGCCGTCGTGCGTCAGCTGCGCCGCACCGCCGTCATCCAGCGTCCACGGCTGCGCGGCGGCCGTCCGCAGGTTGCCGACCATGCGCGTCAGACGGTCGAGCCGGTCCGTGTCGCTGCCGGCCAGCTCCTTGGGGAGCCGGTCCAGAGCGCCGGGGTCCTTCCGGATTGCCTGCACATCGATGCGCTCCGCCACCTGGTTGCTCAGCGCCTCATCGTCGATGCCCACACCGGCGAGGAACGCCTTGGCGACCGGCCGCAGATCGACGTAGTACGTGCTCCAGCCGCCGAATCGGTCCTCGCCACTGAGCTTGAGAACCCACCCCATCCGCATGTCCACCGAGTGGCCCACCTCGTGGCGCAGCGTCCACTCGACGAGGTTGCCGTGTGCCAGGACGTCGGAGACCCCTGCCATGACATGACGCCGCGGGCCCTGGATCCCGAGGGCACGGGCGATGCGCAGGCCCTGGTAGTCCGACATCGCCACCATGTCCATCAGCCACCGCTGTGCCGCGCTCCCGCGGTCGAGCCTGGTGTACATCCAGGAGGGCATGTGCAGCGGGTGCGAGATGCGGATGTGCCGGTCGTCGACGATGTAGGAGCTGACGGGCCCCTTGGAGCTGTCGGCCGTGATCGACTGGAGGTAGACGTTGCCGGCCACGTCCTTCGAGGGAAGGCCGTCGAACACCTTGGTGATCTTGTCCAGCACGGAGTGGCTGAAGTGCGCCTCGCCGTTCGCCGGGCCGATCTTGATCCCGTACCGGTTGCTCAGCAGCTCCTCGCGCTGCGCCGCACCGGTGTTGCGCAGCCACGCGCCGATCCGCCGGCGTGTGCCACCGGAGGTGGCCGGCCGGGACTGCTGAGTGCCCTGCGGCTGCGGCGGCACGACCAGGTCGGCCAGGAGGTCGTCGACGGGCAGCGGCGCGCCGCCGGTCGCTTCCTCCTTGGCCTCCCGCATCAGACGGTCGATGTCCGACTCGTTCGAGCCGTGCAGGGCCGGGTGGGTGTCAGGCAGCAGGGCGCGCAGGCCGAGCTCCAGGAACGGGTCGTCCAGCAGCCCGCCCAACTGCAGCCGGTCGTAGGTGTCCGATGCCCACTGCCGGGTCTCGTCGTCGTCCCTGTGCTGCCGGACCGCCAGCTCGTCGTGCGCCTGGTTGAGCGCTTCGCGGGCGAACTGCTCCGTGGTGAAATCGGTGAGTTCCTCGATGAGTTGACGGTGCGCGTCGTCCACCTCGCGCAGTGAGCTCGGCTGCAGGAAACCAGGGCTGGGGAACATTGCCGCGAACACGTCGGTGACCACCACGACCGCCCGGTCCCTCGGGAAGGGCGCGGAGTTGATCAGGGTCCAGTTGCCGGGGTTCCGGTGCACATCCGACGTGAGATGTTGGGACACCTCGGCCAGCGGGCCCACGTGCACCTCGGCCTCGGCCCTGTTGACCCCGATCGCGGCCAGCCACTCGGTGCCGGTCACCGGACCGAGCCCCAGAGCGGTGTCCAGGACCATGAACTCGACCGTGCCGTCCGCCATCGTCGTGGGGACACTCACGGCGATGTGGTAGTGCCACTGGACGAGACCGGGGGCCTCACGGGTGGCACCGGCCGCGTTGGGGGACAGTACGGACAGCAGCGGTTCGGCGCGGGAGACGATGATCTTCCTGACCGGCGCGCCCCACTGCTGGAGCTTCATCGCCGACAGGTGGGCCCGCAGATAGCAGCCGTCCTCGGGATGTCCGCTGGGCATGGGGAGTTGACCGAACAGCGGGTGGTGGTACTGCAACTGCTCAAGCTGCCCGTACCACTCGTGGACCTGCTCGACGGACGCCGTCGGCCGGTCGGTGAGGTCGCCGAGGGTGTGCCCGATCGACTCCGCCTGCTGCAGCCCCTGGGAGAGCTTCACCAGCGAGTCCCTGAGGTCGAGCTGGAACAGCGACGCGAAGCTGTCCTGGACCGCCCACACCTTGCGCAGGTCGCGTTCGAGCGCGTCCAGCATCTGAACGGCGGAGGCGAGATCGCCGTCGCCCACGTGGAACGAGAGCCGGGTGGCGAACGCCTGCACCTGCGGCTGGGCCTGCGCCGGTACGTCGGCCGCGAGGTTGCGCAGATCGAGGTCCCAGCCGCCGGGCACGGAGGCATAGACGTGCTCCAGGACCTGCACGGCGTGCCGGCTGTCCAGCATGTTCATCCCCACTGCCACGTTGAGCGCTATGGGGAGCGTTATCGACGCGTGGTCGAAGAACGCGTGGTCGAACTCATCGATCGCCTGCCGGTCGGCCGGCGCGGCATGGGCGGTCAGCAGGTACGTCAGCTGCTCGACGTCCACGCCGTTCGTGGACATCACGAGCTCGGCGATGAGCTGCGCCGCCTCCACGTGGCCCAGCGGAGAGACCTGCGTGTCCTGGAGCACCTGCTGCCAGAACTGCTCGTCGACCGCCATCAGTTCATCGAGGGTCAAGTCCTGCGGTGCGGAGCCGGACTGGACGGCCGGCTCGGAGATCGTGATCCACCTCTGCGACTCCGCCGTGAGCTGCTCCGCCGGGGTCGTGGCCTGCTGCGCTTCGGTGAGTTCCTTGAAGGCGTCCCTCGCGTTCTGCTCGGCCCGCTTCTTCCGGGCCGTCGCCTCCCACTCGGCCTGGACGAGGGGACCGTGCGCCTCCCCGCTTTCCAGAGCGGCGAGTTGGGCCCGCTCGTACTCGTCGGCGGCCCGCAGCGCCGCCGCGATGTGGTCGGCCGCGGTCTCGTAGAGGCCGTCGTGCGTGGGGATGGAGCCTGCCGTGGTCGGTCCGGAGAGCTGCGCCGTCGCCCGCGCACGGGCCGCCCGCGCCGCCTGCACGGCCCGCAGGGCCGCCGCCCGCGCGTCCGCCGTCCGCTCATCGGCCGCGTCCAGCTTCTGCTCCGCCGCCGCCAGTTGGGAATCCGCCGCAAGCGCGGCCTCCCCGGCGATGTCCGCAGCCTCCGCCGCCTTCAGCTCGGCCTGCTGCGCCTCCTTGAGCGCGGCCTCGGCCTTGCTCAAGGACTTCCGGATGTCCTCCTGCGCGGCCTGCTCGTCCTGCGGCGCGTGGGTCGTCCCGGCGGAGACCGCGGACGCCGGAAGGTGCTCGGGGACCAGCACGTTCCCCTGGGCGTCCAGGAACTGGACCAGCACCGGAGGGGACACCTTGGCCGGCTGGACGAGCGCCTGCACGGAGGGGAGGTCCACCTGCACGTCATCGGCCCCGGCCCACACCGTGGCCCGCTCGCCCAGGTGCTGGGCGAACCAGGACGGGGACTCCGCCTGGCCGTCGTTGCTCCAGGGGACGATCCGCGCCTGCGCGCCCGCCTCCAGGAGCTGGAGCGTGGCGTCGGCCTGCCGGACCGTGTCGGCCCCGGAGCCCAGATACAGGTATCCCGTCGGAACGGGGTGCGGCGGCGCGGACACCGTGTCCGGCCGCGCAGCCGCCGCGTGACGGTTCCGGATGTCCTGCCGGGCGCTCGCGTTGCGCTCCTTCCGGACCAGCGCGTCGTACTGCTCCTGGCGTTCCCTGACGGCCAGTTGGGCGTCCGCGAGCTGCTCGGCGGCGTCGAGCGCCGCCTTGAAGCGGCTGTCGGCGATCTTGCCTGCCGCCTGCGTCGCGCTCAGCTCGTCCTGCTTGATCTGCCGCGCCCGCCGGGCCGCTGCCACCGCTTCCTGCGCCCGCCGGACCGCATCGGCGGCGGCCTGCTGCGCCCGTCGGCTCGCCTCGGCCGCCTGCGCCGCGGCCAGCTCCGTCTTCGCCTGCTCGTGCGCCTCCTGGGCCGCGGTCAGCCGGGTCTCGATGCCCGGTACGTCGATGCCGTCGATGAGGTGCGCGGCCTGCGCCCGGTAGTGCTCGGCGCGGGCCGTTTCGGTGGCCGTGGTCGCCGCATCGACCCGCTGCGTCCAGCGCTCGTGCTGCCGCACCGCGTACCGGTCGGACCTGGCCTGCCGCACGGCCCGCTCGGTGCGCGTCACCTCGTCCCTCGCGGTCTCGGTCCGGGGCTTCGGGCCGATGAGCCCGGACGCCGCCGGCTCCTGGGCGGCGTGCGCGGACGTGTCGGAACCGGCCCGCTCGGTCGCGTGGGCGTTCTGAGGGGTGTGCGTTTCGGGACGCGGGCTTTCCAGCTCGGTCACCGTCCCGTTCGCGCTGCTGGTCGAACCGTGGCCGTCGAGCGGCCCGTTCGTGTGCGTCGCGCCGTCCTGCTGGAGGTCCTGGAAGGTCTTGATGTGGGGCTCGCGGGTGGCCGCCGCGCGGGGCGTGCCGGACTTGGTGTCGCGGGCGGGCGTGCCCTTGGCGCGGGTCTCGCGCTCCTCGCGCGCCTTGGCCAGTTCCGCGTTCTGCGCCTGGTAGTTGACGGTTTCCTGCGTACCGCCGTGGGTGTCCTGGGGCGTGGTCTGCGCGTCGGGGCGCTGCGACTCCTGCTCCGCGCCCGCTGACGTGCTCTCCAGCTCCGCAGCGGACGCCTTCTCGGCGCGGTCCATCCGCTCCTTGTGCAGTTGCGCCAGATTCCGGTTCTGCGCGCGGTAGTCGGCGGCGGTGTCCGAAGCCGACGCCTCGTCGCGGGCGCGGGCCAGCTCGGCGTGCGCGTCATCCAGCAGCCGGTCGGCCTTCTTCCCGGCGTCGTAGGCACCGGAGGCCAGGCCCTCCCGGAAGCCCTTGCGGAAGACGTCACCCGACGTCTTCTCCTTGGCCAGCCAGTCCTCGGTATCGACGTTCCGCTCGCTCTGGAACCGCTCGTGGAGCGTGGTCCAGTCGTGCCGGAAGGCCGCCGCTTCGCTCGCGAAACCACCGAGATCCGCCTCGTCGATGTGGTCCGCGAGGCCCCGCACATCGCCGTAACGGCCGCGGAAGACCTCGCCGCCGTCGCGCACCGTCGACTCCAGGCGGATCTCCGACGCGATCCGCGCGTCGATCCCCTCCTGGATGAGGTCCGCTTCCGCACGCCACTCCACCAGGCGCGCATCGGCGTTCCTGCCGGTCCGCGCCGGCTCACCGGCCCTGAGGAAGCCGATGTACTGCTCGGCGGCGGTCGCCAGCTCCCGGGCCTTCGCCTCGATGACGCGCTGTTCGCCCTCGGTGCTGAGGCCGTTGCCGTGCCCGTGCACCTTGTCCCGCACGGCGTCGACGGCGTCGTGCAGCTCCTGGTGGAAGTCGAGGCGTCCCCGGAGCGCGGACGGCGTCAGCAGGGTGCCCGTCTCCTCCGCGAGGGACTTGCCGTCCGCGGGCGACTGCTGCTCTGCCGTGACCGGCTGCTGTTCCGCGAGGGCCGGGTCCTCCTTCAGGGAGTGGCCGGGCAGCGACTGCGGCGGGTGCTCGGCGCCCCAGCGGTTCGCGACGTGATGCAGGTCCTGGCGGAGGCTCGCCTTGGCGTCCCTGACCATCTGGTCCGTGACGCCGGTGTGTTCCTCGGCGAGGGTGTCGATGGCGCGGTCGCCCTGCGGCGCGATCTCGTACTCGACCGTGAGGTCGCGGAGCAGATCCGCCTCTGCGGCGTTCAGCGCCTTCTCGGCGGTGGCGGAGTGCTGGGCGCCGTACCTGCGGAAGCCGTTCGGGCTGTGGTAGGCGTCCGCGAGCCGGTGGACCGCCTTCTCGTGCTGGAGAGAGCGCAGCACGTCCGCGTGGGTGAGGGCAGTGTCCGGGCCGCCGTCGATCTTGCCCTGGGCCTGGTACCCGTCGAAGGCCGTCAGCACCCGCTCGGCACGGGTCAGGATCTGCCGGGCGTGGTCGAAACGGGCTTCCAGCGTGTCCTGAAGGGTCGAGCGCGCGGCGTCGGACGCCTTCTTGAACGCGGTGGGGTCGACCGATGACGCCAGGTCGCGGGAGGTGGCGCGTGCGCTCCGTGCCTCCTTGAGCGCGTCGGCGACGTACTCCTTCTTCACCAGCTCGACGAGCCGGGACCGCTGCGCCGCCTCCTTGGGAAGCTGCTCGTGCGCGTAGGCGTCCACGCGCTGCGCTGCCGACGTGGTCAGGTGCGCGTCGGCCAGCCGCTGGTGGTAGCGCTCGCCCAACTCGCCGATACGCAGCTCGAATTGCTGCTTCCAGGACTTGTCGAGCGCCGGACGCGCGTGGGCGGACGACCCCTTGGGCGCGCCGCCGACGATCTCGTCGAAATCGCGGACGAGATCGCTGTGCAGCGTGTCCAGGATCGTCTTGCGGTCCGCCTCCGTCAGATGCGGCTCCGGCCCCCTCTCGCTCTCCGGGGCCGCCGTACGGGCCGCGTCGGACACCTCCACCCAGCGGCTGTACTCCGCGTCCGCCCGCTGCGCGAGGGTGTCCAGGTCGGCGTTCCGCTGGACGGCCAGATCCATGCGGGTGTCGTAGTGGTTCAGCAGGTGGGACGTGGCCGAGGGGAGGGAGAACGAGGTGATGGGCGTGTCGTGGGAGGTCGCGGCTGCCTCGTGGCCCGCGGTCTTGTCCGTGGACACACCGGTGCCCTCGTGCTGCGTGACGTGCTCCGACGCCTGGCCGGTGGTGTCGTGGGTCTGCTGGGTCTGCTGGGTCTGCTGCGTGTGGTCCGTCGTCGGGGTGTCGTGCGTGGTGACGGTGTCCTCGGCGGCGGTCTGCGTCTGGGGGGTGTCGTGGGTCTGCCGGGTGTGGGGCTGCTGGGTCTGGGCCTGCGTCGGCTGCTCGTGGGTCAGGCCGACGCCATCGACGGGCTCTGCCGGGTGCGTGCGCTGTCCGGCCGGCGGCGCGCCCGCGTCCTTCGCGCTGCCCGCGTCTGCCGTCGCGTCGGCTTCCTCCGCCGCCGCCTGCGTCTTGAGGCCGGCCCGATGCCGCTGCTCCGCCTGCTGACGAGTGCCCTTCTCGAAGGAGTCCGAGCCGTTCTTCTCGTCCTCGAGCCACTGCTTCAGGTCGGCGCTGTCCTTGCCGTGGAAGCGGTCGTGCAGCGCGACCCAGTCGTGACGGAAGGAGGACGCCACGTCCGCGTACCCGTCCTCGTGGGGGGAGGCGAACCCGTCGTATTCGACGAACCGCCTCTCGAAGGTGCGGCCGGCTTCGGCGACCGCGCCCTCGCGGTAGGAGTCCCGGTCCAGGTGGGTGCGGAGGTCGTCCAGGAGCTTGTCGGACGTGGCACGCCACTCCTGGAACCGCGGGTCGAGTTCCTTGCCGAGCAGCGGTTCCCGGCCGGTACGCAGCCCGCCCAGCAGGGATTCGGCCTCCGCCTTCAGCTGTGTGGTGAGGTCCTTGACGACCCGCTCGACGGCCGCCTCGTCGTGCGTCAGGTTGTTCTCGGTGGCGTCGCGCAGTTCCGTGACGCGCTGGTTGACCTCGGAGTGGTAGTGCAGCCGGTCGCCGAGCGCCCGCCCGGTCAGCATCGAGTCGGTGCTGCGCTTGCTCCACGACACCGCATCGCCGAGCCCGTTCCGGGTCGGGTGGGCGCCGCCGTTGAACGAGGTGAACGCGTCGTTCACGGTGGCGCGGAGGTCCTTCTTGAGGCTCTCCAGCGCGTCGGCCTTGAGGTTGTCCAGCGCTTCGCCGGACGGCTTGCTCCCGGAGTCCCGCACGTGCGCGGAGACCGCGTCGTCCAGCTTCTCCTTCAGCCCCGGCAGCAGGTCCTTCTCGACCCGCAGGTGCTCCTGGAGGCGGGTGAGGGTGCTGTCCAGCGCGAAGTCGGCCGCGTCCTGGCGTCCCCATCCCTGGGCGTGCAACTGCTTCATGTCGCGGAACGAGTCCAGCAGCTGATCGCGGGCGGAAAGCTCCCAGCCCTTCCTGCCGCCGTCGTTGAAGTGATCGTCATCGACGCGGGCATTGCTGCCGCGCTTGCCCGATGCCGCGTCGTAGTGCTCCATGAAGCGGTCGACGCGTGCCTGTACCTCCTTGGCGAACGCGAGCCGTTCCGCCTCGGTGCCGACCGTGTGGGTCTGCTCCGGTGCGAGGTCCTTCGCGCCGTCGATGTCCGCCTGGTACTTCTCCCGGACCGTCTTCACGAGTTCCGGGTCGAGCGGGTTTTCCTTGTCCGCCGGGGCCAGGTGCTCATCCCGCGGCCGGTCGTCGGCCGTCAGGTCCCGCTCGGCCGCCGAGTGGCGCACGTCGAAGCGCTCGGGCAGCGTGCTGACGAGCTGCTCGTGGAACTCGTCCCAGGTCTTGCGCAGCGCATGGTGCTCGCCGGCGGTGAGCGGCTGCCCCTCGCCGACCTCGGTCAACTTCGTGAACTCGGCGTGGAATTCGGCCGTGACCTCGTCCAGTACGGCCGCACGGTCCACCTTGGTGGGCCGGTCCATGGAGGTGCCCAGCAGATTGCGGCGCTCGGCCGTGGCCCGTGCGTCCCTCAGCTCCGCCGCGGTGAGGCCGGCCTTCTCCTCGTCGCTCATGTGACGGACCCGCTCGTCCAGCGGCATCCAGTCCTCGGCCGCCGCGTCCACCTTGCCGGACAGCTCCTGCAACTGCCGGTTGCGGGTTTCGGCCAGTTCGAGCACGTACGTGTAGTGGTCGGTGAGCTTTTCCTTGGCGGCGGTGTGTGCGGCGTCCACCGCGGGGTCCTTGGCGGGCGCGGGGGAGGGCTCGGCGTCCTTCCAGTGACCGCCGTCCAGCCGCCCGTCCGACCAGACCTTGTCGTAGCCGGACATCCACTCGTGGTGGAAGTCCGATTCCAGCGAGTCCGCCTTGGACGAGGGAAGGCCGTGCCCGTCGCCGACCAGCTCGTGCCATACCGACTTGGCCTCGGCGGCGGTGTGCGGCAACTGCTCCGCGGTCTTCGCCAGGCCGGGCGCCGAGTCCTTGAGGCCGGTGAGGTGGTGCTCCAGGTTGTACAGCGCCTTGTTGACCTGCTGCGGCGAGTAGTCGGTGCCGTTCAGCTGCTTGCGGGCGTCGGCCACCGCGTCCACGGAGAGGTGGTCGAGCCGGGAGCGGACCCAACTGCCCTGCGTGCCGAGGTCTTCCCGGCCCGGCAGGGATTCGTGGGTGGTCTTCCACTGCCGGTGGGCCTCGGCCTCGAAGGTGAAGCGCCCGGAGATGCTCTTGTCGAGAGTGGTCAGGGCGTGCTTCGTGGTGGTGTCCACGCCCACGGACCTGTCGTCCAGCGGGTCGCGCCTGATGTCGGCGAGCAGGTCGTGGGCGGACCGGTGCAGTGACGCCTGCACGCTGCCGGAGTGCTGCCGCAGATCGTGCGAGAGCTGGTGCGGGTTCGCATCGTCCCCGAAGCGGTCCGGCAGTTCGTCGAGGAAGTGGCGGATGTCATCGGTGGCCTTCAGCTCGGCCGCGAGCTTCTTGCCGACGCCTGCCTCGACCTCCCCCCACTTCTCCGACGCGCGGGTCAGCGCCGCGTGCTGCGCCTTGGAACTCGGCCGCTCGGGGAGCGACTTCAGCTCGTCCTGGAGTATCTGCTCGAACTTGGCGCGGGACGCGGCGCCGTAGCGTTCCCGGATCTCCGCCGTGTCACGGTCGGACCAGCCGCTGCCGGACTCCTTCCAGCCGGCCAGGTGCCGCTCGACCATCTGGTCCGTGACGCTGAGGTTTTCGTGGGTCCTGGAGTGCAGCGTGATCCGGTCGGGCAGCCCCTTCTTGAGGTCGTCGGCCATCCGGGAGAAGTGCTCGCCCGGCTCGTGGACCATCCAGTGCGGCTCCTCGTGCAGCTTGCCGTAGCTGCTGTCGAGGGCGTGCTCCAGGCTGTTCCGGTACCCCTGGGACGCCGCCTTGACGGCCTCCGGGGGGTGGCCTTCGGAGTTCCAGCGCTGCTCGGCCCGGTCCACCGCATTGTCGATGCGGGTGTCCAACTCGGGCCTCATGTTGTGCAGTTGGGCGCGGCCCCGGATGGTGCTGCCGAGGTTCTTCAGCTCCTGCGCCCACTGCTTCTCGGCCTTGGCGAGTTCGGACCCGCTGGGCGCGGGCTTCTCGCCGTCCGCGCGGAACAGCTTGTCGAACTTGCCCTCGGCGTCCTGGACGAGCTTGTCGAACACTGCCTGACGCCCTTCGGCGTCCATCTTGCGCAGCGCCTTGGACGTCTTCGTCAGCTCGACGAACTTGTCCCGCAGCTTCTCGGCGCCCGTCTGGAGCTTCTCGTTCAGGGCCTTCTCATGGGCGAAGGACTGCCGCTCGGCCTCCACCTTGTCGGCGTAGGACTTCTTCACCCCCTGGTTCTCGTCCGACCAGGCCCGCTCCTTCTCGGCGTTCTTGGCGTGGCCTTCGGAGTCCGACGGGGCGTGCTCGGATTCCGAGCGGGCGCCGGGACCGTGCTCCCCGGGCCGTGCGGCCTGCGCGTGACCGGCCGAACTGCCCGCCTCGTGGGAGGGGTTGGCGTGCTCGCCCGACGCGGAGGCGCTGTGCCCGCTCTCGTGTGCGCTGCCCTGGGCGGACGCGTGGTGATCGGCGGAGGACGCGGACGAGGTCTCCGGGGAGCGCGGCTCCTGCTTGCCGGCCCCCTCCTTGGCCGACGTGGCACCCGGCTTCTCCGTGGCGTTCGCGCCCGGCTTGTCGCCGGTGGCGCCCGGCTTGCCTTCCTGGCCGACCGTCACCTTGTCGTTCGCCTGGCCGACCGGCCTGTCCGACTTCGCCCCGGCCCGCTCCCCAGGGTTGGCCCCCGGCTTCTCGCCTGCGGTGGTGCCGGGCTTCTCCGATGCGTGGGTGGTGGGCTTGTCGGACGCGGTGGTGCCGGGCTTCTCCGATGCGTGGGTGGTGGGCTTGTCCGACGCGGTGCTGCCCGGCTTGTCCGTGGCGGTGGGCTTGTCGGTGACACCCGGCTTGTCCGTGGCGGTGGTGCCGGGCTTGTCGGTGCCGGTGGTGCCGGTGGTGCCGGTGGTGCCGGACTTCTCCGTCGGTCCGGCGCCCGGCTTCTCGTTCGTCTGCGCCGGGTGCGTGGTGGCGGGCTGGTGCTGCTCGGCGTGCTCCGTGGATCCGCCGGGCCGTTCCCCGGGCTGGTTGCCCTTGCCGCCCTCGGTGGAATGCGGTGCCTGCGTCTGGTGGCCCGGCTCCGTCTGCGGGGTCTTCCCGGCCGAGCCGGTCTGGCCTTCCTGCGCGGCGTGCTTGCCGCCGTCACCGGACTTCGCGGCTCCGGTGGGCCGGGTTTCGGAGCCCGGGGTCTGGTGGGTGGGGCTCGACGTGGTCGGCTCGGTGCCGTGCCCGGTGCCCTGCTTCCCGGTCGGGCCGTGGCCGGACGAGGTGGCGGGCGGCTTCTCCTCCGCCCCGTTGCGGCGGCCCGGCGAAGGAGGCACGTCGGTCGGGTTGGCGTGGACGGGGCCGCTGTTCTTGCCGGACGGCGTCGTGGTGTGGGCGGTGGGCACCCCGTCCTCGGGGCGCGCGGTGTGCGGCTTCGGACCGGTCGTGCCGGTCGGCGAGGTCTGCCCCACCGGGCCTTCCGTCGTCGGCTTGACCGTTGAACCAGGGCGCGGGTTCACCGGGTCCTTGCCCACGCCGGGGCCGGTACCCACCGACTTGTCCGGCGCCGTGGCGACCTGCTGCGGCCGGGTCGTCGAGCCATTGGTGGGGTGGACACCGGACGATTCGCCGCTGACGGGCTTGGTGATCACGGTCTCGGCGCCCTTGCCGGGGTTCACCGACTTGGCGCCGCCGGTGCCCGACTTCGCCGTCGACGCGAGTCCGCCGGTGGGCGGTGAGAAGTTGCCCACCGGGACGGTGGTGCCCACGTCGCCCGTCGGCGTCACGCCGTGCTCACCCGACGTATTGACCGTCGGCGGATCCATCGCGGGGCCGTGCGTCTTGTCGCCCGCCCAGCTCTTGGCCGACTCGACGCCCTTCAACGCAGGTCCGAACAGGCCGGCCCCGCCCGCCAGGCCCATGTTGAGCCCTTCGTTCTTCCACCAGTCGCTGTCGAACTTCAACTCGGTGTGGGTGGCGGCGGCGCCGATGGCAGCGGTCGCCGCGTCGATGCCGAGCTGCGCTCCGGCCTGCAACGCGACATCGACGGCGACGGCCGCGCCGAAGACCGCCGCCTTGGCGACGGCGCTCGCGGCGGAGGTGACGGCCTCCATGACGGCGGTGAAGCCCCTGAGGAGGGCGCTGAAGACGGGCATCCCGGCCGTCAGCAAGCTGAGGCCGAGCCCGACCGTCATGGAGATGATCTCCTTGATGATGTCGTTCAGCGCGTCCTGCTGTTGCTGCTCCTGGAGATTCTTGATGTAGTCGCCGTACGCGTTGATCTTGTTGCCCATGTCCCGCGCCGCGTCAACGGCCACCTGAAGGTGCTGGTCGTGGACCTGGTTCCAGGTGGTCTGGACGGTGTTGTTGGCGTCACCGGTCCACAACATGCCGTGCACGGACGAGTCCATGGACGACATCTGTTCCCACAGCATGTCGCTGAAGTGGATCCAGGCATTGCCCAGCTTGTAGATGTTTTCGGTCACCGTCGGATCGATGCTGTACATGGCGACATCACCTAGAGGCTGGAGCGGGAGGGGAGAGGGGGAGCGGACGGGCGCGTGGGTCGCGCGCCGGTCAGTAGGTCTCGCTGATCGCGGTGACCGACGGGTCGCCGAACGCGGTGCCGTGGATGATGCCGTCGTCGGGCTGCGGGCTGCTGCTGCCGTCGCCGTTCATCTGGTTGGAGAAGTCCGTGAACTCCTTGACGATCACGTCTTCGGCGTGCAGGTAGTTCGCCCCGGCGGCGTTCAGTGCCTGCGCGGTCCGCGCGATGACACTGGTCTTCTCGCTTTCCGGGTTCTTCTCGTTGCCGAAGGCGGTGGTCATGCAGGCTTCCAGGCGCGTGAAGAAGTCCTCGGCCTCCGCCTGGGTCTTGCCCGCCCAGCCGAGTTCGAGTTCCTTCAGCGTCGAGAAGATCGTGCTGACCTGGGTGGAGATGTCACCCACCAGACCGCCTTGGCCGTCCGTGCCGGCGACCTTGCTGCCCAACGCCCGCAGCACTTCGGCGTCGACGTTGATCGAGGTGTTGACCGGCGTGACCGGGTCGTGACTGCCATATGTGACCGAAGGAAGGTTCGGAGGGGTAGTGCTCACCTGTGCTCCTGCGAAAGTCGTACGGGGGTGCCGGCCGGCGCGACCGCGCGTGACAGGAGGCGGTTGCTGCCGCGGCCCCGGTCGTGGGCGGTCTCAGTTCTTCTTGTGGAAGTTCTCGGTGTTGGTCTCTTCGGCCTGCTTGTACTCCGCGTACGCCGCGTTCATGCGGGTCACCATCTCGTGGAGGAGCTCGACGAGTTCGCTCATGTTGGTGCCGAACTCGGCCTGGAGAGCGCTGAAGGACTCGCCTGCCGGGCTGCGCCAGCTGCTCTGGGCTTGCTGGAACGCCGCCTTCACCTGTGAGACGTCGCTCTCGATCGAGGTCGTACAGCCGCGCACCGTGCCGATCGCGTCGCGCAGTTGCGCCAGGTCGACTTTGAACTCTGCGGGGGTGAGGGATCCTGTGGCCACCAGGCGAGCCTAGACGGCGGTGATCATCCGGAGGAATTCCCCTGTTCCGGCGGGGCCGGTGTCCAAGAACGGGGACCTGGCTCACGGCCGGTGCATCGGGTGGGATGGGATCGAGCGCACCCTACCCGACCGCACCTCAGGAAGGCAGCTGTGGCCACCACTCCGGAGAACTCACGACACGGGCCGCCTCGTAAGGACGAGGAGGACGGCCCCGAGGCCAAGGGGGACGGCACTCCGGCGGACACGCGGTACTCGGACGTCCCCAACCTGACGATGATCTGGGGCGATGCCCCGCCCATCACGTCCTTCACCCCGCCCCCGCAGAACGGCAACGGCCAGGACCTCACCCAGAAGCAGCCGGTCGGCACCCACCCGGCGATCAACGTCAGCATCGGCAGCATCGTCGACGCGATGCAGGGGATGTTGGCGTCGTCCAGGACGGCGGTCGACGGCTATCAGGAACTCCAGCGCACGGTGAAGGAAGCCGTGTTGGGCGGCTCCGTCTTCGGCCAGCAGGCGACCTACGAGGACTTGGGCGCGGACGACGGCAGCACCTTCGTGGACGGCCAGGGTGACAGCCACGAACTGATGAGCCACGCTTTCGACGACGACCCCCCGCCCAAGCCGGACGAAAAGGTGCGGGCGGCAGCCACCGCCTACGCCGAGGCGATGAATCCGGCGATGACCCGGGTACTGCGCCAGTGCGCCGACGCCATCGCGCTGGGCGGCCAGTTCATCGTCCGGATGGACCGGGCCGGCAGCTTCTACGCCCAGGCGGACCAGCAGTCGATCTTCCCCGCACCGACCGGTGAGCGGTGGACGACCTGACGCGAGCAGGTACGCCGACGCCAACGGGCCGGGAATGACGTGCGGTTGACGCACGCACCCCGGCCCGTGGTGTCTCACCCCGCGTGCAGCGCGGGGATGTCATCCGGCAGCAACGTCACCAGATCATCCGTGTCGGACCCGGCCTCGCCTTCGCCCGGCGTGATCAGGGCCGCATGATCGGCGAGCCGGGCCGCGTGACGCTCCGTCATCCGCTGGAAGAGCTGGCGCGCGGTGCGGCCGTTGCCGAAGCGGTCGTCGCGTTCGACGCCCGCGAAGTACTCGGCGAGCGCCGCCGATGTCTCGTCGCCCAGCTCGTACTGGTGGTGCTCGGCCTGCTGCCGCACGATGCCGACGAGTTCGTCGGAGTCGTAGTCGTCGAAGAGCAGGGTCCGGGTGAACCGTGAGGCCAGGCCAGGGTTGGCGTCGATGAACCGGCCCATGTCGTCGGGGTAGCCGGCCACGATCACCACCACGTCCTCGCGGTGGTCCTCCATCAGCTTCACCAGCGTCGAGATGGCCTCAAGACCGAAGTCCGAGCCCTGGCCGTGCGGCACCAGCGCGTACGCCTCGTCGATGAAGAGCACGCCGCCGACGGCCTGCCGGAAGACCGCGGTGGTCTTCGGCGCGGTGTGCCCGACGTACTCGCCGACCAGCGAGCCGCGGTCCGCCTCGACGAGATGCCCGCGGGTCAGCAGCCCGAGCGCGGCCAGCAGCCGGCCGTACAGCCGGGCCACCGTGGTCTTGCCGGTACCCGCGTTCCCCGCGAACACCAGGTGGCGGCTGAGCGGGGGCGGCGGCAGACCGGCCTCGGTACGGCGGCGGACCAGCTGCATCAGCTTGACCAGCGTTTCCACGTCCTGCTTGACGCGGTCCAGGCCGATCAGACCGCGGAGTTCGGCGAGCAGCTCCTCCAGCGTCTCGGCGGGCGGCGCGGTCTCGGTGGTGCCGACCGGTGTGCCGCCGCCGCGCGAGCCGCCCGACGGCACCGGGGTCGCCCCGGGCGCGGGCGCGACCGCGCGCCCGGACTCCGGCAGGGTGCTGTCCTTCACCGCGTCGACGCGGCACTCATCGAAGACCGGCTCGGCGCCGTCCGCGAGCTTGAGGTCCTCGTCGGTGTCGCGGATCAGGCAGCGGCGCAGCACCGGCTTGGCGTCCTTGCCGACGTACACCGCGGGGAACCCGGTGGCGCCGATGTCGCAGTCCGCCAGGAGTCCTGACGCACCGTCGGCGATGTAGACGCCGTTCTTGGCGGCGCGGGTGACCCGGGTCGAGCTGATCCGGGGCCTGGCGCCGGTCCACAGCACCAGGGCGCTGCCCTTGCTGTCGGTGATCTCGCAGCCGTCGAGCCACGCGGTGCTGCGCTCGCCGAGGAACACACCGGCCGACCGGCTGCCGCGCACCCGGGTGTCCGCGACCAGCGCGCCGGTGCCGGCCGTCACGTCGAGGCCGGTGCCGCAGTCCTCGATCTCGCAGTCGTCGAGGAGCGGGCGGTGCTCGGTGGACAGGCTGATGCCGGTGCCCGCGTCCGCCACCCGGCAGCGACGTGCCGTCAGGTCGCCGCCGTCCACGGCGATGCCGGTGAGTTCGGCGGCTTCGACGCGGGTGCCGGTGAGCGTGAGCAGGGCCCGCTCGGTGACCCGTACGCCGTGCTGCGGGGTGCCGCGCAGTTCGCAGTCGCGGACCGTCGCGCGGGCCGAACCCGCGAGGTGCACGGCGGTGAACGCGCTGTCGGTGACCGCGCATTCGGTGAGGGTCAGACGGGCCTCGTCGGTGACGAAGACGCCGTTGGCGCGGGAGCGGGCCAGGCCGCCGCCGCGTACCTCGACGTCCGCGGTGCCGCCCGCGGCGAGTCCGCTGTCGGCCGAGTCACCGACGGTGGTGGCGTCAAGACGCAGTACGGCGCCCTCGGCGGCCAGCACGCCCACGCCGCCGGATTCGTCGACCCGGCAGTCCCGCAGGGTGACCAGCACAGGCCCCGCGGCCTGGACACCGGTGCCGCCGCTGCGGGCGATCTCGCAGTCGTGCAGCAGCACTCCCGCGGTGCTCCCCGATGCCCCGGCGTCGCCTTCGGGGCCGCTGCCCGCGTCGGTGTCGGGCGGCAGCGCGGGGCCGCCGGTGCCCGACGCGGTGACCAGGACGCCCTGTGCCGCGCTGCCGGTCAGCCGGCAGGAGCGCAGCACGGGACGGGCGTCGTCGTCGACGCGGAACGCGGCCGACGCGGTGCCGGTCAGCTCGCAGTCGGTGAAGCTGCCGCGGGCCGGGCCGCGCATCAGGACGCCGTATCCGGCCACCGCGCTGACGGTGAGTCCGGTGACCGTGGCGTCCGCGCCGTGCTCGACCAGCAGGCCGGTGCCGTTGACGTCGGTGACCGTCACGCGCTCCAGGACGGCCCGGCTGTCGCCGCCGAGGCGCAGCGCCGGTGTGCCGGTGCCGTGCACCCGGCAGTCGCGCAGGGTGGGGGCCGCGGTGCCGGTGATGTCCACCCGGCCGCCGGTGATCTCACAGCCGTCGAGCACCACCGTGCCGCCCGTCATGGACACCGCGGGCTGGTCGGGGTCCAGGCCCTGGACGGTGAGCCCGCGGACCTCGCCCGCGCCGCCGAGCACGGTCAGCGGCGTGCCGCGGGTGGCGACCAACTGGACGGTGCCGGGGCCCTGTTCGGCGACCAGGGTGACGTCCCGGTCCAGTGTCAGGTTCTCGGGGTAGGTGCCGGGCTGGACGGAGATGACCGTGCCGGGTCCAGCAGCGCGTAGTGCCGCGCCGATGGTGCGGTGCCCACCCCAGCCCCGGGCTCCGACGCGCAGTGCGGCTGCGCCGCTGGACCGCCCGATCATGCCGGGGAGCAGCTGAGCTGGACCGGCGCGGCAGCGTCGTGCGCGTGCTTGGTGGACGACGTGTAGTCGATGCCGGTGTTGAACATCTTGAGCGTCACCTTGCCGCCGCTGACCTTGAACGGCCCGCGGGAGAGCCACTTTCCGGCGTTGTGGACCTGGTCGACCTGGAAGGTACCGGCGGCGGTGCCGCCGCTGTGGTCGGAGTTGTAGAGGGCGTACTCCGCCGGGTTGCCGCCCACGTACTGGATGTTGGAGTTGCCGGGAACGTAGACGGACAGCTCGCAGGAGGCGGCGCCCTTGATCTTGGCGCTGTAGTCGAACTTCCACAGCACGTACTGCGTCGCGTCGTGCGAGGTCTTCGACCCGGACATGGGGACGGAGAGGTACTGGCCGTTGCAGCCGGAGCCGGTGTAGCCGCCGGTGGAGGACTTGAGCCAGCCGGATGAACCGTTGCTGAAACTGGGGTCCTTGGTCCAGATCTTGGCGGCGGCGCTCGACGGGCAGCCGTAACCGGCGAGGCCGGTGTAGGCCGGGGTCGCGGCGCGGGAGTACGTCTTGCCGTGAGCCTCGGCCTTCTGGGTCGCGGCGCTGGTGGGGGGAGTCTTCGACGAGCCGGTGGAATCGGGGGACGGTCCCGTGGAGTCCGGCTGGGTCTGGATGTTGTTGCCCGACGTCCCCTGCCCAGCACCTTGTCCGCCCGAGCCGCCGCTGCTTCCTCCGGTCCCTCCGGCGGGGCCGTCGTTGTGGCCCGCGGGGCGCTTGCCGTGCTGGTCGGCGCTGGCGGTGGCCCCGGCCGGGGAAGCCTTCCCCGCCTCGTTCTTCTCGTCGCCCTTGCTGGTGAGCGCGCCGATCGCGAGCGCGCCGAGGCTCAGTGCGGCGACCACCGCGATGCCAATCGCCACCAGCCGCTTGCCCGGCTTGCCCTGCTCGCCATCGGGCCGGACGCCGCCCACGAACGCGGAGACGAAGCCATGCCGGTCCTCCTCCGCCAGGCGGCCGGGCGCCTCGGCGGCGGGCTCCTTTGGCTTCTCCTGGTCAGCCACGTGCTCTCCAATATTCAGGACTGGTATGGGACTGCGGCACAGAATACCGCTGATGGGTTAACAGATAACTCCCCAGAGGTAAATAAATTAACGTGAGGGCTGCGCCTATCGGCCGTTAACGGAAGCATTACGTAATCGTAATCTCCCACGTGGAACCGTACCGTCGGTTCCTTCGTCGCAGGTCAGAGTGGCAGTTGCGACTCACCCCGTCACCGGTCGAACACTCATGTAGTGGTTCTGTTATACATAGCCATCGGTCCGTGCACTGCCGACCCGGTCCAGTACATTGAGCGTACATCGAGTCGGTTTCCGGATGATGCGTCGATCCGGGGACCGGAAGCGCGACGCATTGATCTGAGGACGGGAACACGCATGTCTAATTGTGCGCGAATTGCCATTATTGAGCATCAGAACCTCGTCCGGCACGGACTTGAGCGAGTGCTCTCCCAGAGCCCCCGGCTGGACGTGATCGCCGCGGTGGAGTCCGTACAGGACTTCTCCCGTGTGCCGCTCGGCGCCGAGGGGCTCGACGCCATCCTCTTCGGCCCGCCCGTCCGCGAAGACGAGATGGAGGGGGAGTCGTCGGTGCAGACGGTCGCTCACCTCGCCGCCTGCGCACCGGTCCTGGTCGTCTCCGAGTTCAGCCGGCCGACCCGCGTGCTCGACACGGTGCGGGCCGGGGCGCTCGGCTGCGTCACGGGACAGGTCGACGACGACGAACTGCTGCGCGCCGTGGACACCGTCGTCGCGGGCGGCTTCCACCTCGCGCCGACGCTGGCCCCCCGCATGCACGCGGAGCTGCGTGAGCCCACCGGGGCGGAACCCAGAACGCTGGCCCGCCGTGAACTCGAAGCGCTGCGGCTGCTCGCCGAAGGGCTGACGCACAGCCAGATAGGCCGCAGAATGGGCCTGACCGAGGCCACCGTCAGCACCTACGTCAAGCGGATAAGAACCAAGCTCAACGTCGGGAACAAGGCCGATCTCACCCGCACCGCCATCGAACTCGGCCTGCTGCGGGAAGCGGGCACCGCGCCGGCGCGAGCGGCTGCGCCGGTCCGTGGCACCGGAAGGACCCGCTCCCTGCTGCTCGGCAAGGAGTGAAGGAGCGGGCAGGGGCGGTCGCGCCGCTCGATCCCCTTGTGCGGGCCGGGCCGGCAGCGCCGACCTCCCGTCCCGCTCCGCCGCGCCCGTCACAGATTCCGGCCGATCCCCATCAGCTGGCCGAAGACGCCGAACGCGGCAACCGTCAGCGGGATGGCGAACGCACCCAGCACCGCGCCGAGTCCGCCGAACCAGGTGGGACGGCGCAGCGGCGGCAGCTCAGGACGCATCAGCCGCCGGAACCCGTACAGCACCAGCACGCCACCGATCACCAGCGAGGCCACAGGACCCGACCAACCGGGCAGGTCCAGCTGGTCGGGGCCGGCCAGCAGCAGCGTGAACAGGCCGATCGCACCGGCGATGCCCACCGGCGCCACCTCGACCACGACCTTCGCCGACCCGGCGCGCAGCAGCAGGCCGAGACCGATGCACGCGGTGATCGCGGCGGCGAACGGGGACTCCCCGTCGGAACCGAGCAGCACCAGCGAAACGGCGGTCACCAGGGACAGCGCCCCGCCCCACAGGGCGAGCAGCAGCATCGCGGTGCGTACGGCGCTCTCCAACTCCGGGCCTTCCGGGGCGGTGTCACCGCTCGGAGCGTGCCGCCGGTAGCCGAAGGCGGCCACCCGGCCCGCCGTCGCCGGAGCGATGAGGAGCAGGCCGAACGCGACCACCGAGATCACCGCGGCGCACTGCGCGGTGTCCGCCTTGAGCAGTGCGAGCCCTGCGGTCAGCACCGTGGCGATCACCGAGCCGAGCAGCACCGCCGCGGTCGTCACACCCATCGACGCGACACAGGCCAGCACCGCGCCGACGAGTACCCCGCAGGCCAGGCACAGTGCGGTCACCCCGTCCGGGGTCAGCGCCGTCTGCGGCGCCGCGTCCTGTGCCACCAACTCCCAGGAGGCGATGGCCAGGCAGGGGATCGCACACAGCGCGAGCGCGAGACGTACGGAACCCGGCACGGACCAGCGCCGTTCGGCGGCCAGCCAGCCGAGCGCCGGCAGCACCAGGCCGAGTGCCGCGGCTGCGGTTCCGATGACCGCGGAGTCGATCGGCTCCAGAAAGGCGACCAGCAACAGCGCGCCGATCCACCAGGCGAGGCCGCAGGCCATCACCGTGACGGTGCGCGAGCGGGCGTCCCAGCGCCGGTCAAGCAGCTGTTCGGAGACCTCCGTGACCTGCTCGGCCACGTCCTGGATCACGGGTTCGTCGAACTCCCCGGCCACCACGTCCCGCAGGTACAGCAGTTGACCGTCCGCCACACCGATCTCGGCCAGGCTGTGTTCGGGTGCGAACGGCACTCCCGTCCCGGTCCCGAGGGACCAGGCGGCGGGCATCAGCTCGCTCTCCTCCAGCTCGCACATACGGGCCAGGTCATCGACGTACTCGGCGATGGGAGCACGGGCCGGGACCGCGAGGTCCACCTGCCTGCGCTCGCCTACGACCGTGATCCGGCAGCGCTCATCGGCCATCGGGTGTGCTCAGGTCCTCTCGTGCTGGGTGGAGACAGGGTGATGCGTGGCTCACTGGTTCATCCAGGTCTTCGTGTTGGCCCACTCGGCCTCGGAGTAGTTCTCCCAGTTGACGTTCATGGCCATGGCGATCTGGCCGAGCACGCCGTTCGGCCCGAACAGGCCCTCGGCGGCGATGTTCCACTCCTGCTGAAGGCCCTCGTAGTACACCTGCGCGTCACCCTGCCAGGTCTCCGCGATCGGCTGGAGCAGGGTGATCAGTTGATGCAGCTCCTCCGCGATCTGCTCGGACAGGTTGTTGATGTGCGTGCCTGCGTTTTGCAGCTCATGGCGGACCAAGAGGTTCGCATCGTCGATTCCCACGGCAGCTCCTCGGGCGTTCGGCCGGTCAGTCGGACGGTTCGGTGGTCAGCCCAGCCGGGCCGCGGGCAGCTCGCTCTGCAGGGTGTGGATCCGCTGGAGGTTGGCGTTCTCGGATTCCTTGTAGTTGACCTCGTTGCCGCGCAGGCCCGACGCGATGTCGGTCAGGGCGTTGTGCAGCATCTGCGCGTACGTGTCGTACTCGGCCATGTAGATCTGGAAGGTGTTGTGGGCGATGCCCTGCCAGGAATCTTCCAGCTGGATGACGTACGACTTGAGGTTCTGGAGCTTCGCCTCGACGTCCGCCGCCGTGTTGTCACAGGAGACGGCGGCCTGGGCGATCATCGCCGGAGTGACCTTGAAGCCTGCCGATGTCATCTGCCCGCCCTCTCGCGCCGGTTCCTGCCGGCAGTTGGCTGTTCCGCCGCAACTCTCGCAGCGGGCGTGCATGTCGGCCAGTCCCCTGTTCTGGTGTCCCCCCACGTCACGGAACGGTGCCCTGACCAGGGCTCAGGGCACCAGCGGACGCACCTGCCCGGCCACGAAACGGACGAAGCCCTCCGGGTCGGGTTCGCCGCCTGCTGCGGCCGGCCGCGGCGCGTCCCTCCGCCAGGAGTGCACACGTCCGGCGTACGCCGTCGGGTGTGGTGCCGGCCTCCAGGATGGTGCCGTCCGCGGTCTCGCCGGTGAGCCGGATCGTACGCGGCCCCTTCGCGCCGGCGAGCACGTCGGGTGCCGTCGGCGGGGGCCAGTCGAGGGCGACGCCGTCGAGCCGGACGTAACGCCCCTGTACGGTGACCCGCTCGCCGTGCAGCAACGCCCGTAGCGCCGTGAGGTGTTCGCGCAGCAGCGTCAGGGGCGAATCGACGCGGGCGCCGACCTGTGCCATCCAGTCCTGGATGCCGTGTCCGACGCCGAGGGTGACGCGTCCGGGGAACAGCCGGTGCAGCGTCGCGGCCTCCATCGCGGTCAGCGCCACGTTCCGCAGCGGCACCGGCAGCAGGCCGACCCCCACCCGCAGCCGTTGCGTCCAGGCCAGGGCGGCGGCTGCGGAGGCGATGCCGCTTTCGGAGAAGCAGTCCTCCCGGAGCCACAGCTCCTCCAGGTCGGCTTCCTCGGCGGTGCGGGCGACGTTGCGCAGCCGCTCGGGAGGCAGTTGGGGGCGGAACACGCCACCGAGAGCAGTCATGCGGTTCTTCCTCCCCGCGGGTGGTGCCCGGCGATGCATGCGGTGTGCGCGGGGCGGCCGGGGCCGGGGCGCGATGCGCCGTTCCGCACCCCTTGACCGTACGCGGTCAGCGAGTAAAGTCTAGACCAATTGGCGGGCGGGTCCGTGGGCCTCCGTACCCGGTGTCGGCGCCGGGCGGGGCGGTCGCGTGCGCCGCCGCCGTGGAACACCTTCGCGTCATCCACCCCACACTCAACGAGGCTTCCCGGGGCGGACGTGCGGCGCTGCGGCAGCGCCGCGTCCCCCTCTCTCGCGTGGCGGCCTCCCTCGCGAAAGGTCTTGGCATGAACAAGAAAAGAAGGCTGGCTCTGGCCATCGGTGCCGGTGTGGCTCCGCTGCTCGTCGTGACCATGCCGGTCAGCTCCGCCAGCGCGCACGGCTACATCTCCTCACCGCCCAGCCGGCAGGCCCAGTGTGCCGAGGGCACCGTCGACTGCGGGCCCATCAAGTGGGAACCGCAGAGCGTCGAAGGCCCCAAGGGGCTCACCAGTTGCAGCGGCGGCAACAGCCAGTTCGCCGACCTCGACGACGACTCCAAGGGCTGGAAGGTCACCCCGGTCGGCAGCTCGACCAGCTTCAACTGGCGGCTGACAGCCCGTCACGCCACCACCACCTGGCAGTACTTCGTCGGTGGCAACAAGATCGCGGAGTTCAACGACAACGGGGCCACGCCGGGCGCCACCGTCACCCACCAGGTCAACTTCGGCGGCCTCAGCGGCAAGCAGAAGGTCCTCGCGGTCTGGAACATCGCCGACACCGCGAACGCCTTCTACGCCTGCGTGGACGTCAACATCGGCGGCTAGCACGGGAATTACGGGTTCCGCTTCCCGGGCGGGACGTGGCACGGACGCGCTCCAGAGCGGGCCGTTCCGCGTCCCGTAACCCCGCCGTCCCTCCGAACAGCGGGACGTGCGGCGGCCCGGTCCCCTCCGCCCCCCGGAGCGACCCCGTGTGCCGTCCTCTCCCGCCGCCCCGGTCCGGCCTCCGTGCCGGGGCGGCGGGGCGCGGCGCCGCCCGCCGGAGCGTTACGGCACCGGCGGAGCGTGCCGGAACCGACCGGCGTACCCGATACGATCGGCCTTCGTGGCCGTCGTTCGTGGCCGTCGCCGGGAGGAAGAGATGGGCCTGTTCCGCCGAGGACCGAAGCGGGATCCACGCGCGCTCGCACGCGACGAGGAGTTCGCGTTCTTCTCCGACAGAGAAGGCGGCGTCTTCCGGTCCCAGGTGCGGCAGGCATTCGCCGAACGGGGCCTGGAGGTCACCGTGTACGCGGGCACGGTCACCGACTCCGGTGGCCGCCAGTTCGGCCTGGGCAACCTCGCGGCCGTCTGCCACCACGACCGGCGCGGCGAGCGCTGCTGGCCGGCCCTCATCCGCGACCACGTCGGCAAGGTCCTGCGCACGATGGACGGCCCGCAACCCCTGGAAATCCTCTCCGAAGACGAGATCAGGGCCTGCCTCTACCCCCGCGTCGTCGCCGAGGACACCCTCCCCGCGTCGGACGCCTTCCGGTACGGCAGGGAACCCGCAACCGGGCTGCGCGAGGTGCTGGCCCTCGACCTGCCCGACGCGGTGCAGATGCTCAGCGAGGACTCCCTGCTGGACGTCGGCGACATCGCCGAACTGCGGATCCGGGCGATGAACAATCTGCGCGCGCTGCCCGTCGAAGGGCACGAGACGGTACGCCGCGGCGACGGCGCCGCCTTCGAGGTGCTGCTCGGCGACTCCTTCTTCACCGCCAGCCGGGTCCTGGTGCTCGACGAACTCGTCGAGCGGATCATGGGCACAGGACTGACCGGGAACGGAGCGCTGGTCGCCATGCCGTTCCGCCACCAGCTCGCCTTCCACCCCATCCACGACGCCCAGGTCATCCCGGCGCTCCAGGCCATGGCCCAGTTCACCGCCGCCGGGCACGAGGACGCCGCCGGAGCCATCAGCCCCAACGTGTTCTGGTGGCGCCACGGCCGCCTGACGCCGCTGAGCGAACCGGACGGCGGAGGGCTGCGGGTGGTCGTGAACGGCGACTTCCAGAACATGCTGGAGCGCCTGGTCGACGACGACGTCTGACCCCTGTGGCCCGGCGGGCGGGCCCGCGCCCCAGGGCCTGTCGTCCGGGCCGCGCACGCCTCGGACAAAAATTTCTCGCAGAATCTTCACGGAGACGGAACCCCCGGGGCCTTTCGAGCGTTCTAGAGAGTGAGGCCCCGCGTCATCCCCCGTGCGTGGGGCCTCACCATGTCATCTCAGCCCTCGCGGCCTTCGCTCCGACCGCCGCGACCGGCCCCGGGCGGCTCGTCGAGCCGGGCCAGCTCCGCCTCGCTCAGCAGCCGCGAGCGGATCAGGAACCGCACCCCTTCCGGCGCCTCCAGCGAGAATCCGCTGCCGCGCCCCGGGACGACGTCCACGGTCAGATGCGTGTGCCGCCAGCGGGCGAACTGGTCGGCTGACATCCAGAAACCGATCGGCTCCGCCACTCCGTCCACGACAAGGCGCGCCAGCAGCACATCCGACGCCCCGGTACGGAACTCGCCCTCCGGGAAGCACATCGGTGCGCTCCCGTCGCAGCAGCCTCCCGACTGGTGGAACATCAGCGGTCCGTGCAGCTCCCGCAGCGTGCGCAGCAGCGCGGCAGCCGCATCGGTGAGCGCGATCCGGGAAGCGTCGTCCGGTCCGGGTGCCCCGCCGTCCGAGGCACCCGGACCGTCCCCCGCCGCCGCGGCGGCCGGGCCCTTCACGCCGTCCATCAGAAGCGCCCCGGCTTCCGGAACGGGCGCTGCGTCTGCGGTCGGAACCTGCCGGACAGGTACACGCGTGCGTCCCTTCGTCGAGCGGCCACCGCGGACACCGGCGCCCGGGGGCCGGTGCAGGGCCCTGCCGGGCCGCCGTCACGGCTCATGGCCCCAGTCAACGCCCCGCAAGGTTGCGCAAGGGTTGCACGGCACCGGGTGCCGGCCGGTTCACCTGTCCGCGCCGCCCGGCGCGCCCCGGGGCCCGCCCGGCGGCACGCTGGCTTCGGACCGAAAGAGCCGGCGAGCCAGGAGCGTGCCCATGACCCTGCCACGAACGGACGCCGCGGACCGGCCCGCCGACGCGGACACCGCAGGCAGGACCCCGGCGCATCTGCTGCGGGTCAGCGATTTCGACCCGATGGCGCTGGCCGCCGTTCTGGACCTCGCCGCCCGCATGAAGCGGGAGCCGCTGGCCTGGCAGCACAGCCTGCGCGGCGCGGCGGTGGGATGCAGCTTCGAGAAGCCGTCGACCCGTACCCGCGTCTCGCTCGCGGTGGCGGCCCACCGGCTGGGCATGACCACCGTCATGCTGAACAAGGAGGAGATGCAGCTGGGGCACGGGGAGACCTGGGAGGACACCGTGCGCGTCCTCTCCTCCTACCTCGACGCCCTCACGCTGCGCACCTTCGAGCACGGCACGGTCGAGCGGTTGGCGGGCATCGCGACGGTTCCCGTCGTCAACACCCTGTCCAACGACCACCATCCGTGCCAGTCGCTGGCCGACCTGCTGGCGCTGACCGAGCACTTCGGGACGCCGGCCGGCCTCCGGGCCGCGTTCATCGGGGACGGCAGGAGCAATACCTGCAACTCGTTCCTGGAAGCCTGCGCCGGTGTGGGCATGCACCTCACCATCGCCGCACCGCCCGGCTACGAAACCGACCGTGACCTGGTCGCCGCGGCCCGCAGGACGATGCAGCGGACGGGCGGTTCGGTGGAGTTCACCACCGATCCGGTGGCGGCGGTCCGGCAGGCCGACGCCGTCTACGCGGAGGTCTGGGTGCCGATGGACCGTCCGCAGGAGCGGGCGGAACGCGTCCGCCGCTTCGCGGACTACCGGGTCGACGGCGCACTCCTGGCCCAGGCGGGCGCGGACACCGTCGTCCTGCACTGCCTGCCCGCCGTACGGGGCGAGGAAATCACGTCGGACGTGCTCGACGGCCCGCAGTCGCTGGTCTGGCGCCAGGCGGCGAACCGGCTGCCCACGGCCCAGGCCGTCCTGCACACCCTGATCGCGGGAGGGGGCGGCTGACCGCCGGGACACCGCGCTCCGCAGAACACGACGAAGCCCCCGCCGACCCGGTTCGGCGGGGGCTTCGTCGTGTTCAGGACCGGCGGGGGAAGGCGGAGGGCGCAGGCGGGCGGGGTGGGCTGCCCGACAGTGCAGAGATCGTTTCCCCTTCGGGCGCGGCAGTTGGGTCTTGCCCGGCCGCCGTACATCGTGTGATCAGGGCAGAGGTTTCACGCGATAAGCCAGGAAACCCCCCTTATCCTCCAGAGCCGGAAGGGGGCTTGTGGCCATGGTTTCCCAGGCCGAGCCAACGCAGCAGATCTCACGCGAGAGTGTGCGGACCGCGATCAGCCAGATCTGGCAAGAGGTCCTCCGTATCGACGTGCTGAGCGGCGACGACAACTTCTTCGAGCTGGGCGGCCATTCGCTGACGGCCTCGCAGGTCATCGCCCGTATCGCCAGGACGCTCCAGGTCGAGGTCCCGATGGCGGACTTCTTCGAAGGGCCCACCGTCGACGAGCTGGCCGAATTCGTGGTGCGGCGGCGCGGCCCCGAGGGGGGTACGCCGGAATGAGCGACGACGCGGTCTCCCCGCTGTCGTCGGCCCAGCAACGCCTGTGGTTCCTATGGCAGTTGAGGCCCGACGGCAATGAGTACAACGTGCCCAGAGCCACCCGCCTGCGCGGACCGCTCGACACGGACGCACTCCAGCGAGCCATCGACCGGCTGGTGGCCAGGCACGACGCGCTGCGCGCCACCTTCCCGACCGTGGACGGCACCCCCGTCCAGCGGATCGCCCCCGGTACAGCGGTGCCGCTCCGCCTGACCGACCTCGGCGGATCACCCGAGGCGACGCGCGAGACGGAACTGGCCGCAGCGGTGCACCGCGCCGCCCTGGCACCGTTCGACCTGGCCGAAGGCCCGGTGTTCCGCGCCGACTTGATACGTCTCGCCGACGACGACCACGCGCTGGTCCTCACCTTCCACCACATCGTGGTCGACGGCTGGTCCATGGGCATCATCGACCAGGAACTGTCCCTCCAGTACGAGGCCCTGCGCACCGGCGGCCCCGATCCGCTGCCCGAACCGGCCCACTCGTACCGGGAGTACGTCGCCGCCGAACGCCGGCTGCTGGCCGGGCCGCGGCGCCGCGAGGCGCTGGACCACTGGCGGGCCGAACTCGCCGGCGCCCCGCTGCGCCTGCCGCTGCCGACCGACCGGCCACACCCCCCGACGCAGTGCTTCGACGGCGACAGCCACCCGGTCACCTTCCCGCCGCAGCTCGGGGCGCAGCTCGACACCGTCGCCTCCCGCTACCGCGTCACCCGCTTCATCACCCTGCTCGGCGCCTACGCGGTGCTGCTCTCCCGGATGTCCGCCGCACCCGACCTGGTCATCGGCGTACCGGTCAGCGGCCGTACGACGCTGGAGGTCGAGGGCACCGTCGGGCTGTTCGTGAACATGCTGCCGCTGCACATCCGTTGCGCGCCGGACACCACCTTCGCCACCCTCCTGCACCAGGTCCGCGACGCCTTCCTCGCCGGGCACGAATATCAGGACCTGCCCTTCCAACTCCTGGTCGAGGAGGTGCAACCGGACCGCTCGACCGCGCGCCACCCGCTCTTCCAGACCGTGGTCACCTACGAGGACCTGCCCGCCCCGGGCGCCGCGCTCCTCCCCGGCCTGGAATGCTCGCCCCTCCCGCTGCCCACCACCACCGCCAAGTACGAACTGGCCCTGCACCTGGCAGGCAACCGGCAGGGCACCGAGGGCTGGGTGGGCTACCAGACGGGCCTCTTCGACGGCCGGACCGCGGGGCTCATCGGCGACCGCTACACCCGCTTGCTGTCCGCCGCACTCGCCGCGCCCGACACCCCGGTGGGCGACCTGCCCGTGCTCGGCGTCGACGAGGAGCAGGCGCTGCACGACTGGTCAGGTACCTCAGGGCGTCCGGCCGCGCCGGAACCCGAGCGCATCGACCGGCTCTTCGCACGCCGGGCCCACGACCGGCCGGACGCCCCCGCGGTGCGGACCGGCGAAGGCGGCCTGACGTACGCGGCACTCGACCGCGCGGCCGACCGGCTCGCGGCGGGGCTGCGCGCGGCGGGCGCGGGGCCAGGCACGCTCGTGGCGACCTGCCTGCCCCGCGGCGCGGACCTGGTGACCGCGCAGCTCGGCGTGCTCAAGAGCGGCGCCGCCTACGTCTCCCTCGACCCCGCGCACCCCGCGTCCCGGCTGAACGCCATCCTCGCCGAGGCGCGCCCGCTGCTGGTCGTGGCCGGCCAGGAACCCGCCGCGGGGCTCGCGGCGGACCGCGTGCACACCGTCGGCGCCCTCCAGGACCTGGGGGACCGGGAGGCGGACGGGAAACCGGGCCCCGTGCCGGACGCCGGGCCCGACGACCTCGCCTACGTCATGTACACCTCCGGGTCCACCGGCACACCCAAGGGCGTCATGGTCGAACACCACGCGCTCGCCAACCTGGTGGCCTGGCACCGCACCGCATTCGGCCTGGAGCCCGGCGACCGCAGCACCCTGATCGCGGCACCCGGATTCGACGCGTCCGTCTGGGAGATCTGGTCGGCGCTGACCGCCGGCGCCTGCCTGGAAGTACCCGACGCCGAAACCGTCCTGTCGCCGTCCGAACTCCGCACCTGGCTGACCGAACGGCAGGTCACCACCGCGTTCCTGCCCACCCCCCTCCTGGAGCGGATGACCGCCACGCCGTGGCCCGCGGGCTCCGCGCTGCGGTCCGTGCTGACCGGCGGCGACCGGCTGCACGGCACCGGCGGACACCCGCTGCCCTTCCGCCTGCTCAACAACTACGGCCCGACCGAGAACACGGTCGTCGCCACCTCGGGAGAGGTCACCGCGCAGGACGCGGCGGACCAGGCGCTGCCCGGCATCGGCCGCCCCATCGCGGGCACCGAGGCGTACGTACTCGACGCGGAGCTGCGGCAGGTCCCGGTGGGTGTGCCAGGCGAGCTGTACCTGGGCGGGGCCGGCCTGGCCCGCGGCTACCTGGGCCAACCCACCCTGACCGCCGACCGGTTCGTCCCGCACCCCTACGCCACGTCACCCGGCGCACGGCTCTACCGCACGGGCGACCTCGTACGCTGGCGGGCCGACGGCAGCCTGGACTTCCTCGGCCGCAACGACCACCAGGTCAAGGTCCGCGGCATCCGCATCGAACCGGGCGAGATCGAGAACGTGCTGCGCGCCCACCCCGGCATACGGGAAGCGGTCGTGGTGGCCACCGGCAACGACGGCGCGGGAACCGAACTCGCCGCCTACCTGGTGCCCGCCGACGGATCCACCCCCGACCTCGCCGGGCTCCACGACCACACCGCCAGGCACCTGCCGCGCCACATGCACCCGCGCCGCTACCTCCTGCTGACGTCGGTGCCGCTGACCGCCAACGGCAAGGTCGACCGCACCGCGCTGCCCGCCGACGCCCCGGAACTCGCCGCGCCGCCCGAAGCCGCCCGCCGGTCGGCGAAGGCGCCGCTGGAGCGCCTGATCAGCGGCGTCTGGGCGCAGGCGCTCGGCCACGACTCCTTCGGGACCGACGACAACTTCTTCGACGTGGGCGGCCATTCGCTGCTCCTGGCGTCGGTCCGCGACCGGCTCGCCGCCGAACTGGGCACCCCCGTACGGATCGCCGACCTCTACGCGTACCCGACCATCGCCACCCTCGCCCGGCAGTTGACCGGCGCCGAAGGCCACACCCCCGGCCGCACCGGCGTCGATGACGGCGCCGTCGAGCGCCGCCGCCGCGGCACGGCCCGGCTGACGGCGATGCGGGCGCGTACCCACTCACGGAAGGGCTGAACGACAGTGACCGCCGAGCACAGCAACGAGAACCCCCACTCCTACGACGACGGCCTCGCGTACGGCGACGAGGACACCCACCTCGCCGTCGTCGGCATGGCCTGCCGCTTCCCCGGCGCCACCACCCCGGAGGAGTTCTGGGACAACGTGGTGTCGGGCACCGACGGCGTACGGACTCTGACCGCCGACGAACTGCGGGAGTGGGGCGACGACCCGGAGCGGCTCACGGACCCGCGCTACGTACGCCGCCACGGCGTCGTGGAGAACATCGGGGACTTCGACCCCGCGTTCTTCGGCGTCTCGGGACGCGACGCCGAACTGCTCAACCCGCAGCACCGGATCTTCCTGGAGTGCGCCTGGGAAGCGCTGGAGCGGGCCGGATACGACCCGCGCGCCGTCCCGGGCACCACGGGCCTGTACGCGGGCGCGGGCCGCAACGGCTACGCCACGGTGATACGGAACAGGACCGACCGCTTCTCGGGTGTGGACGACCTCACCCTCAGCCTCGCCAACGACCCCGAGCACCTGTGCACCCGGGTCTCCTACACGCTGGGCCTGACCGGACCCAGCGTGGCCGTCATGACCGCCTGCTCGACCTCCCTGGTCGCCGTGCACGAAGCGAGCCGTGCCCTGCTCGCGGGCGAGTGCGACACCGCGCTGGCCGGCGGCGTCACCCTGCGCGCGCCGCTGTCCGGCTACTGGCACCGCGAGGGCGGCACCATGTCGGCCGACGGGTACTGCCGCACCTTCTCCCAGGACGCCCGGGGCATCGTCGCAGGTGACGGCGCCGGCGTCGTCGTGCTGCGCCGCCTGCGCGACGCGCTCGACGACGGCGACCACATCCACGCCGTGATCCGCGGCTCGGCCGTGAACAACGACGGGCACGACCGCGCGGGCTACACGGCCCCCGGCGTGCGCGGCCAGTCCGAAGTCATCCGCCGCGCCCACCTCGCCGCCGGCATCTCGCCCGACGACATCTCCTACATCGAGGCGCACGGCACCGGCACCCCCGTCGGCGACCCCATCGAAGTCACCGCGCTGACCGAGGCGTTCGGCGGCGCCGCGCACGGCGGCGAAGGCACCGTCGCACTGGGCTCGGTGAAGACGAACATCGGCCACACCGACACCGCGGCCGGCATCGCGGGCCTCATCAAGACCGTGCTCGCCCTGGAAGACGGCACGCTCCCCGCCACCTTGCACTTCACCGGACCCAACCCCCGCATCGACTTCGCGGCCACCCCCTTCCAGGTCGTCACCCGGGCCCGCAAGTGGGAGACAGGACGGCTCCCGCGCCGGGCCGGCGTCAGCTCCTTCGGCATCGGCGGCACCAACGCCCACGTCGTCCTGGAAGAGGCGCCGCTGCCCGCCCCCGCCGCGGCCACGCCCGCCCCCGCCGAGCAGCTGCTCGTCCTGTCGGCCCGCACCCCCACAGCCCTGGACGCCATGGCCGAGCGGCTGTCGCAGCACCTGAGCCGGCACCCGGAACTGCCGCTGGACGCCGTCGCCAGGACCCTCCAACTGGGACGCCACACCTTCGCCCACCGCCGCCACGTCGTCTGCGCCGACCACGCCCAGGCACGCGCGGCGCTCGCGGCACCGGCCGCGGCGGAGCACACCGGCGAACGCCCCGTCACCTTCTCCCTCCCGGGCCGCGGCGCCCGGCACGCCGCGGTCATCGGCTCCCTGTACGCGACCGTCCCGGCCTTCCGCACCGCGCTCGACGCCTGCCTCCAGGCCCTGCCCGCCGCCACCGCCCGCGACGTCAGCGGGCTGCTCGGCACGGACGACGCCGGGCGGCCCGGCACCGCACCTGACGCCGCGCCCGCTCCGGTGGCCGGGGCGGCGCACCTCACCGTCGAATACGCGCTGGCCCGCACGCTCATGGAGTGGGGCGTGACCCCCGCGAACGTCACGGGCCACGGGCACGGCGCACCGGCCGCCGCGAGCGTCGCCGGAGCGCTGCCCCTCGCCGACGCGCTGGCCATCGCCCTCGCGGCACCCCGGGGCGCGGACGCCCTGCGGGACGCGGTCGGCGCGGCCACCTGGCGCACCCCCGATGTGCCCTGGACCAACCCCGCGACCGGCGCCCCGGTGACGGCCGGTGAGGCGGCCGACCCCGCCTTCTGGACGGCGCTCCTGGAAACCGGCACCCAGCGGCCCGACGACGGCCCGCTGCCTGACACCGCAGGCCGCCTCCACCTGGAGATCGGTACCGACCCGCAGGGCGGCGGCCCGCTCACCGCCCTCCTCGACGCGGCCGGCCGCGCCTGGCAGAACGGCGCGAGTGTCGACTGGAGCCGCCTGCACACCGGCACCGACCGGCGCCGGGTGCCGCTGCCCACCTACCCGTTCGAGCGGCAGCACCACCTGGTGCGGCCCGAGCCCCGCCCCGCGGCCACCGCGGCCCCGGACACATCCGACGCGGCACCCGCGGCGCAGGACGCGGGCGACACCACCCTGCTCGGCCTCTTCCAGCAGGTGCTCGGCACGGCCGACGACGTCACCGACCCGGACTTCTTCGAGTACGGCGGCGACTCCCTCGCGGCCGTCGAACTCGTCGCCCTCATCGAGGAGCGGTTCGCGGTGGCGATGTCCCTGGAGGACGTCTTCGAGCACCCGACGGCCAGCGGCCTCGCCCGCGTCGTCGATGACCTCCGGGCCGCCGCCGGCACCGCGCCCGAGTCCGGCCACCACCACGACGCGCGGGGGGAATCATGACGGACCTGACCGCTCTGCTCACGGAACCCGCCGACGCGGCGGGCGAGGACGGCGCGAGCAGGAACCTGCCCGCCTCCTTCGCCCAGCGGCGGCTGTGGTTCCTCGACCAGCTCGACCCCGGCAACAGCGCCTACAACCTCGTGGCCGCCCTGCGGCTGCGCGGCACACTCGACCAGGCCGCGCTGCACCGGTCCCTGAACCGCATCGTGGCCCGGCACGAGGCGCTGCGCACCGTCTTCACGGCCGACGCGGCGGGGGAGCCCCGCCAGCACGTGACGCCCCGCCTCGACCTCGGCCTCCCCGTCACCGACCTGACGCGACGGCCCGCCGCCGACCGCGCCGAACAGGCCAGGGCCTTCATCGAGTCGGAGACCGAGCGCGCCTTCGACCTCGCCGAAGGCCCCCTCATCAGGACCCACCTGGTGCGCCTCGACGACCAGGACCACGTGCTCGCCGTCATCTGCCACCACACCGTGTGCGACGGCTGGTCCATGGACCGCCTCTTCACGGAACTCGCCGAGCTGTACGCGGCGCAGACGGCCGGCCGCGCACCCGAACTGGCGCCGCTTCCCCTCCAGTTCGGGGACTACGCGGCCCGCCAGCACCGGGACCTCACGGACACCAGGTCGCAGGACGCGCTCGCCCACTGGCGCACCCGGCTGGACGGCGCACCGGCGCTCCTCGAACTCCCCACCAGCGCCCCCCGCCCCGCCGTCCAGGGCTTCGACGGCGCGTCCCACACCGTGACGATCAGCACGGAGACCTGGCAGGCGGTACGGGCCGCAGCCCAGGCGCACAAGGCCACCCCCTTCATGCTGCTCCTGTCGGCGTTCGCCCTCCAGCTCTCCCGCCTCTCGGGCGCGGAAGACCTGGTCATCGGCAGCCCCAGCGCCGGCCGTGCCAGGCCCGAACTCGCCCCGCTGATCGGCATGTTCGTCAACACCCTGCCGCTGCGCATCGACCTGACGGGCGACCCCTCGTTCGACGAGCTGCTGCGACGGGTCCGGCGCAGCGCCCTCGACGCCTTCCCGCGCCAGGACGTCCCCCTGGAGCGGATCGTCACCGAACTCGGGCCGGAACGCGCCCGCAGCCACGACCCGCTGTTCCAGGCGATGTTCGCGCTCCAGCAGCCGCTGACCCCGCCCGGCCTGCCCGGACTGGCCACGGAACTCTTCCCGGTGAGCCCGCGGACGACCTTCACGGACCTGTGGCTGGAGATCAGGCCGCACCAGGACGGCGCCGACTGCTCCTTCCGCTACCGGACGGAACTGTTCGACGAGCCGGCCGTCGCCCGCCTGGCACGGCAGTTCCGCCAGGTGCTGCACACCGCCCTGGACGCACCCGGCACCCCCTGCTCCGGCTTCTCCCTGACGGACGAGGAGGAGACCGCACGGCTGCTGCACGGCTGGAGCAGCACCGCGCCCGCGCACCCGTGGGAAGGCCCGGTGCACGAGGCCGTCACCCGCCAGGCCCGCCTGACCCCTGACGCCACCGCCGTGGTCTTCGAGGACCGGCAGCTCGGCTACGCCGAACTCGACGCACGGGCAAGCGCGTTGGCCGCGCACCTGGCCGGGCGGGGCGTCACACCCGATGCGCCGGTAGCGGTCTGCCTGCCGCGCGGCAGCGACCTGGTCACCGCGGTCCTGGGTGTGATGGCGGGCGGCGGGGCCCATCTTCCGCTGTCGCCCGACGACCCGCCGGCCCGTCTGGTGGACATGCTCCGCGCCGCCGGCGCCGCCCACATCCTCACCACCCGGGCACTGGCCCCCGTACTCGCCGTCGCCGGGGTACCCGTCACGGCCGTCGACACCTTCCCCTGGGACGCGGCCCCGCACCCCGGCCCGGCCCCCGCACCGGTCGGCCCCGACCACCTCGCGTACGTCATCCACACCTCGGGCTCCACCGGCGCCCCCAAGGCGGTGGGTGTCCCGCACCGTGGCCTGGCCAACCGGGTCCGCACGCTCCAGGACACCCACGGCCTGGACGCGTCGGACCGGGTGCTGCACAAGACCCCCGCCACCTTCGACGTGTCGGTCGAGGAGCTGCTGTGGCCGCTGACCACGGGGGCCACGCTCGTGGTGGCCGCCCCGGGCGGGCACCGTGACCCCACCTACCTCGTCGAGCTGATCGAGCGGGAGCGGGTGACCACCGTGCACTTCGTGCCGCCGCTGCTCGCCGCGTTCCTCGAAGAGCCCGGTCTGGACCGCTGCGCCTCGCTGCGGCGGGTCCTGTGCAGCGGCCAGGAACTGCCCCCCGCCTCACGCGACCGCTGCCTGGAGCGGCTGCCCGTCCGGCTGTTCAACGCGTACGGGCCGACCGAGGCGTCGATCGAGGTCACCGAAGGGGAGTGCACGGCGGGGGACGCCGACGGGGATACCGGCGATCCGCGGGTGTCCATCGGGCGTCCGATCGCGGGCGCCGAGGTGTACGTGCTCGACGGCGAGCTGCGGCCGGTGCCCGTGGGTGTGCCGGGCGAGCTGTACCTCGGCGGCACCGGGCTCGCCCGCGGCTACCTGGGCCAGCCCGCCCTGACCGCCGACCGGTTCGTCCCGCACCCCTACAGCAGGGTGCCGGGCGCCCGCCTGTACCGCACCGGTGACCTGGTGCGCTGGCGGCCCGACGCGGGACTCGACTTCCTGGGCCGCAACGACCACCAGGTCAAGATCCGCGGCGTACGGATCGAACCCGGCGAGATCGAGAACGTGATCCGCACCCACCCCGATGTACGCGAGGCGACCGTGATCGCCGCCCGCCCCGACGGCGCCGCATCGCCCGAACTCCACGCCTACCTCGTACGGAACGAGGCGGCGCAGGCGGCGGATCACCCCGACGACGACGCCTTCGCCGCCGCACTGCGCGGCCATCTGCGCGACCGCCTGCCCGGCTTCATGGTCCCTGCGCGGTTCCTCGTCCTGCCCCGCCTGCCGCTCAACGCCAGTGGCAAGGTCGACCGCGCGGCCCTGCCGGACGCCGGACCCGCCGCCCCGCCGGCCACCGCCGAAGAACCGGCGGAACCCGCGGACGACGTCGAGGCGACGCTCGTGCGCATCTGGTCGCAGGTGCTGGGGCGCCCGCACACCGGGGTCACCGAGGACTTCTTCGCCATCGGCGGGGACTCACTCAAGAGCATCCAACTGGTGCACAGGGCACGGGAGGCCGGTCTTTCGCTGCGGGTCGGCGACATCTTCCACCACCCCACCGTCCAGGACCTCGCGGCCCACCTGAAGCGGGCCGCCGCACCCGCGGAGGCCCCGTGAAAAGCCCCTGGCTGCTGCGCTTCCCGCCGCGCCCCGACGCCCGGATACGCCTGGTCTGCCTGCCGGGAGCGGGCTGCTCGGCGGCCATGTACCACCCGTGGTCGGCCCAGTTCCCCGACGACGTCGAGGTCTGCGCCGTCCAGCTGCCGGGGCGCGGCGGGCGGCTGCGCGAAGACCCCTTCCGCCGGATGGAACCGCTCGCCGACGCGCTGGCCGAGGAACTGCACGCCACATCCGACCGCCCCATGGTCCTCTTCGGCCACAGCCTCGGCGCGCTGATCGCGTACGAAGTGGCCGCCCGCATCCGGCAGTTGCCCGGCAACACGCTGACCGGGCTGATCGTGGCGGCGCACAAGGCACCCCACCTGGGAAGCGCCCAGGTCTCCTGCCACGACCTGCCGGAAGACGAACTGCTCGGCTTCCTCGACCGCATCGGCGGCACCCCACCCGGAGTGCTGGCCAGGCCGGAGATCCGGCAGCTGGCACTCCCCGCCCTGCGCGCCGACTTCGAACTGGACTTCACCTACGCCTACCGCGAGCGGCCCCCGCTCGACATTCCCCTGAGCGCGTTCGGCGGCACCACCGACGCCCTGGTCTCCGGGCCCGAACTCGCCGCCTGGGAGCGGCATACGGCACGGGAGTTCCTCGTCAGGCAGCTGACCGGCGGACATTTCTTCCTCACCGGACCCGAGGGCGCCGACATGCTGTCGCTGATCCGCGCCGAACTGCTCGCACCCGCCCGGCCAGGCCGGCCGGCACATCCCGCACCCCGCACCGGAGAGGACCGCGTCACCCATGTTCGATGACGACGACCGCCAGTACACCGTGGTCCGCAACCACGAGGACCAGTACTCGATCTGGCCGGCGGACCGGCCCGCGCCCGACGGCTGGGACGCCCTGCCGGTGACCGGCGCCAAGTCCGCTTGCCTGTCCCACATCGCCACCGCATGGACCGACCTGCGGCCCAAGAGCCTGCGTTCCTGACCCGACCGCCGACCGGGGCGGCACCCGTCCGCCCAGCCCTCACGAGGAGGAGAGCAGCACGTGCTGTCACAGCTCTGTCTTCACCGGATATTCGAAGAACAGGCGGCGCGCACCCCTGACGCGCCCGCCGTGTCGGACGGCCAGGAGACCCTGACCTACGCCCAACTGAACGACCGCGCCGCCCGGCTGGCGTCCGCCATCCTGCCGCACGCGCCCGCACCCGGCTCCCGCATCGGCCTCTACCTGCGGCGCGGGAACGACGTGGTGGCCGCGGTGATCGCGGTACTGAAGGCCGGCTGCTCCTACGTACCGCTGGACCCCTCCTACCCGGCCGACCGGGTGCGGTACATGGCGCAGGACGCCTCCCTCGACCTGGTGCTGGCCGACCAGGACACCGCCGACGCACTGCCCGACGCCACCGTCGTCACCGTCGGCGAAGCGGTGCGCGCCCACCCGCCCCTCGAACCGGGCCGGGTGCAGGTCACCCCCGGCATGCCCGCCTACGTCATCTACACCTCCGGATCGAGCGGCAACCCCAAGGGCGTCGAGGTCTCCCACCGGAACGTCACGGCGCTGCTGGCCGCCTGCGACCAGGTCTTCGAGCTGCGCGGCGACGACGTGTGGACGCTCTTCCACTCGCCCTGCTTCGACTTCTCCGTCTGGGAGATGTGGGGCGCGCTGTCGCACGGTGCCCGCCTTGTCGTGGTGCCCGCCGATGTCGCCCGCTCACCCGAAGCCTTCCTCGACCTCATCGTGGCCGAGCGCGTCACCGTACTCAACCAGGTGCCCTCGGTGTTCCGTTACCTCTCCCGCTCGGCGGTGGCCCGCGAGCCTGCGGCCGGCGGGGGAGCGGACCTGCCGCTGCGGTACGTCATCTTCGGCGGCGAGCCCGTCGACCTCGAAGCGGTGCGCGGCTGGCGCGAAGTCCACGGCAGGCGGGCCGAGTTCTTCAACATGTACGGCATCACCGAGACCACGGTGTTCGCCACCTACCGGCGGCTGCCCGAGTCCGAGACCGACGCGCCGTCCGCCGGCGCCCGCGCGGGTCTTGCCCCGGCCGACCCGGCCGCGCCGCCCCGCGCGAGCGCCGACCCGGAACTCAACATCGGCCGTCCGCTCGACGGCCTCGACGTGGAACTGCTCGACGAGTGGGGCGGCCGGACCCCTCCCGGGCGCATCGGCGAACTCTGCCTCGCCGGAGACCAGTTGGCCATCGGCTACCTGGGCAGGCCGGAGCTGACCGACGAGCGCTACCCGCTGCTCGACGTGGCGGGCACCGGCACCGCACGGCGCTACTACCGCAGCGGTGACCTGGCGCTGGCACTCCCGGACGGCTCGTGGGAGTTCGCGGGCCGCGCCGACGACCAGGTGAAGATCAACGGCTACCGCATCGAGACCAGCGAGATCGAGGCCGCGCTGCGCACCACCGAAGGCGTCAAGGACCTCGTGGTCGTGCCGGTCACCAGCCGCATCGGCGAACGCATGCTCACCGCCTTCTACGCACCGGTGACCGACGCGTCCGGCACCGGGGACGACCTGGCCGAACGCCTCGCGGCCCGCGCCCGCGCCGCGCTGCCCGCCTACATGGTGCCCCGCCGCTTCGTATCCGTGCCCGAACTGCCGCTGAGCCCTTCGGGGAAGACCGACAAGCGCGCCCTCGCCGAGCAGCTGTCATGACCCGCGCCCCAAGCCCCCGCACCCCGAGATCCCACGCCTGGAGGACCCGTGGCTGAGCCTGGACAAGCCGTGGCAGGCCCGAGCGGCGACCGGTCGGCCCCGCGCCGCACCGGCTGGGCCGCGCCCGGCGACGCGCTGCCGCTCTCCGCCGTGCAGGAGGCCATGTGGATCTCCTGGGAGCGCGACCCCGACCAGCGGGAACACCTCATCCCGCTGGCCATGGACGTCACCGGCGACCTGGACACCGAGCGCCTGCGGGCCGCCGTCGCCGAGCTGACCAGGCGGCACCCGCTGCTGCGCGCCCGCGTCGACCGCGCCCCCACCGGCACCCGCCTGACCTGGGCGGGTACGGACCCCGTACCGTTCGCCTTCCGCACCGTCGACGGCGACCGCGACGCGGCAGTCGTGGCGGCCTGCACCCCCTTCGACCTGCACCGCGGGCCGCTGGCGCGGGCTGAGGTGCTGCGCGGCCCGGACTTCACCGTGTTCCTGCTGACCGTCCACCACCTGGTCCTGGACGGCGCGTCGATCCCCTTCCTCTGCGAAGAGCTGCGCCGCGCCTACGCCGGGCACCCCCTCGAAGGGCCGGACGACCCGCGTCCCGTCATCGCCCACGCCCGGCGCTCCTGGGAACTGGCACTCGGGGACGGCGGCGCACCGCACCGGGAGTACTGGCGCACGGCGCTGGCCGACCCGCCGCCGGCCCGTCCGCTGCCGGTGCGGTCGGACCAGGGCGGCCACCAGCAGCTGCCGTGCCCCATCGACCCGGAACTCGTCATTCGCGTACGGAAGCTGGCCGCCGAGCTGGGCGTCACCTACTTCACGGTCATGTTCGCGGCCCTCTTCGTGACCCTGCACCGGCACACCGCCGCCGACGATCTCATCGTCTCGGCGCCCTACCACGGACGGTCCGACCCCGCCCTCGCCCGCCGGATCGGCTTCTTCGTCAACGTCCTGCCGTTCCGGGAACGGCTCCCCGGCGACCGGACCTACGCCGACCTGCTGACCGGCCTGCGCGCCCAGGTGCGGGAAGGCACCGGACACGGCGACCTGCCGCAGTCGGCGATCCTGCGCGCGGCTGGCCTGTCGGCGCCGGACGACCGGGACCGCACCCACCAGGTCGTCTTCCAGTACCTCCAGTTCGGGCACCACACGGGCGACAGCACACAGGACGGCGCCGACGTGACCCGGATGGAGTTCGCGGGCGGCGACGCGCGGGCCGAGCTGAGCCTGCGGGACCTGACCGACGTGGCGGACCACCGGCTGACCGTCCTGCTCGCCGAGGACGGCAGGGGCAGCCGGATGCTGTGGAAGGACCCGCACGGCACCGTCGCCCCCGACCTGCTCACGTCGCTGGCACGCGACCACCTGGCCGTCGTCGCCGACATGGTCGCCGCCCCGTACGGCACCCTCGCCGACGGCCAGGCGCGGCTGCCCGCGGTCAGCGTCCCGACCCCGGACGAGACGGCCGCCGCAGGCCAGGGGATGCGCGCCGCCGCACCGGAACCCGGCGCGCCCCTCCCGCAGGCCGCCGCGCCCTCGCCCCTCACCTCGCCCACCGCCGTCGCGCTCGCCGAGATCTGGCACCAGGTACTGGGCGTACCGGTGGCGTCGGCCGATGACTCCTTCTTCGAAATGGGCGGCCATTCGCTGCTCGCCACCACACTGCTGACCCGTATCGGCCGCCGCTTCGGCACCGAGCCTTCGCTGCGCGAACTCTTCTCGCACCCCGGCTTCGGCGAGCTGGTGCGCCTCATCGACGGTGGCCAGGCCCCCGCACCTGAGGGCCCGGACGACGCCCCCGCGGCCCGCCCCGAACCCGGCGGCCCGCTCCCGGCATCCGGCTTTCAGGAGAGCATCTGGCTGGCGCAGCGCCTGGACCCGGTCCACGCGACGTACCACGTGCCGCTGTCCTGGGAGGTGGCCGGCGAGCTGGACCCGGCGAGGCTGCGCCGCGCGCTGGCGCTGCTGGTCTCCCGGCACGAGATCCTGCGTACCCGCTTCGTCGACCGCGACGGCCGCCTCTACCAGGATGTGGCCGTGCCGTGGACCCCGGAGGCGGACCACACGGACCTCACCGGGATGACCGCAGCCGCCCAGGACCAGCGCCTTCGGCACTGGGCTGACGAGGCGGCCGGCGACCTGGTGCCGGCGGACGGGCGGCTGCTGCGCGCCGCGCTGTTCACCACGGCCCCGCGCCGCCAGGTGCTCTCCCTGTGCGTCCACCACCTCGTGCTCGACGGCGAGTCGGTGCCGCATCTCGTACGGGAGCTGGAGCGCTGCTACGCGGCGGCGGGCGCGGGGGAGGCGCTGCCACCGGCGCCCCGCCACCAGTACCGCGACCTGGTGGCGGCCGAGCAACAGGAGTCCAGGGCCGCCGCCGACCTGGCGTACTGGTGCGACCGGCTGGCGGGCGCCCCCAGTTCGCTCGGCCTGTCCGCGCCCCGCTCTCCCGAGCCTGCGGGCAACATCGGGCTGCGGATCCCGGACGGGGCGGCGCGGGAACTGCTCGCCGTCCAGCGCGCCGAGCGGGCATCGGCCTTCATGATCCAGGCGACCGCGGTCGCCGCGGCCCTGCACCGGTGGACCGGGCGCACCGACCTCACCTTCGGCATCCCGGTCGCGAACCGCGGCGGCTCCGCGTTCGACGACGTCATAGGACCGTGCCTGAACACCCTGGTGCTGCGCTCCCGTTGCGCCCGTGACACGACGCTCGGCGGGCTGCTGCGGACCCTGCGGGAAGAGATCATCGGCGCCTTCGAGCACCGCGCGGCCTCCTTCGACGACGTGGTGCGCGGCCTGCGTCCCGCGAGGTCGCCGGGGCACACGCCGTACGCCGACGTGCTGCTGAACAGCGTCAGCCTGACGCACTGGGCGGGGACGCTCGGCGACGCCGTGCTGACACCGGTGGATTTCGTCGCGCAGCGCACCGAAACCAGTAAGTTCCCGCTCACCGTCACGTTCGCGGAAAGCGGCTCGGCGGTGCGGGGATCGCTGGCGTACCGCGGCGACCGTATCCGCGCCGCCGACGCCGGTGAGCTGGCCGGTGATCTCGCCGCGGTACTCCACCGATTCGGGGCCCTGCTGCCGGATCAGGTATTCACCATGGCGCCTTGTGAATCGCCGCGAAGGAACGGAGTGAACTGATGAGGAAATTTCGGTTCGGGGTAAACCTGAATTCCGCGACGGGGCATCAGGAATGGACGGAAAAATGCCGGGCCGCGGAATCGCTCGGATACGACGTCCTGACGGTTCCTGACCACCTCGGCGTGCAGGCCCCGTTCCCCGCGCTGGTCGCGGCGGCGGCGGTGACCGAGCACATACGGGTGGCTACTTTTGTCCTCAACAGTGCGTTCTGGAACCCGGTTCTGCTGGCCCGTGAGGTCAGGACGACGGACCGGCTCACCGATCGGCGCCTCGAAGTGGGGCTCGGGACCGGCTATGTGCGTTCAGAGTTCGACAAAGCCGGCGTGAGCTGGGGCACGGCCGGAACCCGGGTGGACCGGCTGGAGGAGACCGTCACCGAAGTGACCCGGCTCCTGGACAATCCCCGCGAACTGGGCGATACCCAACCGTCTTCCCGGCCGCCCCTGGTCATCGGCGGCAACGGCAACCGCGTCCTGGGTCTCGCCGCGCGCCATGCCGATGTCGTCGCGTTCACCGGCGCCGTGCTCAAACGCGGCGCCACGCGGGGCGCGTTGGAGCTGCTGGACGGCGAGACGGTCGCGGAACGGGTCGACCGTTTCGCGTCCGTCGCGGGCGAACGCGGGTCGCAGATCGAGCGGAACATCCTGGTCCAGGCCGTGTCGGTGACCCCGCGCCGGGACGAGGCGGTGGAGGCGCTGCGCCGTCGGATGCCGCACCTGACGGCCGCGCAGATAGCCGACACGCCGACGGTGCTGCTCGGCTCTGTGAAGGAGATCACGGACCAACTGCGAGAACGGCGTGATCGCTACGGTTTTTCCTACATTAGCGTGCATGAATCGGCCATGACGGAATTCGCACAGGTGGTCGAATCTCTCGCCGGGGAGTGATCACCGAGGGGGCGGTGCCGGGGGCGCGGCGCGTCAACCCCCCGGCGTCGCACCCGGCAGGGACTGGCTGAAAATAGATTGCCTGAACTGCCATCCGGCGGGGGAGACTTATGTCGCTTTCCAAGTAATGCGGGAATCCATCGGGTTACATTGAGCGCGACCACATGATCCGTGCATGCCCGGGGAGTGCAGGGGTAATGTCCATACGCGCCGTTATCCCTGTGTGGCATCGCACAGCTCTGTGTAGGGGAACGTTCTCCCATTGGGATGGGCGGACCCATTGCGCAGGGTGCCCAAAAGGGGATTCCTTGAGAAAGCCGATTACCGTAGCCGTGCTCGCAGATGACCCCATAACCGAGGAGGGGGCCATCATGCGCTTAACCTCATACGAAGAGATCGCCCCGCTCTCCCTGGACTCGCGCGACAACGCCGACGTACTGCTGGTACTCGCCAACGAAGTGACCGCGAACATGCTGACGCGGGTGGAGCGTGTGCACCGCGAGAACAGCGGCGACGGGCGCAGGCTGCCCGTCATCCTCGTCGCCAACGAGTTCCCGGAGCATTCCATGCTGCGCGCGATCAGCCTCGGACTGGTCAGCCTCCTGTACCGGCGCAAGAGCAGCTTCAACGCCATCGTGCGCGCCGTCGTGACCGCCGTACGCGGTCGCACGAAAGCGGGGGACGGCATTCAGCAACGCCTCATCAGCCAGATCGAGGCGATCAGGGACCACGCGCTCATCCCGCACGGACTCAACGTCGCGGGGCTGGGGGCCAGAGAGGTCGAAGTGCTCAGGCTGCTCGCCGACGGTCTCAACACGAAAGAGGTGGCGAGCAAGATCGGCTGCTCGGAACGCACCATCAAGAACGTCATCCACCAACTCGTGGCCCGCCACAACCTCCGCAACCGCACCCACGCGGTCGCCTTCGCACTCCGCACCGGAGTGCTGTAGAAAACGGCGAAGGGCCCCGCACACCGGGGCCCTTCAGCCCATCCGGCCACACCGCCTCACGCCGCCGCGTGCGCCCCGCCCGCGCCGGGCCCCCGCCCGTGCACATCGGGGTGGATCGGCGTCCGCGACCCGGTCAGCGGAGCGCCGGTACCGCCCTGCCGGGCCGCGATGATCTCGGCCGCGATGGACAGGGCGGTCTCCTCCGGCGTACGGGCGCCGAGATCGAGACCGATCGGCGAGCGGAGCCCGGCCAATTCATCGGCGGTGACCCCCGCATCGGCGAGCAGCCTGACCCGGTCCTCGTGCGTGCGGCGCGACCCCATCGCGCCGACGAAGGCGACCGGCATCCGCAGCGCCGCCGTCAGCAACGGAATGTCGAACTTGGCGTCGTGGGTGAGCACACACAGCACCGTGCGGGAGTCCGTATCGGTGCGCTGGAGATAGCGGTGCGGCCAGTCGACCACGACCTCGTCGGCCTCGGGGAAACGGGCCCGGGTGGCGAACACGGGCCGCGCGTCGCACACCGTCACGCGATAGCCGAGGAACACGCCGGTGCGCACCAGCGCCGCCGTGAAGTCGACCGCACCGAAAACGATCATGCGGGGCGGCGGCACGCTCGACTCGACGAACAGCGTCAGCGCCACCCCGCAGCGCGTCCCGTTCTCCGACACGGCACACGTACCGGTGCGCCCCGCCGCCAGCAGCGCCCGGCTCTCACCCGCCGCCGCCAGATCCAGCTCCGGATCCCCGCCGAACCCGCCCTCGTACGAGCCGTCGGTCCGCACGAGCAGGGCACGGCCGAGCAGTTCGGCCGGCCCCTCGGTCACCCGGGCCAGAGCCGCCGCCTCCCCGCGGGCGGCGGCCGGCAGCGCCGCGGCCAGCACCTGTCTCACCGGTGCCTGCGCACCCACCGGCGTGACCAGAATGTCGATGACCCCGCCACAGGTGAGGCCCACCGCGAAGGCGTCCTCGTCGCTGTAGCCGAACCGCTCGACGACCGTCCCGCCGTCCTCCAGGGCCTGGACGCACAGGTCGTACACCGCCCCCTCCACACAGCCGCCGGAGACCGAGCCGATGACCGTGCCCTCGCCGTCGACGGCGAGGGCGGCGCCGGGGCTGCGCGGCGCGCTGCCGCCGACGGCCACCACGGTGGCGACGGCGAAGTCCCGGCCCTGTGCCACCCACCGGGCCAACTCATCGGCGATGTCCAGCATTTCGGTCTCCTCCTGCTTCACGGCCCGGTGCGGGCGGGTGTACGGCGGACGAGGGCGGCGGAACCCCGGGTACCCGTGCTCAGCCGGCCCCGTGGGCCGCGGTACCCGCCTGAAGGATGCGGTCGGGCCGGATCGGCAGATTCCGGTGCCGCACACCGGTCGCATGCCAGACCGCGTTGGCGATGGCCGCCGCCGCCCCGACGATCCCGACCTCACCGACACCCTTGATCCCGACCGGGTCGTCCGGATCCGGGTCGTCCACCCAGTCCGCCTCGATGGGCGGCACATCGGCGTTCGCGGCGAAGTGATACCCCGCGAGGTCCGCGCCGACGTGCCCGCCCGACGCCTGGTCGCGGACCGCCTCCTCGTGCAAGGCCATGGAGAGTCCCCAGATCATGCCGCCGATGAGCTGGCTGCGCGCGGTCAGCGGATTGACGATACGTCCGGCCGCGAAGACGCCGAGCATCCGCCGCACGCGTACCTCACCGCTGGTGACGTCCACCGCGACCTCGGCGAACTGCGCCCCGAAGGAATGCCGCTCCTTCTGCGCCAGCGCCTGGACGGCCTCTGCGGTGTCGGACCTGACCGTGATCCCCTGCGGCGGAATGCCGCCGCCCAGGGCCAGTTGCTCCCGCAGGTCGGCCGCCGCGGTGGCCACCGCCCAGCCCCAGGAACGGGTGCCCATCGAGCCGCCGGCGACCCACGCGGGACCGAAATCGCTGTCCGCGATCTTCATGCGGATGCGTTCCGGAGCCACCTCCAGGGCGTCCGCGGCGATCAGGGTCAACGCCGTCCGCGCCCCGGTCCCGACGTCAGCCGCGGCGATCCGCACCGTGAAGTCGCCGTCCGCCTCCGCCGTCACGGACGCCGTGGACGGAGCGACCCCCGACGGGAACGTCGCGGCGGCCGTCCCGGTGCCGAGCAGCCAGCGCCCCTCGCGGCGGATACCGGGACGCGGATCCCGCTGCGCCCAGCCGAACCTGGCGGCACCCTTCTCGAAGCAGGCGAGCAGATTGCGGCTGCTGAACGGCAGCCCTGACACCGGCCCCGCGGCCGGTTCGTTGCGGGCGCGCAGCGCGATCGGATCGATGCCGCACTTCTCGGCGAGTTCGTCCAGCGCCGACTCCAGCGCGAACGAACCTGGCGCCTCACCCGGCGCCCGCATGAAGGTCGGTGTCGGCACGTCGATCCGTACCACGCGGTTGGCGGTGTGGTGCGCGTCGGCGTCGTACATCACCCGCCCCGGATCGGCGCTCCGCTCAAGGAATTCATGCACCGTCGACGTGACGCTCAGAGCCTGGTGGTCGAGAGCGCGCAGCCGCCCGTCGGCGTCGGCGCCGAGCCTGACCCGCTGCGCGGTGGGACTGCGGTAGCCGACCAGCGAAAAGGTCTGACGTCGCGTCAGAACGACGCGGACCGGGCGGTGCAGGACGGTCGCCGCCATCACCGCGCACACCTGGTGCGGCCGGATCCCCTTCGCCCCGAAAGCGCCGCCGACGTGCTCGGAACGCACCCGGACCGAGCCCGGGTCGAGGGAGAACAGCTTCGCCAGCTCGTCCGACACCCACCCGCTGCCCTGGTTCGAGTCGACGACTTCGAGGCGTCCGCTGTCCCAGCGTGCCATCGCCGCGTGCGGCTCCATCGCGCTGTGGTGCTCCTCGGGCGTGGTGTACTCCTCGTCCACGACCGCGGCGGACGCGGCGAGTTCGGCCTCCAGGTCCCCCTTGTCCGTCTCCGGGTCCGGCGTGTACGTGCCGGGCCGCCCGGCGGCGAACGCCACGTCGTGCGGCTCCTCGTCGTACTCCACGACCAGCGCATCGGCGGCCTCCCGCGCCTGCTCGGACGTCTCCGCCACCACCAGCGCCACCGGCCAGCCCGCGTACGGCACCCGGTCGTGCTGGAAGACCTGGGTGACCGGGTCGGGCCGTCCCAGCAGGCCCGTGTAGTCCCCGTCGACGCGCGGCGCGTTCCCGTGATGCAGGACGGTGAGGACGCCGGGCATCTCCAGGACGGGCGCGGTCTCCACGGAGCGGATTCGCCCGCGGGCGATGGTGGACAGCACCAGCCAGCCGTGGGCGAGTTCGGCGAACGGGACCTCGCCCGCGTAGCGCGCGGCGCCGGTGACCTTGTCCCGGCCCTCCAGGCGGGTGCGCGCGGCGCCGACGGCCCCCGCGGCGCCGGTGGTTGCGGTCGTCACCGTGGTCATCGGGCGTCCTCCTCGGCGAGTTCGGTCAGTACGGCCACCACGAGATTGCGCATCAGCGTGACCTTGTATCCGTTGTGGGGGAGCGTCGCGGCAGCCGCCAGCTCCGCGTCGGCGGCGGCGCCGAACGCATCGGCGGTCGCCGGACCGCCGGTCAGCGCCCGCTCGGCCTGCCGGGCCCGCCACGGCCGGGACGCGACCGCCCCGAAGGCGAGGCGCACCTCGTGCACGACACCGTCCCGCACGTCCAGGGCCGCGGCGATCGAGCCGATGGCGAAGGCGTACGACGCGCGTTCGCGTACCTTGCGGTAGCGGGAGGCGGCGGCGACCTGGGCCGGCGGCAGGGTGAGCCCGGTGATCAGCGCGCCCGGCGGCAGCGCGGTCTCCAGATGCGGCGTGTCACCCACCGGAAGGTAGAACTCCGCAAGCGCCAACTCGCCGGGCCCGTCCGCCGTTTCGTACTGCACGACGGCGTCGAAGGCGGCGAGCGCCACCCCCATGTCCGAGGGGTGAACGGCCACACAGTGCGCCGATGCCCCGAGGATCGCGTGGTTGTGGTGCTCGCCGTCGATGGCCGGGCAACCGCTGCCGGGGGAGCGCTTGTTGCACGGCTGGGCCACATCGGTGAAGTAGCCGCAGCGGGTGCGCTGGAGCAGATTCCCGCCGACGGTGGCCATGTTGCGCAGCTGGCCCGATGCCCCGGCCAGCACCGCCTGCGCCAACGCCGGGTAGCGGCGCCGCACTTCGGGGTGGGCGGCGAGATCGCTGTTGGTGATGGTCGCGCCGATGCGCAGACCGCCGTCCGCCGTCTCCTCGATCCGGTCGAGCGGCAGTTCCCGGATGTCGACGAGCTGCGCCGGCCGCTCCACCCCGGTCTTCATCAGGTCGACGAGGTTGGTGCCACCGCCCAGGGCACGCGCGTCGGGGTCGGCGCCGAGCAGGGCGACGGCACCGGGTACGTCGGACGCGCGCTGGTAGCCGAACTCCCTCATGCCGACACCGCCGCGTCCGCCGCGTGCGAAGTGCCGCCGGAATCCGGTGCGTTGGCCTCCTGCGTGGCGGCTGCCCCCCGCGCGACCGCCTGCACGATCGACACGTAGGCCCCGCAGCGGCACAGGTTGCCGCTCATCCGCTCGCGGATCTCCTCCGCGGTCAGCTCCGGCGGACCTGCCTCCGGCGACACGTCGGCGGTCACCGCGCTCGGCCAGCCCGCCGCGTGCTCCTCGATCACCGCGAGGGCCGAACAGACCTGCCCAGGCGTGCAGTAGCCGCACTGGTAGCCGTCGAGGTCGAGGAATGCTTCCTGCACCGGGTGCAGCCGGTCGCCGTCCGCCACGCCCTCGATGGTGGTGACCGCCCGCCCTTCGGCGGCCACCGCGAGCTGGAGGCAGGAGACGGCCCGGCGCCCGTCGAGCAGCACCGTGCAGGCGCCGCACTGGCCGTGGTCGCAGCCCTTCTTGGTGCCCGTCAGGTCGAGGCGCTCGCGCAGCGCGTCGAGCAGGGTGGTGCGGTGGTCGACCGGCAGCGAGTGCTTCTCGCCGTTGATGTGCAAGGTGATGGCGCTGGACGTCGATAGGGCCATGATCAGCCTTCTTTCGCGTATATGAGGCGCGGTGCGGGTCGGAGCCTGAGCCCTGTCGCCGACGTAGTCAACCGGGAAGCCGCACGTTCTGTGGCGTCGGAGCGCGGGAACGCGGAAGTGCTGATTCCGGCAGACATTTCGGGGGAGCGGGCGCTGTGCGGGACGGCGGAAGCCTCGGTTCCGACGGTGTGGGCCGATCCGGGCGATCGGTCGCCAGGCCGTCCGCACCGTCCGCTTCTGCCATTATGGTGGATCCAAGCGGATAGCTGTCCGTTAGTGTGAAACTTACTGGACAGGTGTCCGGTTAGCAAGATCGGCCCATCCGTGGATTCCCGGATCCCGGAAGGAGGACGAGTGCCACCGAGGAAAGACGCGCCGCTGCGCTCGGACGCCCAGCGCAACCGCGAGCGCATCCTGGAGGCGGCGCTCGCGGAACTGACCCGCTCGGCCGACGTCCCCCTCAGCGCCATCGCGAAGCGGGCAGGCGTCGGCCAGGCCACGTTCTACCGCAACTTCCCCCACCGCGAGGCCCTCGTCCTGGAGGTCTACCGCTACGAAGTCCAGCAGGTGGCCGACGCCGCATCCCAGCTGCTGGCGACCCGGACGCCCGACCAGGCCCTGCGGGAGTGGATGGACCGCCTCGCCCAGTACGCCATGGCCAAGGCCGGCCTGGCCGACGCGATGCGCCGGGCCACCAGCGCACACGGCTGCCTGGCCGCACTCGGCCACGGCCCGGTGACCGCCGCCATCACCCTCCTCCTCCAGGCGAACGAGGAGGCCGGCACCATCAGGCCAGGAGTGACCCCCGACGACTTCCTGCTCGCCATCGCAGGACTGTGGCAGATCGACCCGCACGGCCCGTGGCAGCACCGCGCCGGACGCCTCATCACCCTCGTCATGGACGGCCTGCGCACCGGCGCCCCCGGCCCCTGACCCCACCCCTCAGAGAACCCGGCGCACGGCCCCGCCGACGGCGCCCGCGCGGCCCGTGTGCCGGGCGCCCATCACGTAGGGTCGACGGATGGCGAAGTATTTCGACGTGCACCCCGAGAACCCTCAGCGGCGCACCATCAGCACAGTGGCGGACAGCATCCGTTCCGGCGCGCTCGTCGCGTATCCCACGGACTCCTGCTTCGCGCTGGGATGCCGGCTGGGCAGCCGCGACGGCATCGACCGGATCCGCTCGATCCGCAATCTCGACGATCGCCACCACTTCACCCTGGTGTGCCAGAACTTCGCGCAGCTCGGCCAGTTCGTGCACGTCGACAACGACGTGTTCCGCGCCATCAAGGCGGCGACACCCGGCAGTTACACCTTCATCCTGCCCGCGACGAAGGAGGTGCCGCGCAAGCTGCTGCACCCCAAGAAGAAGACGGTCGGCGTCCGGATCCCGGACCACGTCGTCGCCCAGGCCCTGCTCGCCGAACTCGGCGAGCCGCTGCTCTCCAGCACCCTGCTGCTGCCCGACGAGGACGAGCCGCTGACGCAGGGCTGGGAGATCAAGGAACGGCTTGAGCACGTCGTGGACGCCGTGGTCGACTCGGGCGACTGCGGCACCGAGCCGACCACCGTCATCGACTTCTCCGGCGACGAGGCCGAGATCGTACGCCGGGGAGCGGGCGACACCTCGCGGTTCGAGTAGCCGCCCTGTCCCGGGGCGCCGCCCGGACACACCGTCCGAGTGGCGCCCCGGTGCTACCAGGTCACCATCAGCCGCAGCGGACTGCGCGAGGTGGCGCCAAGACGCCACTCGACACCTTCAACGGGCTCCGCGAGCCGCAGCCCGGGGAAGCGGGCGGCGAGTCCGTGCAGCGCGAGCTGCAACTCCAGCCGGGCCAGCCAGGCACCCAGGCAGTAGTGCGGCCCGGCCCCGAACGCGATGTTGGCCCCCTCCAGCGGGGCGAACAGGTCGTCGAAGGGCCGGGCCGGGAAGACGGCGGGATCCCGGTTGGCCGTGCCGCAGTCGGCGACCACCACCGATCCGGCCGGAATGATCACGCCCCCGACCTCGGCGTCTTCGGACGCATGGCGGATGCTGCCCCGGTCGTCGCCCAGCGGGATCAGGTGCAGCAGCCGCTCGGCCGCCAACTCGGCCGCCTTCTCGTCCGACCCCAGGCGCGGCCAGCACTCCGGCCGCTCACCGAGCAGGTAGAGCAGGCAGTTGCCGAGCATCGTCATCGTGCTGTCATGGCCGCCCACCGCCAGGCCGCACACCAGGCTGACGAGCTGCGCCTCGGGAATGCCGCCCTCCGCGTCCCCGGCCTGGACCAGGCTGCTGACGAGGTCGTCGCCGGGGTTGCGCCGCCGCTCGCCGATCAGTTCGGCGGCGAACGCGGCGAACTCCTCCAGCGCGGCGCCGATCTCGTCAGGGGAGTGGGAACCGTCCGAGAAGGCGTACTTGGTCCAGTGCCGCAACCGGCCCTGCGCCCGCGCGTCGAGACCCATCAGCTCACTGATCACCGAGATCGGCAGCGGCAGGGTGAAACCGGCGACCAGATCCACCGGCGGTTCACTGCGGGCCAGTTCGTCCAGGCAGCCGTCCACCATGGCGGCGATCCAGGGACGCCAGCGCGCGACGGCCCGCGGGGTGAACGCCCGGCGGAAGGTGCGGCGCAGCCGGATGTGGTCGGGCCCGTCCTGGTTGAACAGCAGGTCGGGATTGTTGACGAGGTTGGGCACGTCCGAGACGGGCGGGGCGTCGGGCCCGTAGAGCTGGGCCCGGCCGAATCGCGTGTCGCTGAGTACCTGCTGCACGTCGTGGTGCCGGGTCACCAGCCAGGCCGGGCTGCCGTCGGGCAGAGTGGTGGGCTGCGGCGGGCCTGACTCGCCGAAATCCACGCGGTGCAGCGGGAGCAGCGGCTGTTCGACCGTTTCCGTGGTGGGGTCTGCGGCGGACACGGTACCTCCTTGTCCGTGGCGGTAGGGCGGTGTGGAGGAAGGCGACAAGGCGCCAACTCCGGTGTCACGCAACGGAATTGGCGCCCTCTTCACAGCTTGACAAGGACCTTTCCCCGGCTGGCCGCCCGGTCCTGGTACAGGCTCCCGTAAGCCGCCGGGATGTTGTCGAAGCCGTGGTGGACGGTGTGCTCGCAGGTGACCTCGCCGCGGCGGACCATGTCGCCCAACTCGGTGTGGAGCGCCGCCCAGTTCTCGTCCGTGAACCATTCGAGCGAGAAGATGCCGCGGATGGTGGTCCGCGGGAACATGATGTAGGGCAGCAGGCGTGGCCCGACACCCTCCCGGCCGACCTGCGTCGCCCACTGCCAGCAGACCGCCACCTGGCTGCCGACGTTGAGCAGCGAGAACACCGTGTCGGTCACGGTGCCGCCCAGATTGTCGAAGTACTTGTCGACCCCGTCAGGCGCGGCTTTCCTGAGCGCCTGCCGCACCGCGTCGGCGTCGTCACCGTGCCGGTAGGTGATGACCTCGTCGAAGCCGAGCCGGGTCAGATGCTCCGCCTTCTCCGGGGTGGACGTGGAGCCCACCACCCGCGCCCCGGCGCGCTTGGCCAACTGGCCGACCAGCGACCCCACGGCGCCCGAAGCCCCACTGATCACGAGGGTGTCGTCGGGGCGGATCGTCATGAACTTGCTCAGCGTCCCCCAGGCCGTCATCCCGGGGCCGCCCATCACGCTCAGCGCCGTCTCCAGGGGCAGCGACGCGTCGAACCACTGCGGATCCAGCCGGCGGTAGGCGGGGAAGACCATCGGGAACGTCCCGGTCTGCCACAGCCGCGGTTCGCCGTTGCTGACGAGGTACTCGCGCCAGCCGCCGAACCCCTGCACCAGGTCACCGACCCGGTGGGCCGCCTGCGGGCCGGCGTCGATCACCTCCATGACCGAGTCGGCCCCCATGTGCATACCGAGCGGGGTGTCCATCGCGATGCCCTGCAAATACGGGTCGACCGACACGTACAGGGTCTTCAGCAGCATCTCGTCGGGCGCGAGATTCCCGCCCACGTCCTCGGTGACCTGTTCGTAGACCCTGCCGATATCGGGCACACCCTCGACGTGCTCGCGGACCACCCATTTTTTGCTCTTCATGTCGCGTCCTTTTCTGTGGTGACGGCTGTCCTGACCGCTTCGCGGGCGGGCGGGGGCACGCGCACCCCGACCGGAATGACGCGGTGCGTCGGCAGCGGCCCGGTCTCGTCGACGGAGGCGGTGAAGGGCCGCCCGTCGTCGCGGCAGATGAACTGCATGACGTGCCGGCCGGCGGCGGCGGCCCTGATCAGGCCGCCCGTCGTCGCCCAGACACCGGACTGGTAGAAGTTCGCAAGACCCGGCAGTCCTGGCCCGTGCTTCTTGATCAGCTCTTCGAGCGTCTCGCCGCTCTCCACGAACGGCTGCCAGCCGAGCACGGTCCCGTTGTAGTTGCCCGTGTAGCGCACCTGCGTCAGCGGGCTGGACACGTCGCGCACCGCGATGGCGTCCTCGATCCCCGGGTACCGCTCCTCCAGGAACCGCACCAGCGCCATGCGCGCCCGCCGCTTCGCCGCGTAGTAACCGCGCCCGTGGCGCACCGGCAAGGTGTGCACCTCCTGGCCCCCACGGGTGCGGCTGATCTGCTCCGCCCCCTCGTCCAGGGCGCGCCAGGGCGCGATGTCACAGAAATAGGTGGCGTAGACGACGGTCGTCTCCTCGGGGGAGAGTTCCGGGTAATGCCGGTTGCGGAACTGGACGTTGATGCTCGGGTGGCGGATGCCGGTCAGCTCGGCGGCCATGTCCTCGTCGAGCAGGTACGTCGTGCAGGGTTCCCCTTCGGGGAAGGGGCGCCGCAGGCCGAGGAAGAGCGTGAAGTAGCCGGGGAAGACCATGCCGGGCTCGTGGATGGTCTCGGTGTAGAGGTGGCGGTAGGTCTCGTTGAGATAGCGGCCCTTGAGGAACTTCATCGTCGTGGTGTATCCGTCGCAGGCCGAGACCACGATGTCGGCGTACACCTCCTGCCCGTCGCTGAGGCGTACCCCGATCGCACGGTCGTCCTCGACCAGGATCTCCTCGACCTTGGCGTTGTACGTCACCTCGCCGCCGAGCCGCCGGTAACGCTGCTCGATCGACTCGGCGAGCCCGAGGGAGCCGCCCTCGGGGACGCCGGCCGACAGATTCGCGTGCGAGGCCAGTTGGAAGAGGAAAGGCAGCACCGGGAACGCCGGGTGCTTCTCGTACAGGATGAAGTTGAACGCCTCGCGCAGCAGCGGGTCCTGGAACTTCGCCGAGAAGTCCGTCATCAGCTCGGTGATCGACGTGCGGATGGTGTTGAAGTACGGGATGAACGACGCCAGCATCCGCCAGCGCTCGACCGTCCCCATCAGCCCGACCGGCTTGAGGAACGGGTACACCTCCAGGCACTTGCGGAACTTGCGCAGCGCCTGGCAGAACCGCCTGATCAGCTTGGCGTCGGCCGGTGAGATGGCGGTCAGATGCGCTTCCAGCCGGTCCGGGTCGGAGTAGAAGTGGACGGCCCTGCCGTCCTGGCCGCGCACGATGTTGAACACGTCGAAGTGGCGTACCTCCTTGCCCTGCAGCGCGCCCAGTTCGAGCCAGATCTGGTGCATCTCGTTACCCGGGCCGCTGCCGAGCAGCCAGCTGATGCAGCAGTCGAGGGTGAAGTCGCCCCGCTCCCAGGCCGTGCAGCAGCCGCCGGGGATCTCGTGCATCTCCAGGATCCGGGTCCGGTAGCCGTTCATCTGCGCGTAGCAGCCGGTGGACAGGCCGCCGAGGCCCGCACCGATGATGATCATCGTCTCTCTGCCGTGCTCCGGCCGCGCCGTGCCCGGCGCCTCCCCGCCGCTCACGCGCCTGCCTTCCCACGCGCGGACCACCGGTCGAGCTGCGGCAGATGCCCCAGCTTCCCCGGATGCCACGGTTCGTTGCCGGTGCTCTCCCACGCCCTGAACTCCAGGCCCATCTCCTCGCACAGGTACTGGGCCGCGAACCTGCCGGTCGACGCGGCGCGGATCAGCCCGCCGAGGCCGACCCACTGCCCCGCCATGGAGAACCCGCTCAGCCCCGGCAGCCGCATCCGGTCCTTGGCCACCAACTTGGCCGCCACGTCGTCGGCTTCGGAGAACGCCTTCCAGGCCAGGATGCTGCCGTTGAAGTTGCCCGTGTAGCGCTTGGTGGTGGCCGGCGACGCCACGTCGACCACGTCGATCCGCTCCCCGGTGCCGGGCCACTTGCGTTCCAGGAAGCTCCGCACGAAGTCGGCCACCCTGTGCTTCTGCGCCCAGTACTCCTTGCGGTTGCTGCCGCGCAGGTTCTTCCAGTAGGAGAAGTCGCTGAAGTAGGTGCAGTGGACCACCGACTTCCCCTCCGGGGCGAAGCCGTCCGAATAGCGCGAACGCAACTGCACCACCAGGCTCTTCTGGAGCGCCCCCGGCAGTTCGGCGGCCTCCTCGTCGGTCAGCAGATACGTGGTGCTGTGCGCGTCGCCGGTCGGGAGGTCGCCCTTGATGCCGACGAAGGCCGAGACCACGGCGGGGAAGAGGGCGCCGGGACGGTCCAGCACCTCCTCGTAGAGCTTGTCGATCCGCGGCCCCGTGTACCGGCCGTCGAGCAGCCCGTAGATGGCGGTGTGCCCGTCGCAGGCCGCCACCACGTGGTCGGCGTAGAACCGCTTGCCGTTGCGGAGCTCCACGCCGACCGCACGGTCGTCCTCCACCAGGATCCGCTCGACCCGCGCACGGTAGGTGATCTCACCGCCCAGCGACGTGTACCGCTCCTCGATCGACCGGGCCAGGCCCAGCGAACCGCCTTGCGGGAAACCGGCGTTGTGGTGGTAGGCGCTGGCCATGTTGAACAGGTAGGGCAGCAGCGGGAAGCCCTCCGGGTCCTGGAAGAAGATGTTCCGGAACGCCCGGCGCAGCAGCGGGTCCTGGAACCGGTCGGCGAAGGTGTGCATCGGCAGCGCCGCGGTACGCCAGAACAGACGGAACGCCGGCAGCACGGTCCGCAGCAGGGCCGCCTTCTCCCGCACGCTCCGAAGCGGGGGCGGCGTCAGGAAGGGGTACAGCTCGATGTCAAGGAACCGTCGCAGATCCCGGCAGAACGCGCGGATCGGCCGCGCGTCGGCGGGCGAAAGATCCAGCAGGTGCCGCTCCAGACGGTCCGGATCGTTGTAGAACGTCACCGAACGGCCGCTCTCGTCGGTGACCTGGTTGAACAGGTCGAAATTGGTGATCGACTTGCCGTCGAGCGCCCCCAGCTCCCGCCACACCTGATGCGCCTCGTTGCCGGCGGCCGTTCCGATCAGCCACTCGATGCAGTAGTCGAAGATGTAGCCGTCGCGCGACCACGCCGTGCAGCAGCCTCCGGGCAGTACGTGCTTCTCGAAGATGCGGGTCCGCATCCCGCTCATCTGCGCGTAGCTGCCGGTGGACATGCCGCCGACTCCCGCGCCGATGACGATGACCCGGGGCCTGCCGCCCGAGCCGCGCTCGCTCCAGTCAGGCTCGCGGTCATCCGGCATGGATCTCGCCCCCCGCCAGGATGCCCAGCACCAGGTTCACGTTGTGGGTGAGGTGCTTGGGGTCGAGCATGTCGGCGTGCGTGCCGGAGCCGCGCAGCACCGCGGTGCCGCCGGTCGAGCTGCCGTGCCAGGTGCCGCGCTCGTCGGACGCGTAGAGCGCGGTCTTCTCCTCGTCGGTGATCACGCTGACCGCCGCCGCCACCGTCCCGAGGTTCGGGGTGCGCCCGCAGAAGGCCAGGTACTCCGCCGCGTGATCGAGTACGTCCTGCGCGACGACCTCCGAGCCGGTGTGCTTGAGCAGGTGCTCGCCCAGTTCGGCCTCGAACGCCTCGATGTGCTCGGGGCCGGCGACGTAGGGCTCCACGATGCGCAGCGAGTCCAGGATCACCACGTGCGCCACCCGGCGCCCGCGGCTCTCCAACTCCTTGGCCGTCTCGAACGCGAGGTTGCCGCCGAGGGAGTAGCCGAGCAGCAGGCACGGGCCCTCGGGCTGGAGCGACTCGACCAGGTCCGCGTAGCGCACCACCTTGTCGTCACCCGGCACGTAGTTGAAGGCGATGAGCCGGTGCTGCGGCAGCCGCGCCGCGAACTCGCGGTAGACGAGGCCGTGGCCGCCCGCGGGCGGGAAGCAGAAGACCGTTGTCCCCGGGCCGTTGAAAGTCAGATACGGCAGTTCGTCGGCGGCCTCGCTGTGCAGGAGTTGCTCCACGGTCTGGGCCATGCCGTGCAGGGTCGTGACCTGGTACAGGCGGCTGACGGGGATGCTGACGCCGAACTCCGTCCGCAGGTGGTGGATCAGTTCGATCAGCTTGATCGAACTGCCGCCCACCTCGAAGAAGTCCTGCTCAAGGCCGACCCGCTCCAACCCGAGCAGCTTCTGCCACTGCCGGGCCATGCTCACTTCGTACCGCGTCACCGGCTCCTCGTGGGGCTCCTCGCCCCCGTCGAACCGCGGCGCGGGCAACGCGGCGACATCCACCTTGCCGCTCTGGGTCAGCGGCAGTTGGGGCAGCTCCACGAAGTACGAAGGGATCATGTACGTCGGCAGATACCCGGCGAGGTAGCGGCGCAGCTCGCGCCGGTCCAGGGCCGTGCCGTTGGCCGGCACGCAGTAGGCACACAGCGCGGCCTCGCCGCCGGTGTCCGTGCGCACCGCGACCACCGCCCGCGCAAGACCCGGCCACTGCGCCAGCTGCGCCTCGATCTCACCGATCTCGATGCGGTGGCCCCGCAGCTTGACCTGGTTGTCGACCCGCCCGAGCACATGCACCCTGCCCTCCGCGTCCCACCGCGCGACATCGCCGCTGCGGTACAGCCGCTCCGGCTCGCGCCCCAAGGCGCGGGTCACGAACCGCTCCGCGGTCTGTTCCGGATCCCCGGCGTACCCGATCGCGACGCCGTGCCCGCCGATCCACAGTTCACCCGGTACACCGGGCGGCACCGGCTCGCCGCGCTCGTCGAGGATGTGCAGCGTGCTGTTCGGCAGGGGCCGCCCGATCGGCACCATCCGGCCGGGCTCCAGGTCGTCGACGGGCCCCTCGAAGTACGCACTGTCGATGGTCGCCTCGGTGACGCCGTACGAATTGACCACGCGGGTCTGCGGGCCGCACAGGTCGCTCAGCCGCCGGTACTCCGCGACCTTCCAGGCGTCCGAGCCGACGACCAGCAGCCGCATGAAGTCCAGACACAGCCCCTCCCGCTCGCAGTGGTCCATCAGGCCGCGCACCACGGCGGGCACGAACTCACCGCAGTCCACCTGCTCCTGACGCATCGTCCGGTACAGGCGCGCGGTGTCGAACAGCAGGTCACGGTCGGCCAGCACCAGGCTGCCGCCGGAGCACAGCGCCCGCACCAGGTCACCGGTGAAGACGTCGAACGACGGTGCGGCCATCTGGAGATGCACCCGCACGTCGCTCTCCAGGCGGTACTCCTGGAGCCACGCGCCGTACGCCGATGCGAGGTTGCGGTGGCTGACCTGTACCGCCTTGGGGCGCCCCGTGGAACCCGAGGTGTGGATGACGTACGCCGGGGCGTCCATGTCGACCGGAACCGCGGGAACGTCACCTGACGCCGCCGCGTCCGCGCCCAGCAGCTCGCCCAGGCTCACCACATCGGCGGGCAGCACGCTCGCCGCCGCCAGGGCGTCACCGTCACCGACGATCACGAGCGAGACCCCGGCGCTGTTCACCATCCGGGCGATGCGGTCCGCCGGATGGCCGGGTTCGAGCGGCAGATAGGCGCCGCCCGTCTTGAGGACCGCCAGCAGCGCGACGATCAGCTCGGGTGACTTGTCCAGGCGCAGCGCGACCACCGAACCGGACCCGACGCCACGCGCCCGCAGCAGGCGGGCCAGCCGGCCTGCCCTGGCCTCCAGTTCCCCGTAGGTCAGCCGCCGGGTCGCGCCGTCGAGCGAGGGCGCCGAGACGGCCACCGCATCGGGGTGCGCGGCGGCTGCCCTGGCGATCAGGGCGTGCACCGGCAGGTCCGCTTCGGTGCCTGGCTCCGTCTCGCGGTCCGCGCCGCCGGGCGGCAGCGCCAGCCGGCCGGCACCGCTCCAGTCGCCGATCAGCCGCGCACGCTCCGGTGCGTCCAGCATGTCGAGACCGGTGGTGGGCCGCTCGCCCGGCGCCCGGGTCATCGCGTCCAGCAGGTTGACGTAGTGCGACGCCATCCGCCGCATCGTCTCCGGCAGGAACAGGTCGGTGTTGTACTTGAACACGCAGTGGAAACGCCGCTCCGCCTCGTCCTCGTACGCCGACAGCGTCAGGTCGAACTGGCCCTCCTCCTCGGGAAGTTCGATGTACTCCAGCCGGTAGCCGTACTTCTCGGTGGCGACCTTGTGGGTGAGGAGGATGAACATCGCCTGGAAGACCGCGGAGCGGCTCGGATCGTGCTGCAGGCCCAGCTTCTCGACCAGCAGGACGAACGGGTACTCCTGGTTGTCGAGGCCGTTCAGCACGGTCGTGCGGACCTGCTCCAGCAGCTCGGCGACCGAAGGGCCGCCCGACAGGTCGGCGTGCAGCGGCAGCGGGTTGACGAAGTACCCGTAGACGGAGCCGAACTCCTGCTGGGTACGGCCGGTCACCGGGCTGCCGACGATGAGATTGTCCTGCCCGGAGTAGCGGTGCAGCAGGACGTAGTACGCGCTGAGCAGCACCATGAACGGGGTCACGTGGTGCGCACGCGCCAGGGCGTGGACGCGGGCGCTGAGTTCCGTGTCGAGCACGAAGAACTCGGAGGCGCCGTTGTGCGTCTGCACGGCCGGGCGTGGCTTGTCGACGGGCAGATCGAGCAGCGGGACCTGGTCCGGCAGATGCGACCGCCAGTAGTCGAGCATCCCGTTGGCCTCGCGGCCGGCCAGGAAGCGGTTCTGCTGGTTGAGGAAGTCGAGGTAGCGGGCCTGCACCGGGGGCAGCGTGGGCTCCTGGCCGTGGCGCAACCCCTCGTAGAGCGCGAGCAGTTCCTCGATGAAGGTGAACGTCGAGATCGCGTCCGAGACGATGTGGTGGACGGCCTTCATGATCACCCACCGGTCCTCGCCGCGCTTGAACAGGCGGAAGCGGACCAGCGGATCGCGTTCGAGGTCGTAGGGCTTGCGGTACTCCTCGACGATCACCCGGTGGATGTCGTCCCAGTCCTGGCCCTGTACGTCGAACAGGGCGACGTCCGCGGCGGCTTCGGGCGACACCCGCTGCACCGGCTGCCCGTCATCCAGCAGGAAGTTGGTGCGTAGTGCCGGGTGGCGCGCGATCAGACGGCGGACCGCCTCGAACATCACCTCGGGTTCGAGCGCGACCCGCACCTCCACCGCGCCGCCGATGTTGTAGGCGTAGCCCGTGGGGTTGAGCTGCTTGAGGAACCACAGAGCCTTCTGGTTCTGCGTCAGCGGGTACTCCCGCTCGTCCTCGTACAACTCCAGGGCCCCGGCGTCGCCGCCCCCGTCGTCGGCCGCCATCAGCTCGGCCAGACCGTCGTCGAGCTGCGATACCAGCTCACCGACCGGGGTGCCGCTCAGCAGCGCGACCACCGGCAGCGCGACCTTGAACTCCGCGTGGACCCTGGCCCGCAGCTCCATCGCCAGCAGCGAGTCGAGCCCCAGGACGTTGAGCCCGGCCGACGGATCGACCTGCTCGGGAGCGGCCCGCAGCACCGAGGCGACCAGCGCGGTGAACCGCTCGGCCACCAGCGACCTGCGCTCCTGGGCACCGGCTTCGCGAAGGGTGTCGAGGAATCCGTTGCCCTCGTCACCCGCCGGCCCTTCCGAGGCCGCGGCCAGCTCGGACACCAGCGGTGGTGGCGAGGAGTACCAGGCCAGGAAGACCGGCCAGTCGACGACCGTCGCGACGAGTAATTGGGCACGGTCCTGACCCATGACGCGTTCGAGCACCGCCATGCCCGCCTCGGGTGACAGCGAACTCATCCCGCGGCTGTGCAGGTAGTGCTCGACGAGCCCCAGCTCCTCGATCATGCCGGTCGCCCACGGGCCCCAGTCCACACTCAGCGCCGGCAGACCCTGCGCGCGGCGGTGGTGGGCCAGCGCGTCCAGGAAGGCGTTGCCCGCCGCGTAGTTGGTCTGCCCCGCCGTCGTCAGCAGCGACGCGATCGAGGCGAACAGGACGAAGTGCTCCAGCGGCTCGTCCCGCAGGTGCCGGTGCAACAGATACGCGCCGACGGCCTTCGGGTCGTGGACCGCGTCGAAGGTGGACCTGTCCATGTCCGTGATCAGCGTGTCGCGCACCTGGCCCGCCAGGTGGAACACGCCCCGGATGGGCGGCGGGTCGCCGCGCCTGTGGTCCTGGAGCCAGCCGGTCAGCGCGTCCTCGTCGGTCAGGTCGACCGGGGCCAGGACGGGCTGCGCACCGAGCGCCTCCAGCTCCTTGAGGAACGCCACGGCCCGGCCTTCCGGGGTGGCGGGGTCGAGCCCGCGCCACTGCTCGCGCTCCGGCAGCCGGCTGCGGCCCATCAGGATCAGACGGCGCGCACCGCGTCTGACCAGCGTGCGGCACAGCAGCCGACCGAGCGCCCCGAAGGCACCGGTCACCAGGTAACTTCCGTCGGCGCGCAGCCGCAGCGGCAGCGGCCGGGTCAGCTCGTCGGCGGGCCGCAGCCGACTGGTGAGGCGCCGCTCGCCGCGCAGCGCGATCTCTTCCTCGTCGTCGGTCAGCACCTCGCGCAGCAGCTCGGCCGCCGCTTCGCGGAGCCCGGCGGCGCCGCGGTCACCGTCCGGGTCGAGGTCGATCAACTTGCCGCGGTGGCCGGTCAGTTCCTGGTGCCACAGCACCCGGCCGACACCCCACGCGGGCGCGCCCAGCGGCTCCGCGGCATCGCCGGGACGGACGGCCTGCGCACCGCGCGTGACGATGTGCAGCCGGCCACCGGTCCCGCTGGACAGCAGCGCGCGGGCCAGCGCGATCAGCGAGTAGGAGCCGACGCTGACGTGCCGCTCGAAGTCGGCCCGCGCGGTGCCGTCGATCGACGGCAGATCGAGGTTCCACAGGTGCACGAGGGCGCCGGGCGGCTCCTCTCCCTGCCTGCCCAGATCGGCGAAGAGCCGCTCCAGGTGCTCGACGGAGCCAGGCACGACCGTGAACTCCCGCCCCTCCTGGCCGTAGGCGTGACCGGGCCGCACCACGTGGCAGCGTTCGCCTCGCGCGCCGACCTGGGCCGCCAGTGCGTCGCCGAGCCCTTCGGCGTCCGCGAAGACCAGCCAGGATCCGGGTCCGGACGGCGCGTCCGTGCCACTGCCCGTGACCTGGCCGTCCTCCCCTCCGGCCTCGGCGGCGTCGAGCGGACGGTCGGTCCAGAGGGTCTCGGCCAGCCAGGAGTCGATGGTGCTCCGGCTGACCGTGGTCGACGCCTTCTCCACGTCGGCCGCGCGGAACCCGCCGATCCGGCCGAGCGGTTCGCCGCCTTCGCCGTACACGGTGAGGTCGCCGACCAGCTCCTCCTCGTCGCGACGGGTGACGGTGGCGTGCACCCAGAGCGGCTGGTCGCCGACGGGCCCCGCGCACACCTCGTCGATCGACAGGGGCAGACGGATGCCGGTTGAGCCCTCCTCGTGTGCCTCCAGGAGCTGGGGGGTCAGCAGAGACTGGAAGCAGGCGTCGAGGAGTACGGGATGGAAGTGGTGACGGGCGGAGTCCTCGCCGAGCCCCGCGGTGGGACGCAGCCGGGCAAGGACCTCGTCGGGCCCGAACCACACCTCGTCGATGGCCTGGAAGGCGGGGCCGTAGTGGTACCCGAGGGCGGCCAGCGCCGCGTAGCAGTCATCGCCGTCCAGCCGGCGCAGGCTGCGCGCGCGGATCGCGTCGGCGTCCAGCGCGGGGCCGTACGACCGGCGCTGCCCGGCGCGTACCACGCCGTTCGCGTGCACGACCGGTTCGCCGTCCGCGTCCGGCAGCGACGCGATGGTGAACCCGGCGTTCTCCATGGAGAGGGACAGCTGCACCGTCCTGCTGTCCTCGTCGGGCAGGAACAGCGCCTTGCGCAGCTCGATGCCGGACAGCGCGACGTGCGTGCCGCCGGTGACCGCCCGCACCGCCTGCATCGCCATCTCCAGGTAGCCGGCCGCGGGGCACACCACGGTGTCCTGGATCCGGTGGTCGGCGAGGTAGGGCAGGGCCTCGATGTCGAGCCGCGCCTCCCAGGTCGGTTCGGCGTGTGCCGTGCGGCGGCCCAGCAGCGGGTGGTCGAGGTGTCCGAGCCTGACCTGTTCGACGGACGCGGGCTCGGTCCAGTAGCGGTCCCGCTTCCACGGGTAGCGCGGCAGGGGGACCGTCCGGCCCGCGGGGTGCAGCACGTCCCAGCGGATGTCGACTCCGAGGTTGTGCAGCATCGCCAACGAGGCGGCGAAGCGCTCCGGTTCGTCCTCCTGGCGGCGGATCGACGGCAGCGTGCTGTCCTTGAGGTCCTTGGCGTCCTTGCCGTCGAGGCCCTTGGCTTCGAGGCACTCGCGGATGGAGTGGCCGAGCACCGGGTGCGGGCCGATCTCCAGGAAGAGGCCGTAGCCGTCGTCGGCGATGCGGTCGACCGCGGCGCGGAAGCGGACCCGGTCGCGGACGTTCTTCCACCAGTAGCCCGCGTCCAGTTCGGGGCCGCGCGCCACACCGTCGTCGCCGGTCAGATACAGCGGCACCCGCGCGGCCTGCGGCGCGAGCCCGGCCAGCGAGGACAGCAGCTCGTCCTTGATCGCCTCCATGGAGGCGCTGTGGTAAGGGACGCGCACGGAAAGGAACTTGGCGAAGACCTGCTCGGCGCCCAGCTCGGCCGCCAGCTCCGTCAGCGCGTCCTCGTCCCCGGCGAGGGTGATCGCGGTGGGGCTGTTGACCGCCGCCACCGAGACCCGGTCGCCGTACGGCGCGACATGGCGCTCCGCCTCCGCCTCGGAGAGGCTCACGGCGAGCATGGTGCCGGTGCCGGCCAGCAGTTGCTGGAGGCGGCTGCGGTGCAGGGCGATCCTGACCGCGTCCTCCAGGGTGTAGACCCCCGCCTCGTAGAAGGCCGCGATCTCGCCGGTGCTGTGGCCGACCACGGCGTCGGGGCGCACGCCGTACGCGCGCCACATCGCCGCCAGACCGATCTGCAGCGCGAAGTTGGCGGGCTGCGCGAGCCAGGTCTCGGCCATCCGCGACGCGCCCTCGTCGGCGTTCATCTCCTCGATCAGCGACCAGCCCGCCTGCCTGCGGATCTCCTCGTCGCAGCGGGTGATCACCTCGCGGTAGACCGGCTCGTTCGCGAACAGCTCCCGGCCCATGCCCCACCACTGGGGCCCCATGCCGGTGAACACCCAGACCAGGCGGCGCTGCGCGGCGTCCCGTTGCTGGCCCTGGAGCACCCGGGGGTGGGGCTCGCCGCGTGTGTAGGCGGCGAGCGCCTCGTCCAGGGAGTCGCGGGACGAGTGGACGACGGACAGGCGCGCGGCGTGGTGCTGACGGCGGTGGGCGAGGGTGTGGCCGATGTCGGTCAGCGACACCGCGGCCCCGTGGGCACCGGCCAGTTCCTCGCGGATGCCCGCGGCCACATCGGGGAGGCTGTCCGCGGTCCGCGCGCTCAGCGGCAGGATGGTCCAGTCCCGTTGCTCCGCCGCTGCGGGGCGCTCGGCGGGACGCTGCGGGGGCGCCGCCTCCAGGAGGACGTGCGCGTTGGTGCCGCCGAAGCCGAACGAGTTCACCCCGGCTCGCGCGGTGCCCTCGTGCGCGGGCCATGCGGTCACCCGTTCGGGGAACTCGTACGGCAGGGCGTCCTGTTCGATGGCGGGGTTGAGGTGCTCCAGGTTGATGTGGGGCGGGATCTGCCGGTGTTCGAGGCACAGGGCGGTCTTGATCAGCCCGGCGATGCCGGCGGCCGACTCGGTGTGCCCGATGTTGGCCTTGACCGAGCCGACGTAGCAGCGGTCACCGGGCCGCCGCCCGACCGCCAGCGCGCGGCCCAGCGCGTTGGCCTCGATGGGGTCGCCGACCGGCGTCGAGGTGCCGTGCGCCTCCATGTACTGCAGGTCGCCCGGCGTGATGCCGGCCTCGGCGCAGACCCGTTGGATGAGGGTGACCTGCGCGTCCGGGTTCGGCACGGTGATGCCGTTGGTGCGGCCGTCCTGATTGACGCCGCTGCCGCTGATCACCGCGTGGATCGGATCCCCGTCGCGCAGGGCGTCGTCCAGCCGCTTGAGCGCGACGATGCCGACCCCTTCGGCCCGTACGTAGCCGTTGGCCGAGGCGTCGAAGGTCCGCGACCGGCCGTCGGGGGAGAGGAATCCGCCCTTGGTCTCGGCGATGGTGTACTGCGGCGCCATGTGCAGCAGCGCCCCGCCGGCCAGTGCGATGCCGGTCTCGCCGCGGTTCAGGCTCTGGCAGGCGAGGTGCACGGCCACCAGCGATGAGCTGCACGCGGAGTCGAGCGAGACGCTCGGGCCGCGGAAGTCGAAGCAGTAGGAGATGCGGTTCGACACCATCGTCATCATGGTGCCGGTCGCCGTGTGCGCGGCCAGCGACTCGAAGCTGAGGTCCGAGAACTGGAGGATCTTGTAGTCGAGCGTGAACGCGCCGACGAACACGCCGACTTCGCCTCCGGCCAGCTCCGCGGGCCGCTGCCCGCCGTCCTCCAGGGCCTCCCAGGCCACCTCAAGCAGCTTGCGCTGCTGCGGGTCCATGTGGTCGGCCTCGCGCGGGCTGATGCCGAAGAAGGCGGGGTCGAACTCGTCGAAGCCGTCGATATAGCCACCGCGGCCACCTACCAGGCGCCCTGGTTTGTCTTTGAACCGGCTGCCGAGCGTGGTGACGTCGTAGCGGTCGGCAGGGGTCGGTGTGATGCAGTCCTTGCCGTCCAGCAGGTTCCGCCAGAACGTGCGGTGGTCGGATGCGCCGCCGGGCAGCCGGCAGCCCATGCCGATGATGGCCACTTTGCCCTGTGCGGCAGCGTCGTGCGCCTCCGTCATGGTCGAACTCCTCACGTCGTGCGCCGCGGCACTGGGGATGGGGGAAGGGGTATGGGGATGATGAGTGGTGGTGCGTGCTTCGGGGACGGCCGGCCAGGTGGGCGGCGGTCAGCCCTTCCTCGCACGGCGCCAGGGGTGGAGATGGGCGGCGATGATCTCGCCGGTACCGGGAAACGACGCGGGATCCCGGAGGCCGACCGCGACCGGCCTGATTCCGGGCCGCCAGGTGAAGCTGCCGAAGAGGTGGTCCCAGACCGAGAGGTCGGCGCCGTAGTGGCCGGCCTGCGACAGCGCGGTGCTGTGGTGCAGCCGGTGCTGTTCAGGACTGGCCAGCGCATGGTTGAGCCAGCCGAAGCGGACATCGATGTCGGCGTGGATGAAGTAGCCCTGCGCGACGACGAAGAGGCCCACCACGAACACCGATTCCTGCGAGAACCCGGCCAGCGCCAGGGCCAGTTGGACGCAGCCCTGCTCGATGACGATGTCGAGGACGTGGTTGACGCCGTTGTTGGCGACGTTGACCTTCTGCGGGACGTGGTGCACTCCGTGCAGACGCCACAGCCATGCGTGGGTGTGCGCCAGCCGGTGCACCAGGTACCCCGTCAGCGAACCGCTCAGCAGCGCGCACGGGATCTCCTGCCACAGCGCGAGCGCCGGGTCGGCAGGTGACAGCACACCGACGGCGGTCGTCACCAGCCCCTGCGCCAGCGCTCCGCCGGCCATGGTGAGCAGGAAATAGACGCCGTACCAACGCCATTCCTCGGCACCGGGACGCCAGTCGCGCTCGTAGGGAATCAGGTGTTCGAGAATCACCAGATAGGTGACGACGCCGATCAGGAAAATCGGGCTGACCCGGGCGGGATCCCACTGGTACCGCAGTGCCGTCATTGCCACCGAAAGGGTGGCAAGGAAAAGCACTGGATAAGCGGTCGCGCGCAGCACGGAACCCGGGAAAATATCCGAAATCCGCTTCGTGAACGGCTGGGATGTGGCTGGCTCGATTTCGCTGCTGGCTGACTGTTCGAACTCTTCCATCCGTAGCACCTCTACGAGCGATGCGATACAGGGAAAAAGGTGACGTCCTCACCGCTGCGGCGATCCGCTTGAGGTGTGGACCGCCACGTCACGGCGCGGTCCACCACCCCCGCCCACCAGGAGCCCGGAGGTTTCGGCGGGCGCTTCATGGCGGTGTGTGATGCTTCGGGGAGCCTGGCCGGAAATCGCTGTTTTCAAGTCCCTGTACGGACTCGCAAAACGCATGGACGAGCGTCGACTGAACCGGGTATGCATTGTTCCTTTTCTTTTCCGGTGGCCTTGAGCAAGGCGTACCGATGTGTCATTCCAGGTATCCGCGTCACCGCTCTCCACCTGATGACCATTGAACCGGATGGTCCACACCGGGGGAATATGAAAAGAGCCCCGTGTCATCAATTTGAGCTACTTAATATTACTAGTATGCCAATGGGGTTTCCCGCTCAGAGGGCGACCGGTCGTCAGGCGTCCTCGCGCTCCGTCGGCGGCGGGTAGAACCGCTGGGCCCAGCGCCGGAACGGGCCGATCGGACCGTCGCCGTGCGCGAGCCCGGGCGGCTGCTGGTACAGCTTGTGGTGCCAGACCGGGAAGTCGGCGGCGGTGAACTCGCAGCTGGACCGGAAGATCGAGCGGTCCAGCAGCCGGGCGGCGGTCCGGCTCACCACGCGGGCGAGCGGCGCGGGCAGCCGGGCCGGTTCGCTGAAGGCGATGCGGTTCAGCTGCCGGAACTGCATGCGGTTGGGCGCGATGGCCGTCGGCATCACCATCGTGCACATCCGCAGGCCGAGCCGGGGTGTGTACATGTCCGCGTGCAGGCAGCCGAGCCCGTACCCGTCCACCTCCACCTCGACGACGAAGTCGCCTACCAGGGGCGCCGATTCATGGGCCCGCATGGAGACGTGGAACGTCGCGTCGGCGTACGCGACCGGCCCGCCGATCTCGGCCTTGGACCAGCCGTGCAGGGTGGCGAAATGCCCGAGATCCACCGAGTTCTCGATCACTTCCTGGACGTTGCCGGCCAGTTCCCAGGCCATGTGGCGGGCGGGCCGGTGGCCGATCGTGTGCCAGTTGGGGATGGACCAGTCCGGCGCCCGGCCGTCGTGGTGCCGCCAGACGAAGACGGCGCCGTTGGCCTCCCGTACGGGCAGCGACGTAAGGCGTGATCTGGGCGGCGGGGCGCCGTACGCCGTCCGCGCACAGGTCCCGTCGGGGCGGAAGGCGAAGAAGTGGAACGGGCAGATCAGATTGTCCCCTTCGACCTTCGCGAGGCCGAGGTGGGCGCCGAGGTGCGGACAGTACGGCCGGACGGCCCGGACCGCGCCCGAGGTCAGCCGGTAGAGGACCACGTCCTCGCCGGCCAGCGGCCGGGTGAGGACGGTACCCGGCGGCAGTTCGTCCGAGAACGCCAGCGCGGCCCAGCCGCTCGGGTAGGGCAGGGCCAAGGTCCCCGCAGCGTCGGCCGGAGTCGGGCCCTCGCTGATGGCCCGCCCGTATTCGCGTGCTATTCCCATGCCGCCCCCTTCACATCCGTTCGCCTGGAGAATGCCCACAGCGTCCTGAGATCGTCCCGACGCGCCGTATCTCACCCGAATGAGTGCACGTTGGCGAAGCGCGGCAAGAGCGGCGAAGTGCGGTATGAGGGGTATTTCCGGCGACTGTCGAGGCGGACCGGAACGGTCGGAAATCACCGCCGGGCAGGCGAACGGCCCCCGCCGTCATACGGTCGGGGGCCGCTCGGTCTCCGGGGGCGGGCCACCGGCCCGCAGTGGATCAGTTCTCTTCGAGGCCCCAAAGAGGCGACTCCGTCGAGCCGTTGAAGTTGTCGCCGAACGAGGCCCCGGGCGCGGGCGCCCCCAGGTCACCGGGTGCGAAGGACGTCGCCTTGCCGGTGACCAGGCCCGACGCGCTGCCGGGAACGGACCAGACGGCGCCGGCGCCGGCGTTCTCACCGGGCGCGGAATCGGCCAGGTCGGCCTTGCCGTCGCCGTTGACGTCCAACAGCCGCACATTGCCGCCGAATTCGTCGCCCGCCTCGGCCACGCCCGGCACTCCGGCGGTGTCCTGGCTGAACGCCTGCGCGCCGGTTCCGGTCAGCCCGTCGGCCGAGCCCTTGAGCAGGACGGTCGAACCGGCCTTGTGCTTGCTGCCGATGGACTCGCCCGGCACGCCGACGGCCAGCTCGTCGCGGCCGTCGCCGTCGACGTCGCCCGCGGCGAGCGAGGCGCCGAACACGTCACCCGTCTCGTTCGCGCCCGGCACACCCGGGGTGGCCTGGGTGAAGGTGGCGGTGCGGCTGCCGAGCCCGTCCTTCGTGCCGTAACGCACCTTGACGGTGCCGGAGTCGGTCCACGGGCCCTCGACGACCCCGCCGGGTGCCTCGCGGTAGGCCAGGTCCGCCTTGCCGTCACCGTTGAAGTCGCCGAGGGTGGCGGGCAGGGCCTCGGGCCCCTTGCCGGTCTGCTTGGTCAGCCCGTTCCTGCCGCCCAGGAGCACGGCGCCAGGGCGTGCCGACTCCTCCATGGCCCGGCTCACGAACACGTCGTCGGCGCCGTCGCCGTTGATGTCTCCTGCGGTGAGCCCGAGCGCCTCGTCGTCGGATTCGGTCACCGAGAGCGTCTGCACCTTGGCGGGCTTGCCGTCGCGGGTGAAGGGGCCCTGGAGCAGGGTGGCCTTGTTCTCCTTCATGTACTCGGTGACGAACAGGTCCTGCTTGCCGTCGCCGTTGAAGTCACCGGCGGCCATCCGCTGGGCGTCGTGGAGCCGGACGGCCCCCTGGGCACTCAGCCCCTTGCCCTTGGCGCCCCACAGTGCGATCAGGCGGTCCCCGGACCCGCCCGCGGCCTGCACGACGAGGTCCGTCACGCCGTCACCGTCCAGGTCCCTGGCGGCGAGCTTGTCGGCGAAATGGCCTTCGATGTCCGGAATCCCGAGCATCTTGGCGTCGATGACGGTGCGGGTGGCGGGGTCAAGACCGTGGGCCGAACCGTAGACGACGGCCAGGTAGCCGGACCCGCCCGAGGCGCCGGGGGCTCCGATGGCCAGGTCGTTGTAGCCGTCGCCGTTGAAGTCCTCCTTCACCGCGGACTTCTTGACCGCGGCCTGCGGGTCCTTGGCGGGCCCTGACGAGCCCGACGTGACGGCCCCGGCGGTGACGGCGAGCGCCCCCGCGGCGACGACACCGATGCCTGCTGCTATCGCGCCCCTGGTGCGATTACGCACACGACCTCCTGGAAGGTGAGTTGAGTGGGAGTTGAGTGGTGGGGGTGGGTTGTGGGGGAGTGGGGTGAAAGGGGACAAGTGGGTTGGGGGTGTGGTGAGTTGGGTGCTCGGATGAAATGCCTTCACGGCGCATGACACCGTGTCGCGCCTCGGCGGTTGCACCTGTGCGCGCCGCTTTTCCGCGGACCCGGTGATGGCGGGGTACGCGCGGGCCGGTCTGCGACGGTCCGACCCGGCGAAGGCGTATTTCAGCAGGAAGATCCCTACTGGCTGCGGGTACGGGAGCCGCTGTACTGCTGGTCGGTGACCGGCTCGGCCCAGGTCGTTTCAGGGGCGCCGTGCAGCCTTAGCCTGCCGTTGTGGTGGCGGGGCGGGAGCGCCGGGCCGTCCAGCAGTGCCCAGCAGCCGAACCTCGCCCGTTTCAACTTCCTCACAAAGGCTCGGACAGGCGCAGCGGAGTTCCACGGCCCCCGGTCCGGGCACCGGCCCGGACCGGGGGCCGCGGGCCGCTCAACGACAAGTAAGCCGGTGGGCCTACCGCTTGACGGCGCGTCAGGGACGCACGTAGGGCCGGGTCATGATCTCCATGTTGTGGCCGTCCGGGTCGGCGAAGTACGCGCCGTGACCGCCGAACAGGTTGTTGGTCCGGCCGGGTTCGGTGTGACCGGGGTCGGCGCAGTACGTGACCCCGACGGCCTCCAGCCGGGCGATCATGGTGGGGAACTGCGCTTCGGGCACGAGGAACGCGTAGTGCTGCGACTGGATCGGCTCGTCCCGCTTCTCGTAGTAGTCGAGCGTCACGCCGTTGCCGAGGTCGACGGGCAGGAAAGGCCCGAACGGAGCGCCGACCTCAAGACCCAGGATCGTGGCGATGAACTCGGCCGACAGGTGCCGGTCACTGGCATGGACGACGGTGTGGTTCAGCTGGACGGAAGCCGCCGACGGCTCGGGGGCATGGGCGTACTGCGGGGCATGTGACATCGGTGGGGTTCTCCGGGTCTTCGGGATGCGTTGGCAGAGGCGCCGCGTGCGGGCGCCGGGAGCAAAGACACGGAGAAGGGGGCGGGCCTCTTGCCCGCCTCGCGCTCACGCCGAGGCCGGGCGCCTCACTCGTGTATGGCCCATGGCCGACCCGGCAGTCACCCGGCCGATTTTAGTGGTGAACCGGGCGCAGGGACAACGCCGTTCCCGGCCACGGCCACGGGCGCAGGCGACAGCGCGCCGGTGACGCGGACGACCGGCGGGTCAGCCGATCGGCTGATGCGGGCGTCGCTGCGCTGGCTAACCTTGATCGGGTGCTCACCACGTACGACACGGACGCCGACATCACCCGCGGCATCGGGGCGGGCGCCACCGGGTACCTGCTCAAGGCCGAGCGGCCCGGGGAGCTGTTCGCGGCGATCCGCGCCGCAGCCCAGGGCCGTACGACGCTGTCGCCGCCGGTCGCAGGACGGGTGATGGACCGGATGCGCGGTGCCGCCGGGCCGACCCTCACCGACCGGGAGCGGGACATCCTCGGGCAGCTCGCGCGCGGCCTCGGCAACCGTGACATCGCCCGCGCGCTCTTCATCAGCGAGGCCACCGTCAAGACCCACCTCGGCCGGATCTACACCAAGCTCGGCGTCGACACCCGCGCGGGCGCCGTCGCCGTCGCGAAGGAACAGCGCCTGCTGCCCGGGTAGGCAGGCCGGAGGGGTCGGGCGGCGGTGCGGTCCGGAGGTCAGTCCCGGGGCTGCTTCCGGCGGGCGGCGGCTGCGTTGCGGCCGGTCTCCACGTGCTTTTCGGCCAGCTCTTCGACCCGCGCCACGTCACGGTCGGCGACGGCGGTGTAGAGCTCTTCGTGTTCCTTCGCCATCGCCGTGAGGTCGTCGTGCTGCCCCAGGAGCCAGCGCATCCGGCTGCGGAGGGTGCGCTCCAGTTCGTTCAGCAGCTCGTTGTCGGCGAGTGAGGTCACCGTCTCGTGGAAGTCGGCCGCCGCCCGCCGGGCGCGTACGGCGTCTCCCTCGCCGGCCGCGGTCAGCTCGGCGTCGAGGTCCGCGCGCAGCCGGGCGAGTCCGGCGCGGGTACGGCGCTGGGCGGCCAGCCCGAAGGCCAGCGTCTCGAAGGCCGACCGCACCTCGTCGAGGTCGGCGATGTCCGTCGGCGTGAACTCCCGCACGACGGCCCACGTCCGCGGGCGCAGCGTCACCAGCCCTTCGGACACCAGCGCCTTCAGGGCATCCCGGATCGGCAGCCGGCTCACCCCCAGTTCGGCGGCGAGTTCGCGCTCGACCAGTTTGCTGCCCGGTGTGCGCACGCCGTCGATGATCTCGTCGCGCAACTGCCGGGTGACCCGCTCGGATTCGGGTTCAAACCCTCCAGACCCTGCCATGCCCTCATTCTCTCATCGGCCCGTGCCGCGCCCGGCCTGCCGTCCGTCGGCCGACGCGGCTGCCGTGCCGTCGTGCCGCCGTCAGGCCGGCGCGTAGCCGCGGTCGCGGACCACGTGACCGGCGAGCCGGGTGAAGGCGCGGGCGGCGGCGCTCTGGTAGGCGCTGTCACGGCGCAGCAGCGCGGCGACGCGGGTGGGCAGGGGAGGGTCGAGGGGAAGGGGGGTGAGGTGCGGGTGATCGTCGGTGATGGCGTCGGGGAGGACGGTGGCCAGCGCGGGGGTGCGTCGCACGATCTCCGTGAGTGCCTGGATGGTGTTGGCCTCCACCGCGATCGGCGGGCTGACGCGGTGCCGGGCGAAGTAGGCGTCGATGTGGCCGCGGGTGGCGAAACCCGCGCTGAGCAGGGCGAGTTGCTGCTCGGCGAGCCGCTGCACCGGCATCGGCCGCCGCTCCCGGGTGCCGGGGCGGTCCGCGGTGGCGACCAGGCTGAGGGTCTCGGCGAACAGCGCGGTGGCGGCGATGCCGGGCGGGTGGGGTCTTTCGAAGGCGATGCCGAGGTCGAGTTCGTCGGCCAGGAGGCCCGTTTCGATGCGGTCCTGCGCCATCTCGCTCACCTCCAGCGTGACGCCGGGAAAGCCCTCGTGCAGCTCCTGCACGAGAGGACCGAGGAGGTAGGCGGTGAAGGTGGGTGTCATCGCCAGACGCAGATGCCCCCGGGAGAGGTCGGCGACGTCCAGGACCGCGCGGTCGGCGGCGGCCAGCTCCCGCAGGGCGCGCCGGGCGTAGTGCACGTACGCCTCACCCGCGTCGGTCGGCCGGACACTGCGCCCGCTGCGGTCGATGAGCTGGACGCCGACGGCGCGTTCCAGCTGTTTGATCTGCTGCGAGAGCGTCGGCTGGGAGATGCACAGCACCTCGGCGGCGCGGGTGAAGTTGCCTTGCTCGGCCACCGCGATCAGATAGCGGAGGTGACGTAGTTCCGGACCCATACGCCGGACTATAGGCATCGGCGGCCATGGCGCCGCCGCCGAGCCCGACGGCGATGGCGGGGAAGAGGGCGCCGGGCCCCTGCCATGCGCGTCGCGGCGGCAGGGGCCCGTGCGCAGGTCACCTCAGTTCGCCGTCGCGGGCCACCACCCGGCCGCCGTGCACCACCAGATCCCGCGCGGGCAGGTCCACCACGACCTGCGGCAGGCACTCGCCGCTGACGAGAAGGAAGTCGGCGGGGGAACCGGGGGACAGGTCGGCGCGGGGCAGCCGCAGGACGTCCGAGCCGCCGTGCGAACCCGCCTCGTAACAGGCCGCCAGTTCCGAGTCGAGGCGGACGTCATCGACCCAGCCGAGCAGATGCGCACGGTGCAGCATGTCCGCGTTGCCGAACGGGCTCCACGCGTCGCGCACCCCGTCCGAGCCGAGCCCGACGCGTACCCCGTGCTCCTTCAGCCGGGCGATCGGCAGGACCAGCGACTCGCTCGGTGCCACGGTGGTCAGCGCGATGTCCAGCTCGCCGAGGTCTCCCGCCACCCGCGCCAGCTCCGCGTCGGACAGGCCAGGCAGGCAGAACACATGGCTGACCGTCACCCTGCCCCGCAGGGAAAGCGTCCGGGTGCGGTCGATGATGCCGCGCAGCGCCGTGAGACCCTTCTCGCCCCGGTCATGCAGGTGGATGTCCACGCCGACGCCGTACCGGTCCGCGAGGCCGAACACCAGGTCAAGTTGCTCGTCCAGTGCCTGGTCGAAGCCGATCGGATCGATCCCGCCGATGAAGTCGACGGACCCGCTGCGCGCCGCCTCCTTGAGGAGCGCCGCCGTACCGGGCGCGCGGACGACGCCGTGCTGCGGGAACGCCACGATCTGGACGTCGAGCGCGTGCCGGAGCCGCTCGCGGGCGTGCGCGACGCCTTCCACGCAGGTCAGGCCGTAGGCGGGCGCGATGTCGGCGTGGGCGCGCATGGCTCGCGTGCCGCGCGTCACGGCGTGCGCCATCAGCCCGTACGCCCGCTCGGCGACCGGCCTGCGCTGACCGTGGAACACCTCCACGTCCTGGGCCGCGAGATCGGCGATGCCGTCGGCCGGTTTGCGCGACATCCAGGTGCCGCCCCACGCCGTCTTGTCGGGGTGGATGTGCGCGTCCACCAGCGCCGGCAGGGCGATGCGACCGCCGCCGTCGATCACTTCGGCGTCCTCGGGGGCCTGCTCGTCCGTGATGCGGCCGTCGACGACGGTGAGGTCCACCGGGCGCTTCGCGCCGAAGGGCCGCACGGTGCGGAAGACCACCGGGCGACTCGGCCGCGCCCGGGATTCGGCCCGCGCCGACGGGGCGGCAGCGGACAGCACGGTGCCGGAACCCGCGAGCGCGGCGGCCCCCGCGAGGACACCGCGGCGGGAAGGTTCGGAGGGTGAGGGCGGCATGGGACTCCTTCGGTCGGTGACGGGACGGCGGGGCAGGTGGCGTGAGACGGCTCAGAGCGGCAGCCCGGCACGGACCACGCGGAGCGGCTTCTTCAGCACGGACACGTCGGCGAGCGGGTCGCCGTCGACCACGACCACGTCTCCCGCGAAGCCGCGCGCCAGCCGCCCCGCCGTCCGCTCCAGGCCGAGGAGCCGGGCGGCGCCGGTCGTGGCCGTACGGATCGCGTCCAGCGCGGACAGCCCCGCCGCGCGCATCAACTCCACTTCCCCGCCGATGGGTTCGACCTCGCCGCCCGATGAGTCCGTGCCGGCCGCCAGCGGTACGCCCAGCTCGTGCGCTGTGCGCACCGCGTCCTTCAGGACCGGCAGGTACGCACGCCCGCGCTCGGCGAGTACCGGGTCGGACGCGTCGACGAGCCCCGCGATCGCGGTCAGCGTCGGCGTGAAGTACGTACCCCTGCGCCGCATGTCGTGCAGGGTCCGCTCGGCGACGAACACCCCGTGCTCCAAGGACCTGATCCCCGCCCGCACCGCGTCGTCGCAGCCACGCTCGCTGTAGCTGTGGCACAGCACGCCCTTGCCGCCCCGCCGCGCCGCCGCCACGACGTCGGACAGCTGCTCGTACGAGTAGACCTGGGTCAGCGGGTCCTGCTCCGGCAGCCCGGCCCGCTCGTTCACCCGCGTCTTGATCACGTCCGCACCGCGGGCGAGGTTCACCTGGACGACCCGGCGCAGCGCCTCGGCCGAACGCACTCCGTCCTTCAGGCGGGCGAGCGGGGTGAGATCGGGGTCGGCGAGCACCGTGTCGCCCAGATCGGGGGTGACGAAGACGCCGGCGGCCCGCAGCCGGGGCGCCAGCTCGGGGGCCTGGCGGGCCAACTCCCGTACGGCGATGTCCTGGTAGAAGTTCGTGGAGCCGCTGCGGGCGCTGGTGGCGCCCTTGCGGACGGCGTCGCGCGCCTCGGCGGCGGTGTTGAGGTGGATGTGCGCGTCGATCAGGCCGGGCAGCACCCACCGGCCGTGCGCGTCGAGGCGCGGGACGCCGTCCGGAACCTCGGTCCGCGACCTGGCGCCGGCGGCGCGGACCACACCGGCACGGATCACGACGACGGCGTCCTCGGTGACATCACCGGTCGCCGGGTCGAGCAGCGTGCCGCCTTCGACAACCAGATCGCCGGTGTGCCCCGCGCCCCGCGTCGGTGCGGCGGCGGCCCGCGGAGCCGCCGAGAGCGCGGCGGCCGTCCCGGCCAGCGCGGCGGCCCCGGCGAGTATGCCGCGACGGGTGACCCGGCTGGACGGGGGCGGAACGGACTCGACACACATGGCGGGCTCCTAGGCGCTCTGCGGGCAACCGGTCAATTGGTATACCAAATGGAGAGTGCGGGACAAGGCTTCACGCGCGGGAAGATCACCGCCACAGCGATGGAGTTCGCCCCTGTATGCGATGCGCCGCGATGGTTCGCCCGCTTCCCTTCGGAGGTTTGGTATCCCAATATGCGGACGGCCTCGCAGGATGCGCGGATGCCCTTGCGGGCCGGGGCGTGCGCCCACCGGGCGGGCGGCACCGGGTCAACCGATCGGACGACCCCGGTGTCCACCCTCCCGCCCGCCGCATGGAGCCGGTACGCCGACGGGAGCCGCCGGAATGCGGCCCCAGGATGGATCTCGGAGCGGGGCGGCGGTCGACCCCCGCCCGCCCCGGACACACCCCGCCGGAAGGGACGCCGACGCCCCGGCCCCTTCCGGCCGTCGGCGCCCCGCACACCCTCTGAGAGCCACTGGAGTTTCCCCATGAATCACGACAAGCGCGATAAGAGCGACAGGAACGACAGGCGTGATGGGCTCGACAAGAAGGTCTCGAAGCGCGCCCGCGCCCGCGTCCTCGCCGGAGGCGCCGTCGCCGCCCTCGCCATCGGTGGCCTCGGCGCCTGGTCCGCGAGCGCGTCATCCCCCGCTCCGGCCGCCCGGACCGCCGTCAAGGCCGACGCGGGGAGCGGTCACCTCACCAAGTCCACCCACCTGACCGTCGCGGCGGCCACCGACGCCGCCGAAGCCGTCCTGCACGCCGCGCAGCAGGAGAACCAGCGCGTCTCCGTCGCCGTCGTGGACCGCAACGGCAACACCGTCGTCGCACTGCGCGGCGACGGCGCGGGACCGCAGTCCTACGAGTCGGCCGTGAAGAAGGCGTACACCGCCGTCTCCTGGAACGCCCCGACCTCCGAACTGGTCAAGCGGCTGGAGAGCGCCCCGACGCTGAAGGAAATCCCCGGCACCCTGTTCCTCGCCGGCGGCGCCCCGGTCACCGCGGAGAAGGCGCCGATCGCCGGCATCGGCGTCGCCTGCGCCCCGTCCGGCGACCTGGACGAGAAGTTCGCGCGGGCCGGCGTCGCCGCACTCGCCGAGTAGCCGGCGGCGTGCCCCGGCTTCCGGGTCAGTCGCCGACGGCGTCGAGCACGTCGCCCGCATCCACGAACTTGAAGTCGGTGGAGGGCCGTTCGGGGTCGCCGGGCGCGTCGTGACCGTCCTGCACGACGAGCAGACCGTGCGGGTACGCGTCCCCGAGCGGCTCGTTCAGGACCGCGGCGCCGTCGCACTCCTCGGAGCCGTCGGGCGCGCCGGATGCGGCGGCGACGCGGAAGCCGCCCTCGTACGCGTTGCCTTCGGACCGCTCGCGGTCGTACGCGGCGAAGGTGTGGTCGCCCTGGCTGGAGGCCAGCAGATAGCCGTCGCCGCCGTCCTGGCCGAGCAGCGTCAGGCCCTCGACGTCGGCCGTCAGGTGCGTGCCGCCGTAGCCAGGGTCGGCGCCCGCCACGCACTTCTCGGTCGCCTTGTCGTATGTGCCGGGCACGCCGTACTCGCGGACCTTGTCGACCAGTTGGGTCGGTCCGGTCAGGTCGGCGCGCAGTCGCCAGATACCGACGTCCTCCTGGCCCGCGTACAGCGTGCCGTTCGCCGGGTCCACGACCATGCCCTCGACCTGCGGCAGTTCGCCGGGCTCGGCGCACGGTGACCACGAAGCGCCGTTCGGCAGCGTGAACCTGTCGGGCAGGTCGAGCGTGCGGATCTGCCGGTAGCCGACCGTGCCGTCGGGCTTCGCGGTCAGCTCGACCAGCGCGAGCCGGGTCCGCTCCCGGCGGCTGACGATCGCGTACGAGCGGCCCGTCGACGGGTCCTTCCACGTCGCGAGGCCGTACGCGGTGCGCTGCTCGCTGATCTCCTGCTGGGACGAGGAGAAGACGGGCGGCGCCGACGGGTCGGTGACGTCGGTGAGCGGGCCCCCGGCGCGGTCGCGGTCGATGCGGTAGACGCGCAGCCGGTCGGTGCCGCGGTCGCTGGTCACGGCCAGGTCGGCGCGGCCCGTTCCGACGCGCATGCCGCGCACCAGGTCGACGTTGTTGAAGCGGCCGGGCGCGTCGCCTTGGCCGGGAGCGGCGGGCGCAGGCAGGGACTGCACCTCGCGCGCCCCGAGGTCGTACACGCGCAGCCCGCCCTGCTTGGCGGTGGCGATGACCAGGCTGCGGTCCGGGTCGGCCGCGTTGCGCCAGATCGCCGGGTCGTCGGCATCGGCGTTGCCGCCCGCTTCGTCGTCGTGCAGGGCCGGCGTCTCGGCGTGCGGCAGCACGGCGGGCGGCGCGGTGGCCGCCTGTGCGCCGGAGCCGAGCGGCACCGTCGCCGTGAGCGCCGCGAGCGCCGTGACGAGGGCGAGCCGGCCGAGAGCGGGGCGTGCGCTGCGGGGCTTGGCCATGAAGGGCGGTCCTTTCATGTCGCGAACATGACGAGATCACTGTGTGACCGCGCCGTGAAGGCTTTCCGCCGGGTAACGCGACCGGCAGCCGTCCGCGAAGTGAACGGACGGGGCCGGGCACCTCACCTCACGCGGCGCTCCGGTCGCTTACCGGAGGCCCACCACTCCCCAGGATCCGACCGCCTGGCCCGGCCTAAAATAGTCCGATGCCGCTCATCGAAGTCACCTACGCGCCGACGGTCGCCGAACCCCAACTCCGCGAACTCGGCTCGGTGCTCCCGCACTTGGTCTCCGAGGCCGTGGAGTGCCCCGAGGAACCGTACGACGGTGACCTGCAGCCGGGCGATGTGGAGATCCGCTTCCGGAAGCTGGGACCGCTGGACCGCTGCGGCCTGGACATCGTGATCGAGGTGCGGTCCAAGTGGTTCGAGAGCAGAGCCGCCAACCGCCAGGAACGCGTGGACGCGCTGCACGACGCCATCGGTGCCGCGACCGGACTCAGCGACTTCGGCGTCTACTTGTCCCTCCCGGTGGCCGCGTGGTCGCAGGGAGACTGAATCGGCCAGGTCCGCCGCACGCCGCCGCGTAGCTCAGCAGGCCGGGACGTCGAACGCGATCCAGACGTCGGGCGGCAGCTCAGGCCGGCCGGGCACCGGCCTGCGCTCCTCGGTCCACGCGTCGCCCGCTATCGCAGTGGCGACGCGGCGCCAGAAGCGCACCGCGGCCACGTTCTCGTCCTGAAAGGCGACCTCCCAAGGCCCGGGGTGCTCGGCCACCACCGCCCGCACCGCGCGCAGCCCGATCCCCGTCCGCCGCGCCCCACGCACCACGAAGAAGCTGTTCAACACGCGCATCGGACCCGGCAGACCGCGCACGAACGCGAGGCCGACGGGGCTTTCGCCGCTGGTCAGGAGGTACGGCGCCCAGTCGCCGCGGGTGAGAGCGTCGTCCAGTCGGTCGCTGCGGAACGTGCCGTCAGGGCGGGGCAGCAGACCATGGAACTCGGACAGGTCGTGACGGAACATCAGCCACAGGCGCTCCAGGACGGGGCGATCGGCGGCGTTCGCGAGGCGCACGGACACGTCGGACATGAACTTCTCCTTTACCGGGGCGGGTCCACCGGGGCGGGGGCCTTACTGGGACCGGTGGTCCCGGCAGGGGCCGGCGCCCTGTGGAGAGGTGCACCGTTCCGGGGCGATGCGGCCCCAGGACACAGAAGAAGCCTCCCCGGCGGATCTGCGTCCAGCCGGGAAGGCTTCTGATGACGTGACCCTAGCAGGCGGCCGGGAGACTCAGCCGCTTTGGGGCGTTCATGAGCGTGAGGCACTGTTCTTCCCTGATCATTTTTCTTCGCCCTCGGCTTCACCTCCGGCCCTGACGTCCCGTAGGGCGATGCAGCTCACCATCAGCAGCAGACCGGACACCACCGCGAAGCCGATGGAATAACTCGTGCTCTGGACCACGATCCCGACGCAGAAGCCGCCGAGGCCCAGACCGGCGTCGAACGCGAGATTCCACTGCGCTCCGGCCACGCTGAACCCCTTGCGTCCGGCCCGTTGCAGCATCAGCACCAGGGTGGCGTTCTGGAGCGTTCCGAAACCCGCGCCGAACACCAGCATCAGGATCAGCAGCGTCGCGGAATCGCCGGTCAGGGTGGCGCCGAGCACGCCGACGGCCGTGGTGAGCGTCGCGGGCAGCAGCAGCGCCCGGTTGCCGAAGCGGTCGCCGAGCCGACCGGCCAGCCAGCGGCTCCCGGTGATGCCCAACTGGAAGAGCAGCAGGGCCACGGGCGTGAGCCAGAGCGGTTCCCTCGGCGCGGCCAGCGGCAGGAACGTCACCACCGCACCCGACGCCATGGCACCCGCGGTCAGCAGGATGAACGGGCGCAGTATCGCCGGCCGTACGATCCCGGTGACGACACGGGGGCGCACGACGGGAGCCGGCCGCGGTGCCACGATGAACAGGGCGGCGAGCAGCCCGCAGAGCGGCGCCACCGTCCCCGCGACGAACAGCGGCTGATAGCCGAATCGGTGCGCCAGAAGCACACCGAACGGGGTGCCGACGGTGCCGCCGAGCCCCGTCGCCACCCCGTTCCAGCCCGTGCCCTGGCTGCGCCGCCCGGCGGGAGCCAGCTCGGCCGTGGAGGCCATCAGCGCGCCGGTGATGATTCCCGCCACTGCCGTGTGGCCGCTCGTCTGCGCTGCGTACTCAGGCACGGTCGACAGCAGCAGGTAGAAGCCCGCGAACCCGTTGAGGGTGCACAGGAGTACCGCCACCATGGGCCGGGTGAAGAGGGTCTGCTGCTGGATTCGAGGCGGCACGGATTGCGAAAGATTCACCTGCTTGATCCCAGCAGAGCGGCACCGCTGGTAACAGTGTCGAGATCTCCATCAGACGGGCCGTTGAGTGTGTCTTCCTCCACCGCCCCTGGCGCGGTGGAGGTACCGGACCCGTACGGTGCCCCGCGGCCCGGTGGGTGCGGAGGTGTGGCTGGTTCCCGTCCGGCGCTGGACACATGCCACGCACACATGCTTCTTTCTGTCCCGTGAACCGATGCGTGAGGGCCTCGTCCCGTCCCGGCGAGTCAGCGCGCCATGCTGCGCATCGCTGACCTCCTGGGCCATTCCGCTCTGGGGCTCCAGGCGGTGGGGGACACCGGCGGACTGAACCGGGCCATCCGGTGGGTGCACGTCACCGAACTGCCCGACCCCGGCCCGTACATAGGGGAGGATGAACTGGTCCTCACCAACGGCCTCTGGCTCGCTCAGCAGGACCCCGCCGTGTACGTCAGGGGCCTGATCGCTTCCCGCGCGGCAGGTCTGGTCTACGGACTGCGCACCAGCACACCGGTGGTACCGGCGGAACTCGTCAGCGCCTGCTGTGAGGCCCGGATGCCGCTGCTGCAACTGCCCGTCGAGGTGCCCTTCACCGCCGTCACTCAGGTGGTGTCCTTCGCCGACGTCAGCGCGCACCGGCTGCTGCTCGCGCTGCTGGACCGCGAGACCCGTCGGGGATTCGCGGAATCCGTCCTCGGCCCGGTCGAGGAGTACGACAGGTCGCACCGCAGCGAACTGATGCGCAGCCTGGAGGTGTTCCTGCGCTCGGGCATGCGCTGGACGGAGACGGCCGGAGCGCTGCACATCCACGTCAACACCCTGCGCAACAGACTTGCCAAGGTGCGGCCCCTCACCGGGCGGGACCTGAGCTGCACGGAGGACATGGTGGACGTCTTCCTCGCCCTGCAGACCTACAGCGAAGAGGAATGAGACGGGGTGCCGCCGGCGGGCAGCCGGCGGCACCCCTCAGCCCGCGGTCGCGGACTTGAGGTGGTCGAGGGAGTCGCGGATGAGGTCGGACAGCGTCCGCCCGCCGGGTTCGCCGAGCCACCGCTCGAACGCGACCTTGAAGACCGCGACGCCGGCCTCGGCGCTGAGGCTCGCGGTCGGCTCCGTGACCCCGCGGCGGCGCAGCGCGTCGGCCGTCGCGGCGGCGAGTGAGGCGAGCTTCAGCAACTCGCGTTCCCGGAGCGCGGCGTTCGCGGTGATCACGGTCCGGCGCTGCCCGGCGAGTTCGCGGCGCTCTTCGAACCGGGTGGAGGCGGCCCGGATGGCGTCGGTCGCCGCGTCGATGGGGGCGGTGGCTTCGGGGGTGCAGGCGATGGTGTTCACGACGGTTTCGAGCAGCTCGGCCTGTCCGGAGAACAGCACTTCGCGTTTGTCGGCGAAGTGGCGGAAGAACGTCCGCTCCGTGAGGCCCGCGCGGTGGGCGATCTCCGCCACCGTCGTCCGCTCGAAGCCCAGCTCGATGTAGAGCTCCAACGCCGCCCGTTCAAGCCGCTCGCGCGCGCCCGGTTCCCATCGCCCCATGGCCTGATCCTACGTGATGACAGCTCCTGACATCGGGTGTACGGTTCGATGACAGTCACTGACATCAGCTTGTCCGGGCGCGACTCCGCGCCGCGGACGGGCCTCTGGCATGGAGATCTCACTGATGCGTGTATTCGTCACCGGCGCGTCCGGCTTCATCGGTTCCGCCGTCGTCCCCGAACTCCTCCGCGCCGGCCATCAGGTCGTCGGGCTCGCCCGCTCGGACGCCTCGGCCGAGAAGGTCGCCGCCGCCGGAGCCGAGGTGCACCGCGGTGCCCTCGACGACCTGGACAGCCTGCGCGCGGGCGCCGCCGCGGCCGACGGGGTCGTGCACCTCGCCTTCATCCACGACTTCGCGGACTTCGAGGACGCCGCCAAGACCGATCTGCGCGCCATCGAGGCCATCGGCGGCGTGCTGGAGGGCTCCGGCCGCCCCCTCGCCGTCGCCTCCGGACTGATCGGGGTCGCCCAGGGGCGGTTGGCGACCGAGCGGGACCGGCCAGGACCCGAATCGGCCGCGGGCCCCCGGGATGCCGGCGCGCGGGCGGTGCTCGAACTCGCCGGGCGCGGCGTGCGTTCGTCCCTCGTGCGCCTTGGCGCATCGGTCCACGACGAGGGCGATCACGGGTTCGTCCCCAGGCTGATAGAGATCGCCCGCGAGAAGGGCGTCTCCGGCTATGTCGGTGACGGGTCCGGCCGCTGGCCCGCGGTGCACCGGCTCGATGCCGCGCGGCTGTTCCGGCTGGCACTGGAGAGTGCCCCGGCCGGATCGGTGCTGCACGGCACCGCCGAGGAGGGCCTGCCGATCCGCACCCTCGCGGAGGTGATCGGCCGTCGCCTCGACCTGCCGGTGACGTCCGTCCCCGCCGAGGAGGCGGACGCGCACTTCGGCTGGCTGGGCCGCTTCTTCGGCGCCGACATCCCGGCGTCCAACGAGCTGACGCGCGAACTGCTGGGCTGGCAGCCGACGGGCCCCGGCCTCATCGAGGACCTGGAAGGCGGCCACTACTTCAGCCCCCGGTCCGCCTGAGTTCCCGGTCCGTCTGAGCCCGCCGCCCGCCGTGTTCGCGATCCGGCCGACGGAGTGCGCCAACCGCGCAGCGGGCGGCGGTCGTTCAGCGGAACGGACCGTCGGGCGTGAAGGCGTGGGCGGCGAAGCGCTCGCCCATCCGGTGGTAGGCGGCGGCGGTGGGGTGCAGGCCGTCGGGCAGGTCGTCCGTCTCGTCAGGGCCGAGCAGCTCGCGGCCGTCGAGGTGGTGGAGGTGGGGATCGTGGGCCTGCCGGGCCGCTACGATCCGGGCGAGTTCGGCACGGACGACCGCCAGCGACAGCGCCCCACCCGCCACGTCCGCCGGGTCACCCAGGGCGATGACCTTCCCGTCCGGGCCCGTCGTGGCCGGGCCCGGGGTCTCATCGAATGCCGGACAGCTCACCGGGGACACCAGCAGGAGCGGGGTGTCCGGGTGCCCGTCCCGGATCGTGTCGAGGAATCCGTGCACCGCCGGGCCGAACGTCCGCAGCCGGAAGGCGGCCAGGCTCACGATGTTGATGCCCACCTTGAGGCTGATCAGGTCGGCGGGCATATCGCGGATCGTCCGGGCGATGTAGGGGTCGAGCACGGCGTTGCCCGCCTGGCTGAGGTTGATCACCTCGGCCCCGCCGAGCCCGGCCGCCACCACCGGCCAGGTGCCGGTCGGGCCGTCGGCCTCGATGCAGTGGCTGAGGGAACTGCCGTGGTGCACCCAGCGGCGCCGCCCGTCCGGCAGCGGCGCCAGCACCTCGCCGTCCGCGCGCAGCGCCACCAGTTCCGTGGGGGTCTGCTGCGGCAGCCACAGCTCGATGCTCTTCATGCCGGCCGGCAGCCCGGTGAACCGCACGGTCCCCGGCTCGCCCGGGATCAGCCGCTGCGCGGCACCGGGCGCCGCCATCCGCAGCACGTTGCCAAGCGGCGCCTGCCGACGCCCGGCCGGGGCGCCGTCCACCAGCAGATCCAGCATCCCGGTCGGGCGGGGCGCGGGGTCCGTATCGAGCTGTCCCGTGGAGGTGAGCACCTCGAACTCCAGCTCACGAGCATCGGTACGGAACACCAGCCGCACCCCCGAAGGCATCAGGGTCACCCCATGGACCGACGGGTCCTGGTACTGCTCCTTGGTCCACGCGGGCAGCCGGCGCGGCATCACCCCCGCCTCCGTGACCTCCAGATCCAGCGCGCCCCGCAACTCCACCGGCCCGCCCACCAGCGGAACCGTCCGCATCGTCACCGTCACCACTCCCGCCCCTGGTTCGCTGCCGCAACGAACCTACTGATCACCGCCCTTCGATGACAATCGGCCCGCCTGCACCGCCCCTGCCGCGCCGACCGTGCCCCCAGCCGGCGTCCGCCCGCGTCCTCAACCGCCCAGCGCGATGGCGTTCTTGGCCCGCGCCACCGACTCCTCGGCGGCAGGCCCGCCCGGATTCTCCGTCGCCAGGGCCTGGTTGAGCGCGACGAACGGCCGCATACGCGCCTCGTAACGGGCGAACGCGCCGCGGTGGTCGTCGCCCGCCCTGCCCAGCTCGTCGGCGAGCACGTGGGCACCGACCAAGGCCAGACTCGTCCCCTGCCCCGACAGCGGGGAGGCGCAGTAGCCCGCGTCCCCGAGCAGCGCGACCCGGCCCCGCGTCCAGTGCTCCATCCGGATCTGGGCCATCGCGTCACAGAAGAAGTCGGGCGCTTCGGCAGCGGCCTTCGCCAGCCTCGTCGGCTCCCAGCGCAGCGCGGCGAGCTTGTCGGCGACCAGCCCGCGGAGCCACTCGGTGTCGCGGTGGTTGCCGTCGAGCGGGCCGGAGTGGAAGCCGAAGGCGATCCGCAGCTCCGCGTTGTCGCGTACCGGCATGATGCCGAATCCCGCGTCGCCGTCCTGAAGCCACAGCTGCCAGTTGTCCAGCGCCAGGAAGTTGTCCGCGCCGAACACCGATACATAGCTGCCCAGATGGTGGGCGAAGCGCTCTTCCGGGCCGAACACGAGCCGCCGGACCGTCGAGTGCAGCCCGTCGGCGCCCACCACCAGATCGAAGGTGCGGGAGGGGCCGTGCGCGAAGTCGGCACGCACACCGTCCGCGTCCTCGCTGAGCGCCGTGATGCTGTCGCCGAAGACGTACTCGGCGTCCTGGCGCGTGTGCTCGTGCAGCAGGTGGACCAGATCATCCCGCAGCAGCTCGATGTCGGCGCTGTCGAGCCGTCCGCTGCTGAAGGTGGCCTCGGTGGAGCGGTCGATCTCGTTGCCGTCGGGGTCGAGTACCGACATCCCGCGCATCCGGGTGCGCATCCCGCGGGCCTGTTCCAGCAGGCCCATGCCGTCGACGACTTCGAGTGCGACGCCGCGGATGTCGACGGCCTGACCGCCTCGGCGCAGGCCGGGGGCGCGCTCCACGACCACGGGTGCGAGGCCGCGCCTGTGCAGCAGGTGCGCGAGTGCGGATCCGGCGATTCCGCCGCCTGAGATGAGGACCGTCTTCATGTGAATACCCCTTTCATACGCTGTACGCGGCTGAATGTACGGCGTATTTGCAGGGCCGGACAACCGTCTCAACTGTCTGCTGTACTAGGCCAGATATGCCCGTCACGACCGTTGTCGCTGCTAAGGTCTGCACTAGTACAGTGTGTACGGGCCTGAGAAGATTCACAAAAACGGGGCGTCCGAAGGAGGGGCACAGCATGGCCGAGGCACCCGACCCGCCCTACGCGCGCATCGTCGCCGACATCCGGCGCCGCATCCGGGACGGCGAACTCGCCCCGGGCGACCGGATCCCGTCGACGCGCCAGCTCTCCAGGGACTGGGGCGTCGCACTGGCCACCGCCACCAAGGCGCTGACGGCACTGCGGATGGAAGGGCTGGTGGAAACCCGCCCGCGCGCCGCCACGTTCGTCGCGGGGCACCCGGCACCCGCACGCCCGAAGCGGCGCACGCCCCTCCCCGGCGATCAGGAACTGACCCAGGAGGGGATCATCCGCGCCGCCATCGAGATCGCCGATGCCGAGGGGCTCTCCGCACTCTCCATGCGCGGTGTCGCCGCCCGCCTGGGCGTGGCCGCCATGTCCCCGTACCGCTACGTCGGCAGCAAGGACGAACTCGTCCTGCTGATGGCCGACGCCGCCTACGGCGAGCTGACCTATCCGGCCCCCGGGCCCGAGGGCTGGCGGGCCCGCCTGGAGCTGGGCGCGCGCACCCTGTGGCAGCTGAACCGCAAGCACCCCTGGCTGGCCCACATCGGTCCGCTCAACCGCCCCTTGATGCTGCCGAACCTGATGGTGCACGGCGAGTGGATGCTCAGCACGCTGGACCGTCAGGGCCTCGACCCGGTGACCATGTTCGACCTGCACGTGCTGCTGTACAGCTACATCCAGGGCCTCGCGGTCAACCTGGAACGCGAGGCCCAGGCCGAGGCCGCCACGGGGCTCACCGAAGACGAGTGGATGGAACGCCAGGCCGCATCGATGCGAGCGATCATCGAGTCGGACCGGTACCCCGTGTTCACCCGGGTCGTCACGGGCTTCGATGACGGCTACGACCTGAACATCGACGCACTCTTCGAGTTCGGCCTTCGACCGCTCCTCGACGGCTTCGCCGGCATCGTCGAAGGGAGGCGGGGGCCGGCGAAAACCTGAGCCGGTCGCAGCGCAGGACTGCCGGGCCGGGGGAGCGGTCGCGCCCCTTCGGTGCCTGCCGCACAGTGGACGAGGGGCCTGGTCACGGCGGGCAGCCGCGGGGGAGCGAGCACCTCACCGACAACGACGCCCCGCACCGCTCACCGGAAGGCGCACGGCCTCCCCGACCACAGGAGTCGCCTCATGCCCGCAGGATCGAACAGGAAGCGCGAGCGGCAGTACGAGCACATCAAGGAACAGGCCGAAGAGCGCGGCACGTCCGAACGCCGTGCCAAGGAAATCGCCGCGCGCACCGTCAACAAGGAACGTGCCCGCGCCGGCGAATCGAAGACCGCGAGCAAGGTTTCCACCCGCGACCCGAAATCCGCTGCGCAGCGCGGCGGCGAACGTTCCCACCGCGGACCGCAGAGCCCCACCCGCGACCAGCTGTACGAAGAGGCCAGACGGAAGAACGTCGAAGGGCGCTCGAACATGAACAAGGAGCAACTGCGCAAGGCCGTCGGCCGCTGACGCGGTTCTTTTCATGTCGGGGCCATCGGGCACGGTCGGTAACACCGGGGAACCTCTCGGTTCCCCGGTCAATTCCCACAACGAATGGGATCCGCTGGAGGAGATCATCGTCGGACGCCTCGAAGGCGCGACGGTTCCCTCCAGTCATCCGGTCGTGGCCTGCAACATCCCGCCGTGGGCGGCACGGTTGCAGGGGCTCGCCTCCGGCTTCAGGTATCCGCGCCGGACGCGATGTGTTCGTCACGCGGAGCAACGTCACCAACCGCCTGGGCATCGAGTGGCTGCGCCGCCACCTCGGGACCGGCTACCGCATCCACGAGATCGAGAGCCGCTGTCGCACGCCCATGCACATCGACGCGACATTTCTCTTGCTCTCGCCCGGCAAGGTGCTGGTCAATCCGGAATACATCGACATCAACCGGCTGCCCGGCATTCTGAGTTCGTGGGATGTCCTGATCGCCCCCGAGCCCGACCCGATCGATGAGCCTTTGCTCAGGACCACGTCGTTGTGCGGGAAATGGCTCAGCATGAACATTCTCATGATCGACGAAAAACGGGTGATCGCGGAGCGGCATCACACCGGCATGCTCCGCGCACTCGAAAACTGGGGGTTCGAGCCGATCCCCTGCGACCTGCTGCACTACGCGCCGTTCGGCGGCTCGTTCCACTGCGCAACGCTCGATATCCGGCGCCGCGGCACGCTCCAGTCCTATTTCCCTTGATTACACCGTCGACGCGGCGGTGAACAGCGCGTGCACGGCGCTGCGGACCTGCCCGGCGACCGCCTCCGGGGTGGAGGTGTCGAGTTTGCCGTCGAGGTGCAGGAACGCCAGGCCGTGCACGAGGGCCCACACCGTGGTCGACAGGGCGTCCGGGTCGGCGCCGGGGAAGGCGTTGCGGACGGTGTGGTGGACGTACGCGGAGATGGCGGCCGTCGCGTGGACCCGGTCCTCGTTGTCCGGGTCGCAGGGCTCCGCGAACATCGCCCGGAACAGCGCGGGGTGGTCGAGCGCGAAGCGCACGTAGGCGACGGCGACCGCGGCGAGATCGTCGGGCGTCGTGGGTGAGGGGTGTGCCGCGGCCAGCTGCCCGGTGAGTTCGCGGTAGCCCTCCGCCGCGACCGCGGAGACGAGTGCGTCGCGGTCCGCGTAGTGGCGGTAGGGGGCCGTCGCCGATACGCCGGCCCGCCGCGCCACCGCCCGCAGCGACAGTCCGGCGCTGCCGTCTTCTTCAAGCAGCTCTCGCGCGGCGCGCAGGCAGGCGGCGCGCAGATTGCCGTGGTGGTACGCACTCGCTTGCGACATGGTTCACACCCTCTCATGTTTGCATCGCTCACATCGTCCCCTAATGTAAACGACGCATACATCGTCATCGATCGAGATGAAAGAAGGAAACGCGGATGACCAGCGAGCTGTTCTCGCCGCTGTCCTTGCGCTCCGGAGCGGCGCTGGGCAACCGGATCGTGAAGGCGGCCATGGAAGAGAACATGGCCGCCGACGGCCAGTTGCCCGGACGGGAGCTACTGGCGCTGTACCGGCGCTGGGCCGCCGGCGGCACCGGACTGTTGATCACCGGCAACGTCATGGTGCACGCCGAGGCGCTGACCGGCCCTGCGGGCGTCGTGCTCGACGATGCCGCGCCGCTGGAGCCGTTCACCGAGTGGGCCACGGCCGCCAAGTCCGGCGGTGGGGCCGTGTGGATGCAGATCAACCACCCCGGCCGCCAGATTCAGGCGGACATGCCGGGTGTGGTGTGGGGCCCTTCCGCGGTGGGCGTCGACCTGGGCCGGCACAGCAGCCGTTTCGGCCGCCCCGTGGCCATGACCCCGGAGCAGATCGAGGACACCGTCACCCGCTTCGCGGTCACGGCCGCGCGGGCCGAACAAGCGGGGTTCGACGGTGTGGAGGTCCACGCCGCGCACGGATACCTGCTGTCGCAGTTCCTGTCCCCGCTGGTCAACCGGCGCACCGACGCGTGGGGCGGGTCGCTTGAGAACCGGTCCCGGATGCTGCTGGACGTCGTCCGTGCCGTCCGCGCCGCCGTCTCGCCGTCCTTCGCGGTCGCCGTGAAGCTCAACTCCGCCGACTTCCAGCGCGGCGGGTTCGACGCCGACGACGCCAGGCAGGTGATCGCGATGCTCGAACCGCTCGGTGTCGATCTGGTCGAACTGTCCGGCGGCAGCTACGAGAGCCCGGCGATGTCCGGCCGCCCCGCCGATGCCCGCACCCGGACCCGCGAGGCCTACTTCCTGGACCTGGCGAAGGACCTCGTCAAGACCAGCCCCCTCCCGCTGATGCTCACCGGCGGTATCACGCGACGCGACACCGCCGAAACGGTGCTCGCCGGCGGCGTGGCGCTCGTCGGGATGGGCACCGCCCTCGCCGTCACCCCTGACCTGCCCGACCGCTGGCGGGGCGGACGCGAGGCCGGCCGGCAGCTGCGGCCGGTGACCTGGTCCGACAAGGCACTCGCCTCGGCGGCAGGCATGGCGCAGGTCCGCCACCAGATGCGCCGCATCGCGCGCGGCAGCGACCCCAGGCCCGGCACCCACCCGGCGCGTGCCCTGATCGCCGAGCAGCTCCAGCAGCGACGGGCGCTGCGCCGCTACCGCGCCTGGCTGCCCGCGGCACGAGGCGCCGCCGCGGCGGGCCGTCCCGCGTGAGCAGGTCGCGGCCGTCGCCCGTGCACCGGCCGCGACCCTCTGCGGCACCTCCGGCCGAGACGGCGATCCGGCCCCCGGCACGGCCGGTCGGTGGTGGCGTGGAACGTCTGCGGCAGGTTGCGCGGTGCGGACCGGGAGCGAACGATGGGACGCGGGTTTCAGCGGGGGACGACAACCAGCCGCGGCCGGTGCCGCCGCGCGACAGGGCACATGGTGCCCGGGGCATGGAGTGGACATGACCGAGCTTCCGCCGCCGATCACCCCCTACCTCGAACCCGCCGCGAAGGAGCTGGCCGAGGCGACCGACCCGCACCCCCGGATCTACGAGGTCCCACCGGAGCAGGGCCGTGACATCCTGCTCGGCCTCCAGAGCGGCGCCGGCGTGGCCCGCCCGGACGTCGACGAGGAGTGGGTCGACGTGGACGCCGGCCGGTGGGGCACGGTCCGCACCCGCATCATCCGGCCCAAGGGGGCCGGCGGGCCGCTGCCGGTGGTGTTCTACATCCACGGCGCCGGCTGGGTCTTCGGCGACGACAGGACCCACGACCGCCTCTTCCGCGAACTGACCGTCGGGGCGGGAGCCGCGGGCGTCTTTCCCGTCTACGACCGGGCACCTGAGGCGCAGTACCCCACACAGGTGGAGCAGAACTACGCCGTGGGCCAGTGGGTCCTGGAACACGGCGCGGAACACGGTTTGGACACCTCGCGCATCGCCGTGACCGGAGAGTCGGTCGGCGGCTGCATGTCGGCGGTGTTCGCGCTGATGAACAAGGAGCGCGGCGGGATCGGCCTCAAGGCCCAGGTCCTGCTCTACCCGGTGACCAACGCCGACTTCGACACCCCGTCCTACCTGCAATTCGCCGAGGGCTACTACCTCACCCGCGACGGCATGAAGTGGTTCTGGGACGCCTACACCACCGATCCCGCCCAGCGCGCCGAGGCGTACGCATCCCCGCTCCGGGCGACCCCGGAACAGCTCAGAGGGCTGCCCACCACACTCGTCATCACCGACGAGGCCGACGTGCTGCGCGACGAGGGCGAGCAGTACGCCAACAAGCTGCGCGAGGCCGGGGTCGACGTCACCTCGGTCCGGGTGGCCGGCATGGTCCACGACTTCCTCCTCCTGGACAGCCTGCGCGACACCCGCGCCGCCAACGTCGCCCGCACACTCGCTGTCGACGCCCTGAGGACGGCGCTGCACGGCAGCTGAGAGAACACGCTCACGGCAGCGAGCGCACCGGAGACACCCGGCGCAGGTGGATGAGCACGTCGAAGGCGTCGGCGAGGGAAGCGAAGGCGAGGTGCGCGACGTCGTCACGGGACGGGTCGTAGACGCCGCCGATGACGCGGGCCTTCGCCGGGCCGTCCCATCGGCGGCGTACCGCGTCGCGGCGCAGGTCGAGCCAGTGGTCGGGCGGGCCCGCCGCGCCGAGCCGCGCGTCGATCAGGTCCGCGGCCGGTTCCGGGACGACGGCGACACCGAGATCTCCGTGGTGGAAGCCGATCGCCACCGAGACGTACCGGGCGCCGTACCGCTCACGCAGCAGGCTGCCGACTCCGGGCTGCGGGCCGCGCTCGGCGGCCATGCCCAGGACCGCTTCGGCTGCCGAGGTGTGCGCGATGCCGTCCCCGCTCCGGGCAGCGACCTGACCAGGGCGAGCGCGTCGCGGGCGTGGTCGGCGAACGGGCGTCCCGGGTGCGTTCCCCGGGCGCGCTGTACGTGTTCATCGGTGTGGTGGGCGGTCCGGATCAGGCCCAGGTAGGACGCGGCTTGCGCCAGCCGTTCCGGGGCCGACGCGCGGACGTGGTCCAGGACGGCGTCGTAGTCGTCGGGCTGCGCCTGCGCGGGCTTCACGCCGAAGATCCGTATCGGGTCGTCCGGATGGTCCTGGTTGAACTCCCGCATCCACGTCAGCGCCTCGGCCATCTCGGCGGTGCGCCAGGGACGCCAGGCGCCGTCGAGCGCGGATGCGGCCGAACCCCCGCCGCCGCGTACGTACCCGTCGAGGCGGGCGGCCACGTCGGCGCTGTCCTGCACGGCCAGCGCCCGGAACCCGTGGCGCCCGACCAGCCGGCGGAAGAGCTGGTCCCGCACGCCGAAGGTTTCCCGGGCGGCCCGGGTGGACTCCCCGATGCCGACGATCGTCGCCCCGTCGGCAAGCCTCCCGGCCAGCTCGTCGAGGGCGGCCCCGGACAGCGGGCCCGCGTCGGCGTGCCGCGGCCCGGACGGGTACGTACGGGAAGGGGTGGTGCGCCGGGGAGCGGTGGTGTCGGTGTTCATGCCCTGAGCCTCTTACCTGAAGTGTGGTTGAGGTCAAGGCGGTTGGCCGGCTGGGCGTCAGGGGGCGGCGAAATCTCGCGTCGGGCGGCAGCGGGCGCGAGACCGTCGGGACCGCCCCGGCCCTCGGCGCGACGCGCTCGCCGACACCGCCGGGCGCGCCATCCGCGGGTGCGCCTTTGCCGCCACGGGCATCGCTATCATCCCCACGACCAGGCCGTGGGCGAGTCCGACCGGGACGCCGGTCAGCGCACCGGCGGGATCCGGCCGGTGGACGACCGTGGCGTACAGCAGGCCGAAGGCCACCGTGCCGCCGAGGGCCGCCCCGACGCGAAGGACTGTCACATGGTGCAACCGCAGCAGCACCACGGCCGCCTCCAGGCGACCGTCACCGAACCGCCCCAGGACCAGCTCAAAGCCGCGGCATGGGTGGCCAGATCCCTCGGCCGCGGCGAGCACGCGCCGCTGCGCGCGGAGGACGTGGTGGCGCTCGCCGACATTCTGCGGCCGGTGCCCGTGCGCCCCGGGACCGTCGTCACCGCCGCAGGCGCCGCCCCGTCCGGGGTGTGGATCCTGCGCAGCGGCAGCGCCGAACTCGCCGTCGGCTCCGGCTCCCGCCAGGTCGTCGTCCAGATCCTGCATCCCGGGGACATCGACGGGGACGTCCAGATGCTGCTGCGCATGCCGCTGCCCTACACCACCAGGGCCCTGGAGACCGGGGAGTTCCTGCACCTGTCGAACGCCGACTTCGACCGCGTCCTCCAGAGCCGCCCGGCCGTCGCCCGCCGCTGGCTGACCAGCATCTCCATCCGGCTCGCGCACAGCCAGGCCCGGCTGACCACGCTGCTCGGCGGCACTCTGATCCAGCAGGCCGCCCGCCTGCTCCTCGACGAAGCGGTCGACGGCGCCGTCCGCCTGCCCCAGCGCACGCTCGCCGCCATGCTCGGCGCCCGCCGCCCCTCCCTCAACAAGATCCTCAAAGAACTCGAACAGCGCGGCGCCATCCGCTTGGCCTACCGCACCATCGAAATCAGCGACGCCGCCGCCCTGCAAAAGCTCGCGACATGAACACCGCCCGGCACCACAAGTGCCGGGCGGTGGGCGCCTCTTCGCGCGACAGGAGCGTTTCCCCGCTGTCCCGCGCATAGCGCTGAACGCCCGGCGGCCGGGCGTTTCCCGGCCCGGCCGCCAACCGTTCACTCAGACCTTTCACTCATCACCGGCCGCCGCCGCCGTGACCGCCGCCACCGCCGCCGCCGTGGCCACCGCCACCGCCGCCGCCGTGACCGCCACCGCCGCCGTGACCGCCGCCGCCACCGTGGCCACCGCCACCGTGACCGCCGCCGTCGCCATGACCGCCGCCGTGGCCGTAGCCACCGTTGCCGTGGCCGTATCCACCATCGCCGTGGCCGTGGCCGTAACCGCCATAGCCGCCGTTGTGGTCGTGACCGCGGTAACCGTCGTTGTTCCAACCCCATCCGTCGGAGTCGTGGTGGGCGTTGGTGCTGACGGCAGCAACGTGTCCGGTAGAACTCTGCTGTGCCTCGGCAGCGGAGGCTGCGCCGCCGGCCGCTGCCAGCGTGCCGGCAGCCAGGAGTCCGGTGGCCGCAACAGCGGCGAGGCGCCGAATCGACTTACTCATGAGTACTCTCCTCGCTTCCAGAGGGGCGGCCGATGACCGCCTGCCTCAAGTCAAGAGTGAGTCCGCCGATGGTGTCGCTGCGCCCGAAAAGTCACAAAGGTGACATAGGTTCCGCGATCGTGACATAGGTTCCGTGATCTCCTGTCCGAGGTGCCGTGGTGAGCGCCCGGACGCCGGTGAAGGCGCCCCCCGCCGCGGCCCCGCCGCCCCTCACTCCAGGCCGGTTCACTTCAGGCCGGTTCACTTCAGGTCGATCCGGAACACCTTGTCCGAGCCGGGGCCGCCGTCGCCGTTGTTGTCGGCGTTGGTCGTCGTCAGCCACAGCGCCTTCTTGCCCGGCACCGCCTCGACGGTGCGCAGCCGCCCGTAGTCCTTGGTGTAGTACGCCTTCGGGGTGCCTGCGGTGGTGCCGTCGACCGGGATGCGCCAGAGCCGCTGGCCGCGCAGCGCCGCCAGATAGAGCGCCCCGTCCGCGTACGCGACGGCGCTGGGGGAGGCTTCCTTGACCGGCCACTGGCGCTTCGGGCTGGTCATCCCGTCGGTCGAGCAGCTGCCCTCGCAGGTCGGCCAGCCGTAGTTCTTTCCCGGTTCGATGAGGTTCAGTTCGTCGTACTTGGCGTTGCCGAACTCGGCCTCCCACAGGTGTCCTTCGGTGTCCCAGGTGAGGCCCTGGGGATTGCGGTGGCCGTAGGAGTAGACGAGGCTGCCGAACGGGTTGCCCGGCGCGGCCTTGCCGTCCGGCGTCATCCGCAGGATCTTTCCGTTGAGGGACTTCTTGTCCTGCGCCAGGTCGGGGGTCTGCGCCTCGCCCGTCGTGGCGTAGAGGAAGCCGTCGGGGCCGAACTTGACGCGGCCACCGTTGTGGTACTTGTTCTTCTTGATCCCCTTGACCAGCACGGTGTAGTCGCCGAGCTTGCCGTCCTGGTACGTCAGCCGCGCGATGCGGTTGCCTTCCGACGCGGTGTGCATCACGAAGACGTGGTGGTCGCTCTCCCAGTGCGGGGACACGGCGATGCTCAGCAGGCCGCCCTCGCCGCCCGTCGTCACCACCTCGGGCACCTTGCCGATCTCCTTCTTCGTCCCGTCCTGGGTGAGCGTGAAGACCTTGAAGGTGTCCCGCTCGGTGAGCAGGGCGGAGCCGTCGGGCAGCCAGCTCAGGCCCCACGGGATGGACCAGCCGTCCGAGACGGTCGCCGGTGTGCCGGGGGCGGAATCGGCCGTGGCCCGGTCGGCGGGGCGCGGCGGATGCGCGGGGCCCGCCGATGCGGGGCCGGCTGCTCCGGCGGCGAGCAGCAGTCCGACGGCCGCGGCGGACGCGCCGAGGCTGCGGAGGGAGGGGCGGTGGGGGCGGATGGGGATGCGCTTGCGCATGGGGGGCCTCCGGTCAGGAAGGTGCGGCAGGACATGCCCTGGGGGTGCGGTGAACGGCGGGCCGGGACGCGCGGGCGGGCGGACGTCCCGTCCGGGCGGCGTCGGCGGGGCGGACCGCCCGGAAGCTGATAGGAAAGTTTCCTGTTTGTTGACTGGCCGGGAACCTACTGCGGGCTCAGAGCACCGTCAAGAGACCGGGCGCGGGGCGTGCGGAGCGCGCGGCCACCTCCAAAGTGCCCCGTCCTGACCGGAGTTACCGCACACGCCCGGGGAGTCACGGACGGCGGACGGCGGCCGGAAGAAGTTTCCACGACCGGGGGCCGGACCCCACAAACGCCTCCCACCAGGGGAGTTGACGTACATGGAAGCGCCGGGGAACGCCCCGGGACGCCGCGTGGACCGGACCGATGCCGCCCGGCCCCATTGACGGCGGCGCTCATGGGCGGTGATTCTGCGGTGCGGTACGGAGCGTCACGGCGCGGCGGGGCGCCGGCCCGCTCCCGTCGGCGCCGCACCTCCGGCTACCGCGCGCCAACACCCCTGTATGGAAGGGGGGTTGGGCGCAACGGCGGGCCGGTGCCGGGTGACCGGCGCGGCGACGCCCGGAGCCCGGCGCCGCCATGCCAGGAACGCTCCGTTTCCCCCCAACCACCTGCTCCAGCGAAGGGCGGACCCCCCCATGACCAGCCTCCAGGCCGTACCCACCGCGCACCGCGCGCCGCACACCCCGCAGACCGACGTGCCGAAGGACGCGCCCCGTTCGCACGATTCCGGAACCCGGACCGCGACCGCCTGGCACACCCCCGGCTACACCGTGATCGACACCGCGCTCGAAGTCACCGCGTACCGGCTCACCGACCGCTGACCGCCGCCGCATGCTGCTCAAGGTGCTCGGCACCGCGGCGGGCGGCGGCGTGCCCCAGTGGAACTGCGCGTGCCCCGGATGCGCCGGGGCACGCGCCCACCCGGAACGCCGTCGCCGCCACGCCTCACTCGCCGTACGGGCCGACGACGGCCAGTGGTTCCTGATCAACGCCACCCCCGACATCGCCGACCAGATCGAAGCCACCCCCCAACTCCACCCGGGCCCCGCCGCCCGCCGCACCCCGGTGCGCGGACTGATCCTCACCGACGCCGAACTCGACCACACCCTCGGCCTCGCCAGGCTCCGCGAGGCCGACCGCGTCGACGTCCTCGCCACCGCACCGGTCCGCAGGGCACTGTGCGAACGGCTGCACCTGGCCGACGTACTCGGGCCGTACACCGACCTCACCTGGCGCGAGCTGGGACCTGACCCGGTGCCGCTCACCGGCACCGACACCGGCACCGGAACCGGAATCGAGATCAGCGCCCTGCCCGTCTCGGCCAAACGCCCCCGCTACGCGGCCGACTCCCCGGCGGCCGACGCCGAGGATCCGACCTGGGTGATCGCCCTGCGGCTGCACGACCCCGCCACCGGGGGCACCGCCGTGTACGCCCCGTGCCTGAGCACCTGGCCACCGGGGCTCGACGCGGCACTCGCCGACGCCGACTGCGTCCTGCTCGACGGCACCTTCTGGGACGACGACGAGCCGCACCGCAGCGGCTTCTCCACCCGGAGCGCCACCGCCATGGGCCACCTCCCCATCGACGGCCCACACGGCACCGCCCGCCGCCTCGCCCCCCTGCGCGCCCGCTGCCTCTACACCCACCTCAACAACACCAACCCGCTCACCGACCCCGGCGCACCACAGCACGGGCACCTCGCCGCACGGGGCCTCGCCGTCGCGGTGGAAGGGATGGAGATCGCGTTATGAACGGCCTGCCGGGAACCCCGCCCCGCCCCGCATCCCAGGCGGCACGGGCCTCGTTCGAGGAACGCCTGCGTACCGTCGCGCGCGAGCACTACCACGACCGCCACCCCTTCAACCTCCGCATGCACGAAGGGCAGTTGACCCCCGACGAGCTGCGCCGCTGGATCCGCAACCGCTTCCACTACCAGCGCCACATCCCCGTCAAGGACGCCCTGATCACCGCGAAGCTCGACACCCCCGCACTGCGCCGGATGTGGCTGCGCCGGATCCGTGACCACGACGGCGACCGGGAGGGCGAGGGCGGCATCGAACGCTGGCTGCGGCTCGGTGAGGCCGCCGGTATCGGGCGCGCGCTGCTGCTCGACGCCTCCGGCGTGCTGCCCGGCGTCCGGCTGGCCGTCGACGGCTATGTGAACTTCTGCCGCCTGCGCTCCCCGCTGGAGGCCGTCGCCGCATCCCTCACCGAACTGTCAGCCCCGGACATCATGCGCACCCGGATCGACGCCTTCGAACGCCACTACCCCTGGATCGAGCAGGACGGCCTGACCTACTTCCGCGACCGGCAGGGCCAGGGCCGCCGGGACAGCAAGGAGGCACTCGCCCTGGTCATCGACGGAGCCAGGACCGCCGAAGACCAGGACCTGGCCGTCGCCGCCCTCACCTTCAAATGCGAGGTCCTCTGGGCTCTCCTGGACGCCGTCGAACGCGGCGGCCGGCCGCAGACCGGGACGGAACCGGGAGCGCAGGCATGACCGCCTGGCACCCGGGCCCCGCCCCCGGCGTCCTCCTGCGCGCCGACCGGGTACGCGGCGTCGACCTGCTGCTCCTGCCCGAGCGGGTCGTGGTGCTCGACGGGTCGGCCGGCGAGGTGCTGCGGCTGTGCGACGGCACCCGCGACGTCCCGCAGATCGTCCGGGAGCTGACCGCCCGTCACCCCGGCGCGCCCGTCGCCGCCGAGGTGCCCGCCTTCCTCGACCGGATACGGAAGGAGGGCTGGCTGCGATGACCGCACCGCCCGCCCCCGGCGCCCCGGCGGCGGACACAGGCCCCGTGCCGCCGCCGCCCTGGGCACTGCTCGCCGAGCTGACCCACGCCTGCCCGCTGCACTGCACCTACTGCTCCAACCCCGTCGAACTCACCCGCCGCAGCCGGGAATTGACCCTCGCCGAATGGCAGGACACGTTCCGCCAGGCCGCCGATCTGGGTGTGGTGAGCGCCCACCTCTCCGGCGGTGAGCCGCTGCTGCGCCGGGACCTGACGGAGATCGTCGCGGCGGCCGACGGCGCCGGGATCCACACCCAGCTGATCACCAGCGGTGTCGGCCTCACCCGCGACCGGCTGGCCCGCCTCACGGGCGCCGGACTGCGCAGCGTCCAGCTCTCCGTCCAGCACGCCGACCCGGCCCATGGCGACCGGATCGCAGGCCACCGCGCCCACGCGGCCAAGGAACGCGCCGCGGCCCTCGTCACGGACGCCGGACTGCCCCTCGGCCTCAACGTCGTGCTCCACCGCCACAACCTCGGCGCCCTCGACGCACTGATCGACCTCGCCCCCGCCTGGGGCGCGGACCGCATCGAACTCGCCAACACCCAGTTCTACGGCTGGGCACTCCTCAACAAGGCCGAACTCCTGCCCAGCCGCGCCCAGTTGGCCGATGCCGAAGTGACCGTACGGCGCCGACGGCAGCAGCTCGACGGCCGCGTCGAGATCATCTGGGTCGTCCCCGACCACTTCGACGGCACCGCCAAACCCTGCATGGGCGGCTGGGGCGCCGTCTCGCTCACCGTCGCCCCCGACGGCACGGTCCTGCCCTGCCCGGCCGCAGCCGCCATCCCAGGACTCGACCCGCCCGGCGTCCGTGACCGGCCGCTGCGCTGGATCTGGGAGCGCTCCACGGCCTTCACCCGCTACCGGGGCACCGACTGGATGCGCGACCCCTGCCGCAGCTGTGCCCTGCGCGAGCGGGACTTCGGCGGCTGCCGCTGCCAGGCGTACGCCCTCACCGGGGACGCCGCCGCCACCGACCCGGCCTGCCGCCACTCCCCGCACCACACCCTCGTCCGCGACCTCGTGGACGCGCCCGCGCCACCGCCCCATGCCCTGGGCCGCCCCCGCCGGCCAGGCCACCCGTCCCGCAGAGTGGAGACCCCCTGATGGACCGCACCGCACCACAGCCCCGTCACCGGGTACGGCGCCGCCGCGCCCTGCTGACCGCATCGGCGGCGGCCCTCCTCACCGCCGCCGCCACGACCGGCGCCGCGGCCGGCACACCCACCGACGCGCCCCGCCGGGCCGCCCCGAAGGCCGCTCCGCCGATGGCCGCCGCGCCCTACGAGTACCTCGGCTGGGGCGACCCGCAGCCGCCCACCGAGGTGATGGAGGCGACCGGCACCAAGTGGTTCACCCTCGCCTTCATCCTCTCCGACGGCGGCTGCAACCCCGCCTGGGACGGCAGCCGGCCGCTGGCCGGCGGCAGCGACCAGGCCGCCATCGACGCGATCCGCGCCAAGGGCGGCGACGTCGTCATCTCTGCGGGCGGCTGGAGCGGCGCCAAGCTGGGCGAGAAGTGCGACAGCGCCGACGCCCTGGCCGGCGCGTACCAGAAGGTGATCGACGCGTACCGGCTCAAGGCGCTCGACATCGACATCGAGGACACCGAAATGAGCAACGCGACGGTGCGCCAGCGCGTCGTCGACGCCCTGAAGAAGGTCAAGGCCGCCAATCCCGGCCTGGTCACGTACGTCACCATGGGCACCACCCCCGAGGGGCCGAACGAAGACGGCAAGGACCTCATCAGGCGCGGTGCCGAGGCCGGTCTCGACAACGACGGCTGGGTGATCATGCCGTTCGACTTCGGCGGCCACAGCGGCACCATGGGCGAGGCCACCGTCAGCGCGCTCGACGGCCTCGCAGCCGAGGTCAAGTCCGCCTACGGCTACAGCGAGGCCGACGCCTACCGCAAGACCGGCGTGTCCTCCATGAACGGCCACACCGACCAGGCCGACGAGAACGTCACCCTCGACGACTTCCGCACCATCCTCGACCATGCCCGCACCCACCACCTCGCCCGCTTCGCCTTCTGGGCCGTCAACCGCGACCGGCCCTGTGGCTCCGGCGGCAACGCCGGCGACAGCTGCAGCGGCGTGGATCAGGAGCCGTACGCCTACACCAAGATCGTGGCCCAGTACGAGGGTTGAGCCTCCGGCACCGTGGGCCGGGAGGGAACGGAGCGATAACTGGTTTGTGTTCCGATGTAGTTCCGGTGCAAGGAGTAAAGATTCGGCCCTTTCGGCTGTGTTTTTCGAAATGCCTGCGTAAAGTGCGTAGGCATGCTTGCTGAGTTATCGACGGTCGGCGCGAGAGGGCGCTTTCTCCGTTTGTTCACAACCGTGGCCTTCGTCGGAGGCGTCGGGATGTCCGGAGCCGGTTCCACTGTCTCGGAAGCGGCTCCGCGCACCTTTCACTACACCTGCTCGTACCGCCTGATCGGTGACCATCCGATGGCGGCATCGGTCGTGTGGAACGCGCCGCACACGCACGTGGTCGGCCGGGCCACGCCCCGTTCACCCATCAACACCGCGGCGACGGTCAGTTCCACCGTCACGCAGGCGCTCCGCCTCGCCGGTGCGGCAACCGTCGACGGCATCGCCGACGTGAAAGCCGTCGTGACCTCACCACAGGGCGACATCCCCATGTCCATGCGACTCAAGGTGCCGGTGACCAAGGTCCCGGGTTCCGGCGCACTGACCGTCAAAGCGAGTGGGACGCTGCCTTCGCTCATTTTCCGCAAGCCGGGAGAAGGAAAGGTCATTGTCGGCGGGATTGCCATGCGCATCACGCCGAGAGACGCGAGCGGCGACGAGACCGCATTGGGCAAGGTCGACTCGACATGCGCTTTGAATTCCGGTCAGGACGGTGTTCTGGCGGCATTCAAGATCCGGCCGGCCGATCCGCGTCCGACACCTTCGCCGACGCACGGGAAACCCACGGCCGAACCGGGCGGGTCGGGGGGAACCGGCGGATCGGGCGGACCGGGCGGATCGGGTGGACCGGGCGGGTCAGGTGGATCGGGGGGACCGGGCGGATCGGGCGGATCGGAGGGAACGGCCGGGCCGGGCGCATCGGGTTCCGGACGGCCCACCTCCGCCACCCCGGACGCCGACCCGTCGGACACCGCGAGCGGCAAGGCGAATCCCCCGGCCGACGGCGCCCCGACCAGCGCTTCCCCCACCGCTACCGTCACCGCGACCGGCGGCTCCGACCTCGCGGCCCCGCTCCGTGCGGTCGTCGGCGTCCTCGCCGTAGGAGCCGTGGCAGGTGCCGCCGCATGGGGAGGCGTCTGGTGGCGCAGGCGGCACCGGACCGACGCCGACGGGCCGGAGGGCCGACATGGCTGACGTCTCGTCCGCCGGCGCCGAGCCTTCGGTGCACAACGAAGTGAGCGGCTCCACCACCGGGCCGGTGATCCAGGCCGAAAAGATCGAGGTGGTGAACGTCGGCCCCGCGCCGGCGCGGCCACCGCAGGGCGAGCTGGCCAAGACCGCCGACACACTCGCCGCCGCGGTGGAGGAACGCTGGCAGCACGAGGAGGAACGACGGAAGATCCAGGACCCGAGACCACTGCCGGTGCGCTGGAAGACCGCGCGCAAGGGCCTGATGGACCGCTGGGAGAACATCCGCCGGACGCCCTACGGGGAGACGGCCGAACCCCTGGACCTGGACGGGTCGTTGGACCAGATCACCGAGATCTACGAAAAGGTCCCTTCCCGCCGCCTTGTGGTGCTGGGCCGGGCCGGCTCGGGAAAGACCATCCTGGGCCTGCGGTTCGTGCTGGACCGGCTGGAGGTCCGCGACCCCGGCGAACCCGTTCCCGAGATATTCAGCCTCGGGTCCTGGAACCCCACCACCGATTCGCTGCTGGACTGGCTGAGCAGCCAACTGATCCGTGACCAGCCGGGCTTGACCACGATCGGCGACGACGGGAGGACGCTGGCCGCCGCGCTGGTCGCACGGGGCTTCATCCTGCCCGTCCTGGACGGTTTCGACGAGATCGCCGAGCGCCTCCGCCCCGCCGCGCTGAAGGAACTCTCCCGCCTCAGCCTGATGCCGCTGGTCCTGACCAGCCGTTCCGACGAATACGCCGCCGCGAAGCGGAAGAGCGCCAGAGGTCTGACGCACGCCGCCGCCGTCGAGCTGACCGATCTCACCTTGAAGGACTCGGGGGAGTACCTGGTTCTCAGCAGCGCCGAGGACGACATGCCCGGATGGGCCGACGTACTGGCCGAGCTGGGCAACCGACCGGAAGCCCCCCTCGCCGCAGTGCTGGCCACCCCCTTGATGGTCTCCCTCGCCCGCACCATCTACAGCGAGAGCGACGAGTCCGACGAGAGCGGGCACGAGCACGGGAGCGAGCGGGACGATCCGAGGCGCAGCCCGGCAGCGCTGCTGGAAGACGGCCGGTTCACCACCCGCGAAAGCCTTGAGGACCATCTCCTGAGCAGCTTCCTGCCGTCGGTCTACGAGCGGCGGCCGGGCGACCGGCGCACCGCGTCCACCCGGAGATGGAACCCGCAGCGCGCCCAACGCTGGCTCGGCTACCTCGCGGGCCACCTGAAGCAGCTCGACACCCCCGACCTCGCCTGGTGGAAACTCGGCACCTCGATGAGCCGCACGTCGCGCACCGCCCTGATCGCGTTCCTCGCGGGGTTGTCCTTCGCGGTCGTCACCTGCATCGGCAACATCCCCATCGACCTGATCGCCACCTCACACGGACTGGGTTTCGCCATCCGGCGCGGGGTCGTCGTCGGACTCCTGCACGGGCTCGTGACGGGAGGGGCGTTCGGCTTCGTCTACTGGCTCGCCGACGGCAGTGAGCTGCTCAAACCCTCGCCCGTACAGGTCCGTCTCTTCGGCCGTCCACAGCACCTGGGCGCACGGTTCTCCGCCAAGGTCATGACGCGGGTCATGACCGGAGTCCTGATCGGTTTCGCGGTCGCGCTGGCGCTCCTGCTCGTCGACAGACTCGCTGTGCCGCGGCTCGGGCTCGATGACGGGCTCGGGGGAGGGCTGCTGTCCGCGCTCGTCTTCCCTCCCGAGGTCGGCCTGTCGGGGGGGATCGTACTCGGGATCATGACCTGGCTGGAGATCCCGCTCAAGGTGGAGGCCGCCGCACGCTGCGCCGACCTGCTGCGGTCGAACCGTGCGAACGTGATCTCCCATCTCCTGGTCTGGGCACTCGTACTCGGACTCGTGGCCGGACTCGTCGGCAGCATCACCGCCGACCCCATCAGCAGCCTCCGGCTCGGCCTCGCCTTCGGCATCGAAGGCGCCTTCGGCGCCGGAATCGGCTACGGCCTCTGCCTCACCGCCTGGGGCCAGTGGGTCGCACTCGCCCGCATCTGGCTCCCCCTGACGGGCCGACTGCCCTGGAGACTGGTCACGTTCCTGGAAGACGCCTGCAAACGAGGCGCCCTGCGCCGGGCAGGCGCGGTGTACCAGTTCCGCCACGCGAGCCTCCAGGACCACCTCACCGGGACGCGCAAGGCGGTCGAGGAGAGCTGAACCGACCGCCGGGCCCCGCCCGGTCGTGCACCGGCGTCCAACGGCCCCAACGCCCCGTGGCGGCACCGGCCTTGCACCCCGGGCGGGTCAGAGCCGGCCGACCCCGCCGTAGTAGCCGACGCCGCGGGCATCGTCAGGCAGCGGCTCATCCGGCCGCCAGAAGGGGACCTGGACCAGGCCGGGTTCCACGAGGTCGAAGCCGTCGAAAAACCGCAGGATCTCGGCGTGACTGCGCAGCTTCAGGGCGGCGGTTGAGCTGTTGTACACGGCCTCGGCGTCGGTACGGTCGCGGTAGATGTCGTTGGCGGTGTGCGACAGCATGAGGTAGCTGCCGGCCGGAAGCGCGTCGCGCAGGGTGGCCACGATGCCCCAGGGGTCCTGGGCATCGGCGATGAAGTGCGCGATGGCGACGAGGGAAAGACCCACCGGCCGGTCGAAGTCGATCACCCTGCGGACGTCGGGGTGGTCGACGATGGCCTGCGGATCGTGCAGATCGGCCATGACGATGCTGGTGTTGCCGACACCCCTGCCGGACATCAGCGCGTTGGCGTGCACGTTCACGATGGGGTCGTTGTCGACGTAGGCGACCCGGACATCGGGCGAGATGCCGTGCGCGACCTCGTGGACGTTCGGCGAGGTGGGCAGGCCCGTGCCGATGTCGAGGATCTGCCGGATGCCGTTGTCGACGAGGAAGCGGACCGCCCGCTGCATGAAGGCGCGGTTCTCCCTGACGCTCACGAGTACTTCGGGGGCGGTTTCCATGACGCGGTGCGCCGCGATCCGGTCGACCTCGTAATTGTCCTTGCCGCCCAGGAAGTAGTCGTACATGCGGGCCGGATGCGGCCTGCTGGTGTCGATCTCCTCGGCGGGGGTGCCGCGGTCGGCCATGGAAGCGCTCCGTTCGCTGGTGCCAGTCGTGTGTTCCCGGGCGCGGGTCAACCCCTCGCCCCTTCAGGACCGCACGGCCGCAATGCTTGTCCCCGGACGCGGCCGGCACGTGTGAGGAGGAGAATACTTGTTGCCATGATCACCGATGCCGGAGGGATGGCCACGGCACGACCGCCGGGACCGTCAGGACCGGCCCATTTTGATGTCCGGCATCCGCAGTCCGGCGACGACCTTGTTGTAGAAGGCCGTTGGCGCGTCCCCCTCCACCTCCTTCTCGGGGCCTCGCGCCCAGACGTACAGGGAGTACTCGACCTCGGAGTCCTTGGTGATGACCTTGAGTTGGAGACCGCGGCTGAGGATGCCCGCGGCCTTGTCGCCCGGGGCGTAGTACCGGGCGTCGAGCGTGGAGGCCGGCCGGTCGCCGAACGTGGCGTGGTCGTTGAACGTGTAGTTGCGGAGTTCGCGGCCCTCGGTGCGGTAGAAGCCGGCGAGGTCGTTGGCCGTGCCTTCGCCCGGTGTGGCGTCGGCGGTGTGCGGATTCCGGTAGATCTGGATCCTGAACTGGACCCCGGGGGGCGGCTTTTCCCCCACGGTCGTGGTGCCGAAGTCAGGCGACTGGTACTGGACCGCGGGGTTGACGGCGTCGTCCGGCGTAGCGCGCTGGTATCCGACGGGTGCAGGCAAGCTGACCCGCACCTCGTTCTCGTGGACCGTCTGCCAGCGCGCGGGCATCGCGGCCGGGCCGTTGTAGGGCGGGGCCTCGGGCGACAGGACGAACGCCAGGACCAGCACCGTGAGCGCCGCCGCTGCGATGACGACAGTGATCACCCGCCCCCGCACGGTGCGGTACCACCGTCGGCGTACGGCCCCGCCTTCGGGGATCCGCATGACGGGGGCGGCGGTCTCCTCCTCCGGTGGCCGTCCGCCGGTCTGCTCCAGCGCCTGCGCGTGCGCCACCGCGTTGAGCGCTTCCCTCACCTGTGCGGCGTCCGGGCGCGCCGAAGGCTCCTTGTGCAGCAGCGCGGTGATCAGGGGGGACAGCGCCCCGGATCGTGTCGGGGCCGGCGGGCTCTCGTCCCGTACGGCAAGCATCGTCGTGATCGAACTCGACCGCCGGAAGGGCGACCAGCCCTCCACCGTGACGAAGAGCAGCACCCCCAGCGACCACATGTCCGATGCGGGGTCCGGACGTATGCCGGACACCCGCTCCGGCGCGATGTACTGCGGCGACCCGATGATCGCGCCGGTCTCCGTCAGCGACGCGGCGCCCTCGACGTAGGCGATGCCGAAGTCGGTGAGCATCACCCGGCCGTCCTCGGCGAGCAGCACGTTGGCGGGCTTGACGTCGCGGTGCAGCACACCCGCCGCGTGCACCGCGGCCAGCGCATCGATCACCTCCAGGCCGATCCGCGCGGCCTCCGGCGGGGCGAGCGTGCCCTCGTCCAACAGGTCGGCCAGGGAGCGTCCGCGCACCAACTCCATGACGAGCCAGGGCCTTCCCTCGTCCATGACGACGTCGTGCAGCGTCACGACGTTGCGGTGGGTGACGCTGGCGACGGCCCGCGCCTCCCGCAGCATCCGGTCCAGGAACCGCCGGCCTTCGTCCTCGGAAAGGCTGTTGGGGATCCGCGGCTCCTTCACCGCGACGTCGCGGTGCACCCGCTCGTCGCGAGCCCGCCAGACGGTGCCCATGCCGCCGTGGCCCAGCCGTTCAACGAGCCGGTACCGTCCGGCGACCATCCGGCCGTCGCCTCCCCGGCCGACAGCCCCGGCACCGGCATCCCCCGCGCCTCCGTTGCCCGCGTCCACCGTCGTCGCTCCCTTGGTCAGCTGCCCGCGTACCCGAGCAATGTAATGGCTCCGCTGTGCGGCGACGGCTCAGGCCCGAGTGCGGCAGGCGGACGGGCAGGTGCAGTGGGCGGACGGGGGAGAGGGCCGCGACGGGAGACGGTGCCGGCCCAGGAATCCCCGGCACCGAGGCGTCCGCCACCAGCCGTACCGCTCCCACGCGAGCGCGCCTCGGGACCTCACGGACGGCCTGCCGCGCGTCGGCCCTACGGCCGCGTCGCCGTTTCCTCCGGCCCGGTGACCGTGACCTGCGCGGGACGCAGGAGTTGCTGTCCGACGCGGTAGCCGCGGCGCAGCAGGGCGGTGCAGGTCGGCCGGTCGACAGTGCCGGACACCTCGTGGGTGACGGCCTCGTGCCGGGTGGGGTCGAAGGAGTCGCCCGGCGCTCCGACGGTCTCCAGGCCGAGAGCGCCGAGCCGGCTTTCCAGCAGCTCGGCGACCGCCTTCAGGCCGCCGGTCAGTTCGCCGTGTTCCCGCGCCCGGTCGATGGCGTCCAGTACGGGAAGCAGTCCGGTGAGGACGTTGGCGACCGCGACCTCCCGGACCGCCAGGCGGTCGCGCTGTACGCGCTTGCGGTAGTTGTCGTAATCGGCCTTCAGGCGTTGCAGGTCAGCCGTGCGCTCGGCGAGCCGCGTTGCGAGCGCGGCGTCCTGTCCTTCCCCGGCCGGGGCGGTTCCGCGGGCGGCGCCTTCCCGCCCCGGTACGGTCACCGGGCCGGTGCGCCGGTTGTCGCGTACCGGGACGGGGAGTTGCTGCCGTGGCGGCCGGAATACAGGCGTCCGGTTCATCCCGCACCTCCCTTGTCCCGCTCGTCGTCGACGATCTCCGCGTCGACGACCTCGTCCGCTCCGCCGTCCGGCCGGCCCTGGGAAGCGGATCCGGTGTCACCCGCGGCGCCCTGGGCCTGGGCGTAGAGGGCGTTGCCGATCTTCTGCGAGACCTCCGCCGCCTTGTCCATGGCGGCACGGATCGCGGCGCTGTCCTCGCCCTTGAGCTTGTCCCTGACGTCTGCCAGGGCGTCTTCCGTCTCGGTCTTCACCTCATCGGGGATCTTGTCGGCGTTGTCGGCCAGCAGCTTCTCCGTCTGGTACACGAACTGCTCGGCCTGGTTGCGGGTCTCGGCGGCCTCGCGGCGCCGCCGGTCCTCCTCGGCATGCGCTTCGGCCTCCCGCATCATGCGATCGATCTGGTCCTTGGGCAGCGAGGAGCCGCCGGTGACGGTCATCTTCTGTTCCCTGCCGGTGCCCAGGTCCTTCGCGGTCACGTGCATGATGCCGTTGGCGTCGATGTCGAAGGAGACCTCGATCTGCGGCAGACCGCGCTGGGCCGGCGGCAGACCGGTCAGGTCGAACCTCCCGAGCATCTTGTTGTACGCCGCGATCTCGCGTTCGCCCTGGTAGACCTGGATCTGCACGGACGGCTGGTTGTCATCGGCCGTCGTGAAGACCTCGGACCGCTTGGTCGGGATCGTCGTGTTCCGCTCGATGAGCTTCGTCATGATCCCGCCCTTGGTCTCGATACCGAGCGACAGCGGGGTCACGTCGAGGAGCAGGACGTCCTTGACCTCACCCTTGAGGACTCCGGCCTGGAGAGCGGCGCCGATGGCGACGACCTCGTCCGGGTTCACGCCTTTGTGCGGATCCTTGCCGGTCAGCTCACGGACCAGACCGGTCACCGCCGGCATGCGGGTGGAACCGCCCACCAGAATCACGTGGTTGATGTCCGGGACACTGATCCCCGCGTCCTCGACCGCGTTGTGGAACGGGCCCTTGCAGCGGTTGAGCAGATCGGCGGTGAGATGCTCGAACTGCGCCCGTGTGAGCTTCTCGTCCAGGTGCAGCGGGCCCTCGGCGGATGCGGTGATGTACGGCAGATTGATCGCCGTCTCGGTCGCGGACGACAGCTCGATCTTCGCCTTCTCCGCGGCCTCGCGCAGCCGCTGGGTGGCCATCTTGTCCTGCGCCAGATCGATCCCGTAGGCGTTCTTGAACTGCTGGGTCAGGTGGTCGACGATCCGCTGGTCCCAGTCGTCACCGCCCAGATGTGTGTCGCCGTTGGTGGACTTCACCTCCACCAGCCCTTCGCCGATCTCCAGGAGGGACACGTCGAAGGTGCCGCCGCCGAGGTCGAAGACCAGGATCGTCTGGTCGTTCTCCTTGTCCAGGCCGTACGCGAGCGCGGCGGACGTCGGCTCGTTGATGATCCGCAGCACCTTCAGACCGGCGATTTCCCCGGCTTCCTTGGTGGCCGTGCGCTGACTGTCGTTGAAGTAGGCAGGGACGGTGATCACCGCGTCCGTCACGTCCTCACCGAGGTACGTCTCGGCGTCGCGCTTCAGCTTCTGCAGCACCCGCGCCGAGATCTCCTGCGCCGTGTACTGCTTGCCGTCGATGTCACCGCTGTCAGGGAAGCGCCACTGCGCCTCGCCCATGTGCCGCTTCACCGACCGCGCCGTGCGCTCGACGTTCGTCACCGCCTGCCGCTTGGCGACCTCGCCGACCAGCACCTCACCCTTCTTGGCGAAACCGACCACCGACGGGGTGGTACGGGCGCCCTCCGTGTTGGTGATGACCGTCGGCTCGCCGCCTTCGAGTACGGCGACGACGGAGTTGGTCGTCCCCAGGTCAATGCCCACTGCCCGTGTCATCACGCGCTCCTTTCAGAGCGGATCGCACGCGTCACACCCCGTCGGCAGCGCTCGGAGCAGGGCACCGGCCGTCTCGCAGCACGCGTCCACGGGCATGACGACACCCTCTATTTAACGCGCGTCCGCAAACTTCACAAGAGGTGGCAATTGGTGACATATGGGCAATAAAAGGCGGCTTAATGTAAGCCGCCTTGCGTTAGCGGTCGGTCGCTGTCATAGTCACTTAATGCAGGTCCACCTACATTAAGGAGCGTTCCCTGTGAAGCAGCTGCTCTTCCACGAGAACGAGAGCTTCTGGTTCGAAACGCTGCGGTCGCTGGGGCACAGCGCCTACGGCGGTGCGGACTTCGGAGAGGTTCTGTACACGGCCGGCCGGATCACGTCCGGCGACTACGACAGCTGGTACGACGAGTGGTCCGCGACCGCGGAGCGCCTGTGGGAGGTGGCCGTCGAGGCGCAGCGCGGTGGCCATGCCGTCACCGCACGGGACACCTACCTGCGCGCGTCGAACTACTACCGCACCGCGGAATTCTTCCTGCACGGCGACCCCGGCGACCCGCGGATCCGGACGGCGTACGACAAGTCCATCGACGCCTACCACCGCTTCGTGGACCTGTCAGGGCCCACCATCGAGCGGGTCGAGGTGCCGTACGAGAACACGACGCTGCCGGGCTACTTCTATCCGAGTCCGCTGCCCGGCCGTCAGCCGCTGATCGTGATGCACAACGGATTCGACGGCACGGCCGAGGAGTTGAGGTTCCTCGGCGCGCTCGCGGCACAGGAGCGCGGCTACCACGTGCTGTGCTTCGACGGCCCGGGACAGCCCGGCACGCGGCACTCCCAGGGACTGCTGTTCAGGCCGGACTGGGAGAACGTCGTCGGCCCCGTGATCGACTACGCGCTCGGCCGGCCGGAGGTCGACCCCGACAAGATCAGCCTTTACGGGGCCAGCCTCGGCGGGGAGCTGTGCGTCCGGGCCGCCGCCTTCGAACCCAGGCTGAAGGCGGTCATCGCCAACGACGGGGTGTACGACCTCGGTGCCTTCGCCATGAAGTTCGTCGGAGGTGACCGCGCGGAGGCCGAGCGGGCACTGACCGCCGAGTCGGCGCCCGAGACCGATGCCGCCATCGCCGCCGTGATGCGGAGCAACCCCAGTGCCCGCTGGGCGTTCGAACACGGGCAGTTCGTGATGGGCGGCGCCACGCCGCGGGAGTTCGCGGCGCGGATGCTGGACTACCACCTGCGCGACGGGATCGCGGAACGCGTGACGTGCGCCGTGCTGGTGTGCGAGGCGGCCGACGATCTGTTCTTCGACGGCCAGCCCGAACAGGTCCACAACGCGCTGACCACGTCGGACAAGACCCTGCTGCGGTTCACCGAAGAGGAGGGCGCCGACGCCCACTGCCATTTCGGCGCGCAGCGCTACGCGTTCGGCAAGATGCTCGACTGGCTCGACGACCGCACCCCGGTCAACCGCTGAGGGGAACGCCGGTTCCGGTTGCGCTGACCATCGGAACCGACGGAAACGGCAACGGCAAGGGAGGCGTGGAGAGTTGAGGCCGGCGGCTCACTTGCCGGGGCGGCCGGGGTGGCGGCTCGGGCTCTCCTCGCCGTCCTGGCCAGGTCGCGCGGCGGCCAGGGCGCGGTCGACGAGCATCTCGACGTCGTCGGGGGACGCGTAGCCCCACAGCGCCCGGAGGTAGAGCGGCGCGAGGATCAGGTCGAGCACCATGTCCACCGTCGGCGGGGTGTCGCCCTTCTCGGTCTCGCGGTCCAGCGCGCTCTGGATCTGCTCGACACGGCTCCGGAGGTAGTTCCTCGCGTACGGCGGTGTGTCCTCGGCAGGGGCGCCGAACGCGGGGGACACGGCGGCGGCCAGCGCTTTGAAGAAGGCGAACCCGTCGCCCCGTTGCAACTGCGCGGCGACGGCCTTCGCCCAGGTGAGCAGGTCGGCGCGGAGTTCACCGGTGTCAGGGAAGGGCGCCTCCTCGTTCAACTGGGCCGTGGCGACGTCGAGCACAAGCGACTCGATGGAACCCCAGCGGCGGTAGATCGTGACCTCGTGCACGCCGGAGAGTTCGGCGACCTCCCGTGCGGTGAGGTCCGTTCTGCCGTCGGCGAGGAGTTCCCGCACGGCGTCGTGCACGGACGCACGCGTCCGCGCCGTGCGGCCACCGGGGCGCCGCCGCGGAGCTGGGGAGGAAGCCGGGGACATGTCCTCAGGGTATCGGCTTCGGGGGAGGGATCTATCGCAGAGTTCGCCGGTGGCCCTTTGGCCTCCTTCGGGACCGGGGCGTTGTGTTGTCAGACGACCTGGGTGACCACACCTGGGATATCGAGGGTGGTGATGCGTGTGCCGTCGGGGGTGTGGCACTCGGAGACAGTCAGCCTTCTAAGGTTCTCGAAACGCGTGAAGGCGTGAGGGTCGTCGGGTACGACGCAATTTTCCATAAACAGGTGTGTCAACGAGGGTGGGGGGCTCTTGAGTGTCGTGAGCCATGCGTTCACGTCATGGTGGAGGAGAAAGAGGCTATTGAGACGGGCCATTGCTGCGAGCTCTGTGAAACCTAGCCCCGTGCACTCGTCGGCGCCGACCAGGTGCAACTCCTGCACGTCGGAGAGGGCGGTCAGCGGGCTCAGATCCGCTTCCGCCGCGATCCTGGCGAGGCTGAGGATTTTCAGTTGGGGAAGAAGGCGCAGGGTGTTCAGGTCCAGATCCTCCGGGAGGGGAAGCGCCAGCCAGTTCAGTTCCGTGAGGTCCGCGAGGGCCGAGACTCCTTCTGCCGTCCCGTAGCCGGACAACAGGAGTTGTTCCAGATCGCGCTGGTTCCGGAGGGGTGTCAGGTCAACGCCTTGCCTGGGAATATTCACCCACAGCCATTTGAGGGGCGGGAACCCAGCGAGAAACCCGAGTTCCCGTACGGGGTGGTAAATGTCAATGTGTGTCAGAGAACGCAACCGGCTTGCCGCCTGGATCTGGCCGGAATGATTGAGCGATACCGGGTGTTCCGCCAGCGGAAGCCGTGACAGAACGTCGTCCACGTAGCTATCCGCGTCGAAGTAGTCCCATGCGCGGATGAGTTCATCGACGACTCCATCACGCTCATCTCCCACGTACCCCGCCAACCGCTCCAAGCACTCCTCACCCCCGATCAGCGCCACGGTCCGTACCGTCTGCGCCGCGGCTTTCTCGGTCAGCTGTCCCAAAGATCGGGGCAGCCAGCGCAGCAGGCTGGGCCCCACCGCCGCCAGCGCCGGCGGGTCCGTCTTTCGTCTTGCCGGGAGCAGCTTGGCTATGGCTTGGTCCAGGCGGTCCGCGAGGTCGTCCGATACGGACGGCAGGGTTTCCTGGCAGGCTGCGGCCAGGAGACGGAGCGTGCGGGCGTGGCGGGGTTCGTCCTCGGCTCGGTCGAGGATGCCGCCGAGGAGTTCTTCCCGTTGGCGGGTGGTGGCGTGGCCCGCCACCATGATGATGGTCTCTCGCCACAGGTCCAGGTGTGCCCGGCCGACCAGGTTGCCGATGCGGTCCTCCTCCGTGGCCTCCTTGGCGGCGAGGTATTCCTGGAAGGTGCGGTGCACGAAGTCCATGCGGCCCTGAGCGGGGGAGCGGAGGATTCCGGAGCGGTGCCGTAGCTGCTCCAGGACCTGGTTGCCGTCCAGCACGTCCAGGTGGCGCAAGGCCCTCAGCTTTGCCGCGACGTATCCGGCCGCCCGCTCCAGGTCGATCTCGCTGCGGTTGTTGTCCGACAGCCGCCAGGCGAGGTCTCGCAGGATGACGAGTTTGTCGCTGAGGCTGAGCTTGCTGTCCACCGCGCTCGGTACGTTGCGGTCGGCGTCCCGGTCGTGGACGAGTGTGTGCAGGGCGTTTCGGTACAACTCCATGCGGTCGCGGGGGAGTTGGCGGCCCCTGTTCAGGTGCATCGCGCACAGCATGGCCGCCAGCAGCGGTGTGCCCGCCAGTGATTGGAGGTGGGCCCGGTCCTTGAGGCTGGTGAGCAGGGACTGCTCGTACTGGGGGAGTTCGTCCACGGAGCAGGGGAGCTCGCCGCCCAGTTCCCGTACGGCCTGGTGCCACTGGCGGACGAAGGCCGCCAGGTCCGGTGGGGTCATCCGGTCCAGGTGGAGGGCGGTGAAGTCCTCGCGGCGCAGCCAGTCCGCGCCGGCCGCCGCGGGGCGTGAGGTGACGACCACCCGTACGCCGTCGTACTGGCCCAGCAGCTTGCGCAGCCAGTCGCGTACCGCTCGGCGCTCCCGGTCGAGCAGTTCGTCCACGCCGTCGATCAGCAGCAGTGCCTTGCCACCGTGGAGCTGCCGCTCCACCCACCCTCTGGGCATGATCCCGGTGATGGGTCCGGCGATTCCGTCGAGCATCGCCTCCGGATCAGGAAGCGTGCGGTCGCTGTACTCACGCAGCTTGATGAGGAGGGGGGTGAGTCCGTTCCAGTCGGCCAGCTCACCCGTGAAAGCCCCGCGTGCCGCCATGACGGCCAGCCGGCGCAGCAAGGTCGTCTTGCCCGATCCTGCCTCGCCCCGCAGGAGAACCCGGGACGCACCGCTCAACGCGGCCTCGACCCGCATCCCGGAACCCTCGCCGCCGGCTTCTTCCCAGTCGCTCATGTCGGGCCTGAGCGCGGGCAGCGAGCGGGTGACGCGGCGGCGTTTCCCGTCGTCCCCGGTGGCCCGCAGGCTGACGTACGCGACGGACAGCCGTACCCGGGGCGCGGTCGCCTGATCGGATGTGCTCCGGAACAGCTCCACCTCGTCCAGGTCCCTGCTGACCAGTTCCAGGTAGGTACGGCGGAAAGCGGTGTCGTGGTCCGTGCCGTCCGGCGCGAAGAGCGAGCGGTCCGGGAGGCGCTCCAGGATTCGTGCCACCTCGGTGCCCAACGTGGCCGTCCGCACCAGCAGTTCCCCCGCTGCCCGCTCCTCGAAGACCGGCAGGCTGCGCACGATGCGGACGTAGTACTCGACGCACTCGGCGAAGAGCACCTCGTAGAGCCGGGTTTCCGCCTCGTTCAGGCCGACCGGTCCGCGTACGGAGCCGGTGATGTGGCGGACGAGTTCGGCCGGGCGGGCGTTCGCGGCGAGGAGCGCCTCGTCGGAGAGGTCGGCCCGTGTGAAGGTGTCGGCCACGCTGTCGATCACGGCCTGGCGACCGCCTTCCTCCAGGCGCTGGAACGCGTGCTTCAGGAACGGTTCCAGCCGGTCGAACACCGCGTTGGCGATGTGCTCGAACTGCTGCCTGACCTCGCGTTGAAGCCGTATGCCCGGCACCCGTAACCGGATCAGCTCATCCATCGGCAGCAGACGCTCCTGCTCGCGTTGCCTGCCCTTCAGCCATAGCTGGCCCGCCGCGTTCGCCACGGTCGTGCCCAGCCGTAACGCCGCCGTCTCCGCGAGCATGTGCACCCCTCCTCCATATGAACTCCTCCATATGAACCCAGGCATTGTGGCAGGGGGAGGACGGGAGCGGAGATCCACCTGGACCGTAGGGCGACGCCGAGTCCGCCGTCCCGTCAGGTGCCAGGCCGGAAGGCGAGCACTGTCACATGGCCCCCGAATCCCAGGGAGTTGCTCAGGGCCAGGGGGATGGTCTGGGTGCGGGGTGCGTCGGTGACCAGGTCGAGGGTGGGGGAGTCGGGGTCGGGGCGTTGGAAGTTGGCGGTGGGCGGGGCGTGGCCGTGCTTGACGGTCAGGGCGGTGAGTGCTGCCTCGATCGCTCCGGAGGCGCCCATGGTGTGGCCGAGTACGCCCTTGGCCGAGGTCACCGAGGTCACCGAGGGCCCGTCGGGGCCGAACAGCTGGGCCAGCGCGGTCGCCTCCGTACGGTCGTTGAGCGGTGTGCTGGTGCCGTGGGCGTTGATGTGGGCGACGTCGGACGCCGTGGCGCCGGCCGAGCGCAGGGCCTCCGCCGTCGCCAGGCGCAGGCCCCGGCACTCGGGGTCGGGGGCCACCGGGTGGTGGGCGTCGGCGGCGATGCCGTAGCCGGCCAGGTGGGCCTGGACCGGTGCCCGGCGGGCCGCGGCGTCCGCGGCGCGCTCCAGGACGAGCACGCCGGCGCCCTCGCCGAGTACGAAGCCGTCCCGGTCGGCGTCGAACGGCCGGGAGGCGCGGGCGGGTGCGTCCCGGCGTCGGGAGAGCGCCTTCATCCGCGCGAACGCGGTCGCGCACAGCGGGGTGACCATGGCGTCCGTACCGCCTGCCACCGCGACGTCGCAGGCCCCGGAGGAGAGCAGGAGCGCCGCCAGGGCCACCGCGGACGCGCCCGACGCGCAGGCCGTCGAGGTGTGCAGGACCGGGCCCCTGGCGCCGAGTGCGATGGCCACCTGCCCGGCCGCCATGTTGGGGAGGAAGGCGGGGAGGGTGAGCGGGGAGACGGCCTGCGGGCCGCTGTCGGTGAACTTGCGGAACTGGTCCTCGTAGGTGCCCACGCCGCCGGCCGCCGAGCCCAGGACCACCGCGATCCGGGCGGCGTCCCGGGCGGCCGGGCCCAACTCTGCTGCGGTGACCGCCTCGTGGGCGGCGGCCAGCGCGAACTGCGTGGCGCGGTCGTGCTGCCAGGGCCGGGGGCCCGGCACCCGGTCGCGCGGGTCGAAGCCGGGGACACGGCAGGAGAACGCGACGGGCAGGCCGGCGAGTTCGGGATCGGGTGCTGCGGTGCCCCGGCCTGCGCAGACCCCTTCCCAGGTGGCGGCGGTGCCGGAACCGGCCGGGGTGACCAGGCCGATTCCGGTGACCGCGAGCCCCGCGCCGTCGCCGGGAGCGCTCACCGCGGCGCTCCGTCGTGTTCGGCGTCGGCGGCGGGCAGTTGAGCCGTCACGGCCCGCGCCACCTGCGCCACGGTCAGCTCGGCGGCGGAGTCGTCATCCGCCAGCGGCACGCCCCAGCGTTCCTGGAGGGTGACGTACAGCTCGACGACGGCGAGGGAGTCCAACTCCAGCTCGGTGAGGGTCATTTCGGGGCGGATTACCTCGGCGTCCACCTCGAACTTGTCGGTGAGGACGGTCACGAGGTGGTCGTAGACAGCGGCCATGAGGGGTTCCTCCGCGTGGGTCGGGTGGTGGGAGAGGTGGTGGAGTCGGCGGTGCGGGGTTGTGGCGGGTGGTCGCAGGGGCGGGCCTTGGGCCAGGTCATGGCGGCCGATGCCCAGGTCAGTCCGCCGCCGAAGGCGGTCAGAAGGGTGGGGGTGCCGGGTGGGATCCGGCGGTGGGCCGCGGTGTCGGCGAGGGCCAGGGGGACGGAAGCGGCGGCGGTGTTGCCGACGTCGCGGAGATTGCCGTAGCGGTGTCGCGGCGGGATCCCGACCCGGTCGGCGACCGAGTCGAGGATGCGCTGGTTGGCCTGGTGGCCGATGAACGCCCCGACCGAGGCCGGTCGCCAGCCGGCCTTCGCCAGCACGGCGCGCGAGGAATCGGTCATCCGGCGCACCGCCTGCCCGTAGACCTCTCGGCCGCGCATCCGGAAATAGCGCTCCTCGCGGCTCATCCGGTGCGCGGGATCGGGCTGCCGTGCGCCGCCCGCGGTGATCGCGATGAGGTCGGCGCCGGTGCCGTCGGCGCCCCAGTCGGTGCCGGCGAGTGCGCCGGGTTCGGCGCGGTCGCCGGCCCGCAGCAGCACCGCGCCGGCGCCGTCCCCGAAGATCACCGCGGTGTCCCGGTCCAACGGGTCGACGATCCGGGAGTAGGTATCGGCGCCGATCACCAGCGGCCTGGCGCAGACCCCGGTGCGGACCAGGGCGGTGGCCACGACCAGGCCGTAGAGGAAGCCGGAGCAGACCGCGGCCAGGTCGAAGGCGGGCACGGTGCCGAGGCCCAGCCGGTCCGCGACCTCGGGCGCGGTCGCCGGGCAGCGCCGGTCGGGGGTGGTGGTGGCGACCAGCACCAGGTCCGCGCGGGCCGCGGCGGACTCCTGTGCGGCCCGGCCGGCGGCCACCGCGAGGTCGCCGGTGCTGATGTCGTCATCGGCCGCCCGGCGCCTGGCTATTCCGGTGCGGGAACGGATCCACGCGTCGCTGGTGTCCAGGACACCGCGGCGCCGCACGTCGTCGTTGGTCAGTACCCGCGGCGGCAGGCAACTGCCCAGGCCGACGATCACGGCTGGGGGGATCACCTTTGTCATGAGGGACGCTCCTCGGTGCGCGGGACGGTCAGGCGGGGAACGGGGAGGGTGGCTTGGCGATGCCGGCCAAGCCGCCGTCGGGGACACAGACCCCGCCGTCGAGCACCAGCGCCTGCCCGGTCAGGTAGGACGCGGCCGGCGAGGCGAGGAACAGCGCGGCGTGGGCGACTTCGTCCGGCTCCGCCCAGCGGCCCAGCGGAACGTGTGCGGTCAGCCAGTCCGACAGGGGTGCCAGGGAATGGGCGAAGGACGTCATGTCCGTCCGGGTCCAGCCGGGGCACAGGGCGTTGACCCGGATGCCCTGGCGCGCCCAGCCCACCGCCAGGCTGCGGGCCAGCGCGATCTGCGCCGCTTTGGAGGCGCCGTACGCCTCCATCCGCGGGGCGCCGACCACGCCGGCCAGCGAGGACGTCAGCACCACACTGGCCCGCGACGAGCCGATGAGGTGGGTGTGGGCACGCCGGCACAGTGCCGCGGTGGCGTTGAGGTTGACCGCCAGCACGTGGTCCCAGTCGGCCTGGTCGGATTCCTGGAGCGGGACCAAGGTGGGGGTGCCGTCCTCCTGGGCGGGCAGCACACCGGCGTTGTGGACCACGACGTCGAGGCCGCCGAGCGCGGTCGCCGCCTCGTCCACCACCCTCTCGGCGGCGCTCGACGCGGCGAGGTCACCGGGGACGAGCACCGCGGGGCGCCCCTCGTCCTCCACCAGCGCGGCGGTCTCCTTGAGCGCGCCCCGGCTGCGCGCGGACAGCGCCAGGTCGGCACCGGCACGGGCGAGCGCCAGCGCGGTGGCCTTGCCGATGCCCCGGGACGCGCCGGTGACCAGAGCGCGGGCACCGTCAAGCCGGAACGGGTCACGGTTCGTCGTCATGCGGAACTCCTTTGCGTACGGGGGTGGGGGAGGGGGCGCTCACGCGCGGGTGTGCAGCGGCGCCACGCGGATGGCGGGTGTACCGGTCCAGGTCAGCAGGGCGCTGCCCCAGGTCACCCCGGCGCCGAAGACGGCCAGCAGGATCCGGCCGCCGCGCGGCAGCTGTCCGCCGGCGGCGGCCCTGGCCAGGGCGTACGGGGCGCTGGCGGCACCGATGTTGCCGACCTCGTCGCCGACGATGACCAGCCGCCCGTCCGGGATGCCGATGTGCTCGCCCAGACCGCGCAGCAGGGCGGGGTTGGGCTGATGGGTGATGAACGCGTCGATGTCGGTCAGGCACAGGTCGTTGCGGTTCAGGGTCTCGCGCACGAGCCGGGGGAAGACGTCGGCGATGAAGTCCCGCACCGCGCGGCCGTCCATGTGGATGTGGTGCCCGCGTGCGTCGAGGGTGGCGGGTCCTGCCGGGGCGCGGCTGCCGCCGGCGGGGATGAGCACGTGGTGCGCGCCGGTGCCGTCCGAGCCGAGGTGGAAGTCGCTGAAGCCGGCGCCGTCCGGGACGGGCCCCAGCACCGTGGCGGCTGCGCCGTCCGCGAAGAGCACAGCCGTGGCCCGGTCGGTGGGGTCGAGGAACTTCGAGTACGCCTCCACGCCGACCACCGCTGCGTAGCGGGCGCCGCCGCTGCCGCGCAGCCAGTCGTGCGCGACCTTGGCGGCGAACAACCAGCCGGCGCAGGCCGCGCTGACGTCGAGGGCGACCGCGTTGCGGGCTCCGGTCAGCGCCTGGACGCGGCAGGCGGTGGAGGGGCCGAGTTCGTCCGGGGTGGAGGTGGCGGCGATCAGCACGTCGAGCTGGTCGATGTCGATGCCGGCGGCGGCCACCGCGGCGCGGACCGCGTCCGCCGCCAGGTCGGAAGCGGCCTGTTCGGGGGCGGCGATGTGCCGGGTGCGGACCCCGGTGCGCCGGTCGATCCACTCCGGGGTGACGCCGGCCGCGGCGGCGACGTCCGCGTTGCTGCGGGTGCCGTGCGGCAGGTAGCTGCCGGTGCCCAGAACTCCGATGTGCGGGGCGGGGGAGGGGCGGGAACTCATGACGGCCTTTCCGGTCACCGGGCGAGACGGGCGTGCAGGGCGGCGGCATAGTCGTCGGCGCCCAACGGCGCCGGGACGGCGTCCTGCGGTGCGCCCATCGCCTCGCACAGCAGGGGCAGATGGGGCAGCAGCCGGTCGCAGAGGCCGTCGATCACCTCGGGAAGGGCGCGGACGGCGGCCGGCGCGAGCGTGCCCGTCGCCAGCAGCCCGCCGGCCGACCGGCGCGCCTCCACGGCGCCGTACAGCGTCGCCAACGCCTCGGCGACGAAGCGGAGTTCGGGATCGCGGACGGATGCGACGGTGGCGGCCACCGCGTCCGCGACCAGCCGGGTGCCGTACGCCTCGCCGAGGTCGTGGGCCGCGGCCAGCAGCGGGTTCCACAGTCCAAGGCCCGTCCGGCCGGCCTGGGAGCGCTGCCGGACGGTCCGGGTGCGCCGCCGGACGGTCCGGTGCAGGTCGCTCTGCAACCGCGCCTCCTGGGCGCGGGCGACCGCGGGCCACCACCCGGAACGGTCAGCGGGCACGTCGGGCAGCGGCCCGGCCGGCTGTCCCCCGTCCTTCTCCTGGGCGAGTGTCCGCCCGGCGTCCATCAGGATCAACTGGCTGTCGCCGCCCGCGGTTTCGAAGACGTGGGTGCAACGGCGGTAGCCGTCGAGCCCGTTGGGGCCGAGGAAACCGGCGAGCCCGCAGCGATGCTGGCACTCACCGGCCACCCGGACGGCGCCGCGTACCGTGACCGCCTTGAGAACCGCCAGCGGCCGGTCCACCGCGGTCCACGGCGAGAAGGTCATCCCCTCGGTGCGCGGCCCAAAGGCGCAGCGGTCGTCGGCGGCGGGCCGGCGGGCCCACAGGTCCTGCGCGCTCCGCCCGGCGCAGGTCAGCGCGAACGATTCGGCCAGCGCCCCGAGCAGGGCGTGCTGCTGGTTGCGCAGGTCCAGCAGGCGGGCGCCTGGCGCCAGCCGGCCGTGCGCCCGGCGGTGCACGGAGAAGCGCAGTGCCTGCACGGAACACTGGCGGGCCACGGCGGCGACCGCCGACGGCAGCGTCGCCCACAGGGTCTGGCCGACGGACAGGGTCCGCGCCAGCCGGGCGTCCGGACCGCCGAGCGGATCGTGGAAGGCGTCGTCCGCGTCGATGCGCGCCCCGTCGCGCAGCCACTGCCGGTACGGCACCCGGACGCCGTCGAACCGCACCAGCGCGTAATCCAGCGGCAGCGAAGGCGCCTCGACGGTGGGGGAGACCGTCACACCGGGCAGCGGGCCCGCGTCGTCGGTGAGTTCCACGACGAACGAGAACACCCCGCGGTCGCTCCCGCCGGCCTGGAGGCGGGCGCACACCACGGCGGTCTGCGGCACGCCTGACCCGCCGACGCCGGAGAACTTCGCCGCGCCGGCCGACGGCGTGCTCAGCACGAACTCCCCGGTGGCCGGGTCGAACCGGGCGGTGGTCCGGATACCGAGCTGGCTGCTGGCGTCCCCGATCTCGGTCAGCAGGAACAGGCCCTTGGTGCGGCCGGTGGCCAGGGCGCGCCACGGTGCGCCGATCCCCGCCGGGTCGTCGGTCAGGGCCACGACGGACCTCAGGCACAGGACGTAGTGGTTGATGACGGCCATGTAGAGGGGAGGCTCGACGAGCGCCGCGCACTCGCTGAGCACCGCCAGCTGCTCCGGATCGCGGAGCAGCTCGGCCACCGGCGGCAGGTTGCCGGCGAGCAGCCGCAGCCGCCGGTGCACGTGGCGGGCGCGGTCATCGGTGCCGTCGGCCGACGGTGTGCGGTCGGCGGCCAGGGCGGTCAGCAAACGGTCGCGCAGGGCGGTGCCGGAGGGGGAACCGCCGATGAGGTCGGCCAGTTCACCGGGCGGCGCGGTACGGGTGATCATCGTGATGGCTCCAAAGTGCGCTGGGCGAGGGGTGGTTGGCCGATCCGGATCGGGGCGGCGGCCAGGGGAAGGCGGGCTCGGCGAGCGGCGCGTGTGCGGTGGCCGTGCCGGGCGGCAGGATCTGCCGGATGTTGCGGGTCAGCGCCCGGCCGGTGCCCGCCTCGACGAACACGGCGCGGCCGGCGGCTGCCCGACGGAGTACCGGTGGCATCCGCACGGGGTGGACCAGGCAGTCGGCCAGCCCCCGGCGGACGTCGTCCCCGGGGCCGTAGGGGCCGCCGCGGACCGCGGAGAGGACCGGCAGCCGGGCCTGATGCGCGGCGAGCGGCCCGATCGCGGCGGCGAAGGCATCCGCCGGCCCGGTCAGCGAGGGGTGGTGGGAGGCGAACGGCAGCCGCAGCCGGGACGCCGTGACGCCGCGCCGCCCGGCCAGCTCCTCCAGCGCCCGCAGGTCCGGCAGCGGGCCGCTGACGACGGTCTCCCCGGGGCCGTTCACGCACGCCACCGCCAGATCCGTGCGACAGGAGGCGCGCAGCAGCTCCCGCGTGGCGTCCTCCCCGGCGTCGAGCACCGTCATCCCCCCTTCGCAGCGGGCGAGTTGACGTGCCAGCAGGCACGCGATCCGGGCGCCTTCGGTGAGCGTGAAAACCCCGGCCGCGGTGAGGGCGGCGATCTCCCCGAAGCTCACCCCGAGCACCTGGTCGGGGCCGAACCCGGCGGAGCACAGGGCGCGGTGCACCGCCATCGATGAGCAGTACAGGGCCAGTTGCGGCGTCCCGAGCGGTCCGGCCGCCAGCGTCCTTCCACTGGGCGGATCCTCGCCCAGTAATTCCTTTGTCAGGGGCGGGATACCGAATGCGGCGCCCACCTCCTCGGTTTCTTCGAATACCTCGCGCACGCCATTTCGCACGCCGGCATGTTCCCGAAGTGCCCGTACCAACGGGCTTATTGCGAAATCCCCCTGCCCCGGAAAGACATGGACGATCTGCGGCGGTGCAAGGTCGTCATTCACAGGGGTGACCACGGTTCGGCCACGCATTTCCGCACCTCATTTCCGGCGGTTTCCGGTCGATGTCGTGCCATTCAACATCGGCTGCCGGTGTCATGCCCGTGGATTCACGGACGGGACTGTTGAAGGGCGTGAAACCGCAGACCGCGGACCCGTCTCAGGAGGGTGCGGAGGGTGACGCCACGGGGAATGCCCGGTGCAACACCGCGTTCGCCGCCTGGAGTTTACGGAACGGCGTCAGGAGTTGCCGCATACGGTCCGCTGCCTGATCCGCCGAGCCCGAGCGCAGCTGGGCGTGGTGATCGAGAAAGGAATTCCAGGCGGTACAGGCTTCTTCCACGTGCCCGAGCCCGACGAGGATTTCCGCGAGCTGGGCGTGGCTGAGCGCCATTCCCCGGTGGTCAGCCCCCGGCCGGCGCGCCAGGGAGTTGGTCAGCGCGGTGCGCGCGGCCGACAGGTCGCCCGTGTACCGGAGTACCTCCGACCGCTGGAATTCCAGGGAACCCGGCGAGTACGTGGTGAAGGGCTCAGCCGTGCCGGCACCGGCACCCTTGGCCAGTGCGTCCTCGGCGCCTGCCATCGACGCACGCGCCGACCTGTGCCGTCCGCAGGCCGCCTGCGCCACCGCCAGCTGGGACAGCAGAAACGCCCTGGCCGGGCCATCGGGCGCCCTGCGGGTTGCGGCAGCCGCCGCCTCGGCCGCGTGCAGCGCGCTCTGCCGGTGCCCCAGCGTGAGCCCCTGAGCGCTCAGCCCGCGCAGCACGACGGCACGGGCCATCGCGTCCCCGGACTCGTCCGCGAGCCGCAGCGCGGTGCCGAAGTGCTGCTGCGCGAGCCCGTGGACGGCGGTGTCCTGGTGCATCCGCGCCAGCAGGAACGACAGCCTGGACGCCTCCACCAACAGCCCGCGGCGCGGTGCGCCGTCGTCCTGCTCGCGCAGCAACGGCGCGATGTCATCCGCGAGGTACGCGGCGAGTGCCGTGCGTGCCCGCTGCCCGCCGTGCGCGTCGAAGGAGGTGGAGAAGAACCGCACCGCGAGCCGGACGGCGCCGAGTTCGTCGTCGGCGTCGTAGGTGACGTGCGGCGTCCCCGGGGCCGGCGCCAAGGCCGTGGACCGGGCCAACTGCGCCAACTCCGCCTCCCGGTACGGCAAGAGCCGGGTGGCGGCCCGGCGCGCCGGGTCGTTCTCCATGCCGCACAGCTCGGTGAGCACGGTCCCTATCGGCGTGTTGAACCCGGGGAGCCGGCCGGCCGCGGGGCCGACGGCCTCACCGTCGAGCCCGGTGGCGGCAGGGGAGACCGCGCGGCCCAGGCGGCGGGTGAACGCCTCGGCTATCAGATCCGGTACCGGGGGCACCGGGCGCGTCCCACTGAGCCAGTGGGCGACGGCCGTTCGGTCGTAATTCAGGTCGAGATCGATTTCCGCGGCGAGGGCGTTGACCGCACGTGCCAGCGCGGCCTGCGGCCAGCGGGCCTCGGTGAGCAGGCCCCGCAACTTCTCGTTCCGGCGACGGGACGGCGCCACTTACGGCTCCCGCCGCCGAGGCGCGGATTCCGGCCCGACGATCAGGCCCGCGGCATTCGACATGATGTCCTCTGCCGCACGGAGAGCGACGGGAGGAGAGAGGAAACGGGAGAATCTGACGTGACGAAGGAAGTCCATGGAGAGTGTTGTCCGTTACTGGGAATGCCGTTGCTGCTGGGTTCTGTTGGATGTGTGCCCGCCTTCGCCGCTTCGTGACGGTGCCTGCGCATTCCTCCGATGCGGCCTTGTGGTGGCCGAGAGGCACCCTTGCGAACCGTTCATCCGTAGACAAGGGCCGTGCACCAAAGGAACCATGAATCGAGCCTGGGTGGAACATCTGATCGCAGCGGGAAGCGTGAAAGTGTTGAAAGTCGCTGCCGTGACACCAAGTGCTCACTGAGGTTATCCGGCCTGACCAGTGAGCGAGGAAGACAGCCCATGACGCCTCCGCGCCACCCCAACCGTATGCCAGTGGTCCGGTCGGCAGAGGCCGACCGGACCGCCACCGACGTCTCCCGGGCCGGCAACGCTCCGGGCGCCGAGCGGGCCGCCCCCGACCCCGCGGCACTGAGCGCCGCGCTGCGCGGCAGCGACCCGGCCCACCGCCTGGCAGCCCTCTGCCACGCCGACGCCGATCCCGCCCGACGGGCAGCCCTCGCGCGAGCCGTACGCGCCACCCCGCCGCCGACGTTCACCAGGTGGGACGCCCGGCCCCCGGAACCCACCCCGGCCGACCCGCGCACGCCCCGGGCATCCGCCGCCGCCCCGGCCCGTCTGGAGGCGATGGCGTACCGCACCGCTCTCATGGGGGAGCGGTACGGCGGCGCCCACGGCCGTTCGGCGCTGGCAGGGTTTCTCGCCACGGACGTGGCGCCGCTGCTGATCGCGCCGTCGGCCCACCCCGCGGACCGCCGCTCCCTGCTCACCTGCGCCGCCCAGCTCACCCTCCTGCTCGCAGGACGCACCGACGAGACCGGCCACCCGGCGCTCGCCCGGCACTACTACGACATCGCCCTCGGCCTGGCACACGCCGCCGGGGAGGCCGCCTCCTACACGATCATCCTGCGCTGTCTGAGCGTGCAGACACACCAACTGGGCGACCACCACCGGGCCGTGGCCCTGAGCGATGAGGCCGTCGATCTCGCCGGAGCCGCAGTGCCCCACGCCGTCCGTGCCTTCCTCCATGCCGGGCGCGCGGTGGTACGGGCCGCTGCAGGCCAACACCGCGAGGCAGCCGCTGACCTGCTCGCCGCCGAGCAGCACCTGGCGCGCACCCAAGGCCCCGAAGGCCCCTTCACCAGCTATCCGGAGACCGCCCTGCGCTACCAACGGGCCGAGGTGCTCTCGCGCCTGGGTGAGCACAAGTCGGCCCTGGTCGAGCTGGAGAACTCCCTGGCCTGCCGGCCCGCCGACCACCACAAGGCCCGCGCCCTGCTGCACGCCCGGCTCGCGCACACCCTGCTCGCCCTGCACGAGATCGACGGGGCGGTGGACCACTCCTTCCAGGCCCTGCGCCACCACCGGCAGTTGGCCGCCGGCTCCGCCCACGGCATGCTGCCGCGTCTCGCCCGCCGTCTCCAGCCCTACCAAAGCACCCCGCACGTCAGGGACTTCCGGGAGTGTCTGCGGGCGACCGTGCGGTGAGCCCGGCCGGCTCCTTCCCTCGGGAGCCGTCGCCCCGCGCGGTCGCCGAGCGGCACTCCTCCCCGCTGCCTTCCACCGGCACCGCGGGAAAGCCACCCAGCAGCACCATCGCCATGTCTACGGGATCGGTCATAAAGGAATAAGTCGGTCAGACGGCTCAGCTTTCCCTCTGGGCGCGCCCCGCCCACCACACTCTTCACCCATAAGCACGAAGCCGCCCGCCCGGCCGCCCTCTTCCCGCCCTCGCAGGCCACGGCCCACACACGCACGGGACGACCGGGGCACCGGAACGTGCGGCGCCGTGGTCCGTGGCGTGGGTGAGTACGGGCCGGGCGACATGGCACCGGTCAACTCCGTGGTCCTCGTGAGGTGATCAGCACCTGAAGCGACCGTCCCTCCTTCGGCGGCTGAAGGCAGCGCCCTGGCGCCAGCCGCGACCGGCGACAGGGCGCTGCCGACCCGCTTACGGGATCTCGTCGCCGCCGGTGCGCCCGTCAGGCGGCTCCGCCCGACGCTCTTCCTCCTGGTCGCCGCCCGCTTCCGCGGAGCCCGCGAGCGGCGCCTGGACATCGTCGGGGGCCGCATCGTCAGCAGGGGCGGAGCGGTCGTCCCAGGCGCGGTCGTCCAGGGTGATGGTGACCGGCCGGCCGTGCGGGGAGAGGCCGGTCAGGCTGGACCGGATCCGCTCGTAGAGGGTGGCGGCCAGCTCCTGGTCGCCGTCGCCGTCGCCGGCCGTGTGACCGACGGAGTGCAGGCTGATCAGCAGGGCGATCAGGGAGCGTCCGGAAACGGCGGCCCGGATCCGCTCCTGGCCCTCGCCGGCGACCTGCGGCGGCACCCGGAAATGCCGGTGCCGCCCCGCGTGCGCGGTGAGGAACTCCCAGACGTCGCGGTGGCACAGCAGGTCGGCGGACGAGACCCTGGCCGCCTGCCTCAGCAGCTCGCTGTGCTCCGTACTCACCTCGACGGCCACCGTCCCGCCGTCGGCAGGCCGCAGCTGCTCCAGTCCGGCCCGCAGCGCGACAACCTCATCGCGCAGAGCGGCGAGCTCGGCACCCGTCCCCCTGCGGACCGCGTCCAACTGCCCACGCAGCTCCCCGGCCACCTGGCGCAACTGCACCAGCACGTCATCGCGGACGGCGGCAGCCGCCTCGCCCTGCGCATCCGTCTTCTCCGTCAGGAGGAAGCGGAGCGAGGCGAGTTCTTCGGCGACGGCGTCGCGGACGGCCTGCCGGATCAGGTCAACCGACACCACGGGGGCCTCAGGGGACGTGCCGTCGCCGCTGTCGCGCTGCGCCGGGATCGTGGCGCCGACGGATACCGCCGGACGGTCGTCGTGCTCCGTGGCGGTGGCCAACGGGTCCGGCCCCGGCGGGGTGTTGAGGTCGGATGCGGGCCCTGGCGCATCGTGGCCGGCGGGCCGGTACGGGGGCGCCGGTTCCGGAGTACCCGCGGCGGCAAGTGGTGTCCGAGCGGCCGGGGCGATGTTCTCGACGGCCTGCCGGAGGTCGCGCATCTCGGCCTGTAGCTGGGAGACGGCCTGGCGGACTTCCGTGTTCAGCATGTCGGCGCCGGTGGACAGCCGGTCCCTCGCCTCACGGAGGTTGGCGCGCATCCGGCCGAGTTCGTCGACCACGGTCCTGGCCGTGTCCTGCTGGGCGCTCTGCCCGCTCGCCTCCAGCTTCTCGACGCCCTTGTCGAGAGCGTCCCGTAGCTCCTTGCCCGTGTGCATGACGTCGGCGTGCAGCATCGTCAGCGTGTTGGCGAAGTCCGGGTTCGTACCCCGTGCCATCTGGCCCCCTGCGAGATTCGCGATAGCGGTGAGTAGTGGTTCGCGTCCGCTGCGCATGCTGCCACCGGCGGGGCGCATGCTGCTGAGTCATCGCGTCAACTCGCCCTTGAGCAAAGCCATTTGGCCAACGGAGCAGCCGAAAAGGGCCGTGCGGATCGCACTCCGGGACGAGTCTGCGACGCGACTTCGGGTAGCAGACGTCGACAGCTGACACAACCCATGCGGGTGGCACATCGCCCCCTGCCGGGTGTGGCGCTCCACGCCATACCGCCGCGCGCCGAACCGCCTCTACGGTGCGGGGCACCGGGCAACTCCCGCTGATCCACGCCAGGGGAGCGCCCCGGTGTCCCCCCACATGACACCGAAGGAGCTGCCATGCAGTCACCGCCCGTCCACCCGCTGCCGCGTCTCGCGGGGCGCACCTGGCGTGGCTTGCTGTCCCGCTTCGCCGCCGTCGCCGCCCTCGTCCTGGCAGGGGCCGTGGCCGGCCCGGCGCAGGCCGCCCACGCGTCGGCCGGCCTGACGCAGGTCACCGGCTTCGGTGACAATCCGGGCCGGTTGAACATGTACGTGTACCGGCCCGAGTCTCTGCCCGCGAAGCCGGCGGTGGTGTTCGCGCTGCACGGGTGCACTCAGGACGCCCGGACCTACGCCGACCACTCCGGCCTGCCCCAACTCGCCGACCGCGACGGCTTCTTGCTCGTGTTCGCGGAAACCACGTCCGCGAACAACATGAACAAGTGCTTCAACTGGTTCCAGCCCGGCGACAACCGCAGAGGCCAGGGCGAAGCCGCCTCGATCCAGCAGATGGCCGCTCACACCGTCGCCGCCTACGGTACGGACGCACAGCGGACCTATGTCACCGGTCTGTCCGCGGGGGGCGGCATGACGTCGGTGATGCTCGCCGCGTATCCGGACGTCTTTCACGCGGGTGCCGTCATCGCCGGTCTGCCCTACGGCTGCGCCGACGACGTCATCAGCGCCTACACGTGCATGAATCCCGGTACCGACCGGACTCCGGAGCAGTGGGCCCGGAGCGTCAGGGACGCGTTCCCCTCCTGGACGGGCGCCCGGCCGCGCGTGGCCATCTGGCACGGCGACAAGGACACCACGGTCGCACCGCGCAACGCGGACGAACTGCGTGACCAGTGGACGGCCGTGCACGGCATCTCCCAGACGCCGAGCCGCACTTCGGAAATCGGCCCGAACGCCACCCGGCACGAGGAGTACCTGGCTGCGGACGGCTCGGTGGCCGTCGAGGTGAACCGCGTTCCGGGCATCGGGCACGGCACCCCGGTCGACCCGGGCAGCGGCGGCGAACAGTGCGGCAGCACGGGTGCCGCCTATTTCCTGGATTCGATCTGCTCCAGCTACTGGATCACGCGGTTCTTCGGCCTGGGGGGATCCGGCGCGACCTGGCGCTGAGCGCCAGGTCAGGCAGGGCGTCGTCGTACACCGGCATCGACCTGTGCCGGCCAACTGCGGCCACCGCCCCCGCCCATGGACCGTCCGGGCCTCCCGTCCCATAGCCGCATGCGCCATAGGTCCAACACCCTTTGTGGCGGTCACAGACATAGGTGTGGCAAGGCGGCGTCCCTAATGTTTCCGGCCATGACGCGCAAGAATCCTTCTCTTCCCCGTCGTGCCTCCCTGGGGGCAGGCGTGGATCTGACGTCCAGGTCCGCCTTGGTCACCGGTGGCGGCAGCGGTATCGGCAAGGCGTGCGCCGTGGCGCTGGCGGCGGTCGGCGCCACCGTGCACGTCGTGGACCGGGACGCCGCGGCTGCCAGGGCGGTCGCGGCCGACATCGGGGCCAAAGCGCACGTCGTCGACCTGGCCGACCAGACCGCGATCGACGCCCTGCCGACCGGAGTCGACATCCTGGTCAACAACGCCGGACTCCAGCACGTCGCGCCGCTGACGGACTTCCCGCCCGAGCGGTTCGCCCTCATCCAGCAGGTGATGGTCACGGCACCGTTCCTGTTGATGCGCCGCAGCCTGCCGCACATGTACACACAGGGCTGGGGGCGGGTGATCAACGTCTCCAGCGTCCACGGACTGCGGGCCAGCGCCTACAAGGCGGCGTACGTCGCCGCCAAACACGCCCTGGAAGGGCTGAGCAAGGTGGCCGCGATCGAAGGCGCCCCGTACGGGGTGACCAGCAACTGCATCAACCCCGGCTATGTCCGCACCCCCCTGGTCGAGCACCAGATCCGCGACCAGGCCGCCGCACACGGAATCAGCCCGGAAGACGTACTGAGCGACGTACTGCTGACCCGCTCGCCCATCAAGCGCCTGCTGGAGGCGGAAGAGGTCGCCTCCGCCGCGCTGTGGCTGTGCACGGACCACAGCGGCTGCATCACCGGTGCCTCGCTGCCCATTGACGGCGGCTGGGGCGCCAACTGACCTGCGCCGTCCGCCACTTCACCCTTTGCCCTTGTCCGTATGCGAGAAGCCGGTGACCGAATGACCGAGACCACGTCCGCCCAGCCGGGCGCGCGCCGCTCCGGCGGCATCGCCCGGATCGTCAGCGCGAGCCTGATCGGCACCACCATCGAGTGGTACGACTTCTTCCTCTACAGTTCTGCCGCCGCGTTGGTGTTCAACGACCTCTTCTTCCCCTCCAGCGACCCGCTGGTGGGCACAATGATCGCCTTCATCACCTACGCGATCGGCTTCGCCGCCCGGCCGCTCGGCGGCGTGGTCTTCGGACACTTCGGCGACAGGATCGGCCGCAAGAGACTGCTCGTGCTCAGCCTGATGATGATGGGTGGAGCCACCTTCGCCATGGGCCTGCTGCCCACCTACGGCACCTTCGGCGTCGGCGCCCCGATCCTGCTCACGGTGTTGCGCCTCATCCAGGGCTTCGCGCTGGGCGGCGAATGGGGCGGCTCCGTACTGATCGTCTCCGAGCACGGCGGCGACAGGCACCGTGGTTTCTGGGCCTCTTGGCCGCAGGCAGGCGCTCCGGGCGGCAACCTTCTCGCCACCGGTGTCCTCGCGCTGCTGGCCGCCGTGCAGTCCGATGACGCGTTCCACTCCTGGGGCTGGCGCATTCCCTTCCTGCTCTCCGGCGTCCTGGTCGTGATCGGGCTGTGGATCCGTGTCTCGGTGTCCGAGTCCCCGGTCTTCCTCGCCGCACAGGCCGAGGCCGAGGAGGACGCCGCCCGAGGGGTCCAGGAGAAGCCGCCGGTCGTCGAGGTCTTCCGCCGCAGCTGGCGCGAGGTGCTCGGCGCCATCGGCACCCGGTTCGGCGAGAACATCTCGTACTACATCCTCACCTCCTTCATCCTGGTCTACGTCACCAGCCACCTGGAACTCCCCAAGAGCACCGCGCTGAACGCCGTCCTGATCGGCTCGGCCGTCCACTTCGTCACCATCCCCCTGTGGGGGGCACTCTCCGACCGGCTCGGCCGCAAGCCCGTGACCCTGATCGGCTCGGTCGGGATGGCCGCCTGGGCGTTCGTCTTCTTCTCCCTGGTCGACACGGAGTCGTTCGCCGTGATCACCCTGGCGGTGACCGCGGGGCTGCTGCTGCACGGCGCCATGTACGGCCCGCAGGCCGCCTTCATCTCGGAAATGTTCGACACCAAGGTCCGCTACTCGGGCGCCTCCATGGGATCGCAGCTCGCTTCGATCGTCGCCGGTGCCCTCGCGCCTATCATCGCGGTCGAACTCTTGAAGGATTTCGCGTCCCCGACCCCCATCGCGCTGTACCTTTGTGCCGCCGCAGTGATCACCACCGTCACCGTCGCCGTCATCAAGGAGACCCGAGGCCGCGACCTGACCCGCTCCGTCACGCCGCCGAGCGGGCACGAAGCACCGGTCGTCCGCGCCGGCCGTCGCTGAAGGGACCGCCGCCATGACCACCGTGAACGAACCCGCGGGCGCGGCGACAGCGGCACTCAGGGAACTGCTCGACCTGCTGACCGCCGACGCGTCGGCCGAGCAGCTGGCCAAGACCGCCGACCGGGCACGCGCCGCCGGGGCGAACGCGCAGGAACAGCGCGCGATCGACGACGCCACCCGGGTCGCACTGGACATCCACCGGACCCTGGCCCAGCGCCGGAGACGAGAAGCGGAACTCGCCGCACTGTTCGACACCGCAAGCGACTTGGCCGCACTGCGCGACCTGGACTCCGTGCTGCGGGCCATCGTGCAGCGGGCCCGTACCCTGCTGGGCACCGACATCGCCTACCTCACCCTGATCGACTTCGGGGTGGGGGACACGGTCATGCGGGTCACCGTCGGCTCGGTCTCCGCCAAGTTCCAGCAACTGCGCCTGGCCATGGGGGAGGGGCTCGGCGGCCTCGTCGCACAGACCGCCCGCCCCTACGCCAGCACCGACTACCGCACCGATTTCCGCTTCACACACACCGGCAGCATCGACGAAGGCGTGGACGAAGAAGGACTGCGCGGCATCCTCGGCGTCCCGCTGCGGGTCGGCTCACAGGTCATCGGCGTCCTGTTCGCCTCCGACCGGACGCCGCGCGAGTTCACTCCCGACGCCATAGCCCTGCTCGCCTCGCTCGCCGACCACGCCGCAGTCGCGATCGACGGCGCACGCCTCCTGGAAGAGACCCGCTCGGCGCTCGTCGAACTGAACGCGGCGAACGAGAAGGCCCGCGCGCACAGCGAAGCCATGGCCCGCGCGGCCGACACCCACGACCGGCTCACCGATCTGGTCCTCACCGGGGGCGATGTCGACGACGTCGCACGCGAGATCGCCGCCCTCCTCGACGGCGGCCTGGCCCTCCATGACGCGGACGGCACCGAACTCGCCCGCGTGGGCACCGCCCCCCTGACCCCGCCCGAGCAGGGGATCGAAGCCTCCCGCACCGGCGGGCGGGCCGTCCCCGTAGACGGCACCTGGGTCTGCGCGGTCCTGGCAGGCCCCGAACTCCTCGGCAGCCTGCTGCTCACCGGCCGGGCCGGCCTCACCGCCGACGACCGCCGCCTGTTCGAACGCGCCGCCCTGGTCACCGCGCTCCTGCTGCTTCTGCGCCGATCCGTGGCCGAGGCTGAGGACCGGGTACGCGGCGAACTCCTCGACGACCTGCTCACCGTGCCGCCCTCCGGAGGATTCCGCGACACCGGCAGCATGGCGCTGCGCGCAAGGAAACTGGGCATCAACCTCACCCAGCACCACGCGATCCTCGTCGCCAATTGCGCCCCTGATCTGCGATCACGTCTGCTGGCCGAAGCAGCACGCCGTGCCCGCACGCTCGGCGGCCTGGCCGGGACGCGCAACGGGCACACCGTCCTGCTCGCCCCCACCGCGGACCCGGGATCACTCGCTCATGACCTGGCCCAGGAACTCACCCGCGGCCTCGGCACTCCCGTCACCATCGGGGCGGCGGGCCCCACCACAGGGGCCGAACGCCTCCCCGACATCTACGACGAGGCGCACCGCTGCCTCGGAGCCCTGGAAACGCTCGGCCGCGCCGGTGAGGGAGCGAGCCCGGCCGAACTGGGCTTCCTGGGCGTCCTCTTGGGCGAGCGGGCGGACATCGCCGGATACGTGGACCGCGTCCTGGGCCCGGTGATCGGCTACGACGCCCAACGCGGCACCGAACTCGTCCGCACGCTCGACGCCTACTACGACCACGGCGCCAGCCTCGCCCGATCCAAAGATGCCCTGCACGTCCACGTCAACACCGTGGTGCAGCGTCTCGACCGCGTCACACAACTCCTCGGCCCTGACTGGAACACCCCCAGCAGAGCCCTGGAAATCCAAGTCGCCCTGCGCCTGCACCGCCTCGTCCAACGGCGCACTCCCCGTTGACCTGTCAGCGGCCTGTGGCATGGTGGCACAAAGTGCGTACTCGCTCCCTCTGGGTTACGTTCCGGGTAACCGTCGGTGGGAGAGACAACATGAGTTACACGCTGTTGCGTGGCCTATTCGTCATCCGTTATCCCGACCTGCCCCGGCAGGGACCGGAGCCGGACGGTGACACGGTCAAGTTCAGACCGGACTCGCCCGCCCTGGTCGAGGGGCTGCCCCGGCCGTCGGGGATGCCGCCGGACATCAACGCAAGAGGCATCTCGGTGCGTCTTGAGGCGATCGACGCGCTGGAGACGCACTTCGGTGGGACTCACCAGGAGCTGGTCGGCGCGAACGCCGCCCGCGAAAGGTTGCTGGCGTTGCTGGGGTTCACCGGCGTCACCTTCTTCGAGGACCACCCGAACAAGGTCGAGGCAGCCGATCAGGACAGCCTTCGCGGCTATGTGCTCTCCAATGGGATCGACGCCAACGGGCGGCTGATCGGGTTCGTCTTTCCCGGCGACCCCGTCGAGCCGGACGGGGCGGACGTGTTCCTGGAAGAAGCCCGGGTGGACGCATCGCCCAACGCGACGCTGATGACGGAGGGGCTGGCCTACCCGGCGTTCTACGCGACCCTGCCCGTCGCGCTGCGCATCCACCTGGCAGGGAAGTCGCGGGCGGCGCGGGCGGCGAAGGCCGGGCTGTGGCGAAACTCGACGGCCGACCCGAACGGCAAGGCCACCGTCGCGAACCTCGACGCACTACGGCAGCTGGTGATGTGGCCCAAGCTGTTCCGGCGGCTCGTGCCCTACTTCGCGGCCGGGGCCACCGACTTCACCGCGTTCGATGCCTGGTTGCGCGCCGACAAGGTGCACCGCGACGACCCGCTCTTCCTCCTGGACCGGGGCGAATTCGGCAACATGCACGACGTGATCAGCGCCGGGGGCAGCGACATTCAGCTCACGGTCTGGCCTGAGGAGTTCATCATCAGCCCCGACCCCGCACCGCCAGGGGTGTCCACCTCTCCCTAGGCGCCGAGGCCGGTACCGTCGAGGAACTGAAGCAGCACGGCGGCCTCCGCGCGCAGCTGCGCGGCTCGGGCAGCATGCGCGGGGGCTGTCAACTGCGCTGCCGCCTCCAGCCGTTCGGCGGCTTCGGTGCGCACGACCTCCACCACACGGCGCTCGCTCAGCTCACGCCGCGCCGCTTCGGTGGCGCCGGCGCCGACCGGCGACTGTTCCAGGGCCGCGCCGCGGAGTCCGGCTTCGTCCACGGGCACCGCCTCGGCGTTGTCCAGCGCGGCGAGCGTGGTGCGCAGGGCACTCACCGCCGCCTTGTCGCGGGCGCGCATCGCTTCCGGCAGTGCTTGACGCATACGAAGACGTACAGACATGCCGATGACCTTATGGCCGCATGCCTGGACCCACAACGCGATTTACGCGCGGCACCGGGCTTCCCGCCAACCGGGCGCTACCTCCTGACAAGATCGCGAAGACCGCGTACCGCACCGCCTCCGCGATGGCCCCCTCTGCCGTCGAACGGTCTGAACTCCCCACCCCTCAGGTGCCGTTGAAGGACGACCTGGCGCTGTCGAGGGTGGCCTCCATGCGGGCTACCTGGCCCCGGGTGAACATGAACATGGACTTGTCGTCGGTGTAGTCCATGTAGTTGACGAACATGTCGCCGTCCGGGCCGTTGCTGCACGACAGCCGGGGGAAGGCCGGGGTCTGGAAGTTGGGGCCGCCGGCGTTCGGGGTGTCCGCGACGAGGTCGCTGCCGTTGCAGCCGTTGTCGTCGTCGCCCCAGATGTGCAGCAGGTTGAGCCAGTGACCCACCTCGTGGGTGGCTGTGCGCCCGCCGTTGAAGGGGGCGGAGGCGGTGCCGGTCGTACCGAAGAACCGGTGGCCGATGACCACGCCGTCCGTATCCGCGGGACCACCCGGGAACTGGGCGTAGCCGAGTATCTCGTTGGAGTCCCTGGGGTCGAAGATGCGCGGGCAGACCCAGAGGTTGAGGTACCGGTCGTCGGGCCAGGCGTCGTGGCCGCCGCTCGACGCGTGTTTGGCGGCGTTGGTCCGTATGTTGAATTGCGTGTTCTGTGTCTGTGTGCGGGTGATGCCGTCGGTGGGCTGCCCTTGTGGGTCCTGCGTGGCGAGGTGGAACTCGATGCGACTGTCGGCCACGAGCGGTTTCCAGACCTCGGGAACCCTGTCGATGTCCGGATTGAGAGCCCGGAAGTCCCGGTTCAGTACGTCGATCTGGCTGGTGACCTGGTCCTCGCCGATGTTCTGTGCGGCGGTGTTGAACACCACGTGCACCACGACCGGGATGCGGGTCAAGCCGACGCGTTCCGTTGTCTCGGCGCCGATCTCGTAGGCGAAGGCCTGGTTCTCGATCTGGACACGGTTCGCGGCGTACGCCGGGTCATCGGCCATCAGCAGATGGTGCACCGGCATGGTGCCGCACCCTCGGCGGATAGGAGTGGTGGCCGCATCATTCTCTGACATATCGCACCTCCAGGTTTGGCCGCGGGGCGCGGCTGTGGCCGGTGAGGTATTGCAAGTTAGTGTAAATAAGCCATGATGGTGCAAATAGAAAAATCCACCAACAGGCTAGCATTTGTTGTGAATCGGGGCAAAAGATGCTTCGAGGGAAGGTCGGAACGATGAGCGAGCTGCCTGCCGAACTGTTCCGGCAGTGGACCCACTCCTACGAGGAGGACACCGAGGGCGTGACCGTCTACCGTCCGGCCGGCTATCCGTTTCCGCCCGCTCGCGGTCGCCGGGGCATGGAGATCGTCGCGGATGGCACCTACATCGATCACGTCATCGGCGGTGCCGACGTACCCGACACCGTCCCCGGCCGCTGGTCGACGGCGGACGGGCGGTCACTTGCCATCAGCTTTCCCGGCACCGACCGGCCAAGCCGCCGGCTCGAAATCCTGCAGTGCGACGGCGAACTGCTGAAGGTGCGTGCTTCCTGAGGCAGCCGAACGCCCCAACTCTCCCGTCCGTCCCCGCCGTTCCGATACCGCCCCGCTACCCGGTCAGGTGCGCGCGGGCAAGGGCGGTGAGGGCGCTGCGGGTCTTGGACATCTGAGGCGAGGGAGGCTGGAGGCCCAGGTCGATGAGGGCCCGTTCCAGCAGGTCCTGTGCGCCGGAGGCTTCGGCAGGGTGCGCCCGGAGTGACAGCTCCAAGAAACGCAGGTCGGGGCCGACGCTCCAGAATTCCGCGGTGAGCGGGTGGATCAGGTCGCGGCGGGAGGGCTTCCACTTGATGGCCTGGACCGGGCCAAGCGGCACGAGGTCCGCCAGGTCGTCGTCGGTGACCTGGGCGCTCGCCAGCAGCTCTCGCTGGTCCCGGGTCAGCCGGGGCCGACGCGAGTCCCCGTCCCTGTCCCCGTCCCTGTCCCCGTCCCCGTCTCCGTCATCGGCGGTGGGCCGCCCGAAGTCGCCTTCCACCTTCAGCGAGGCCGCCCAGGCGCGATTGCGGCCGGTCCAGTCCTCCTCGATCGTGAACTCCCAGTCCTTCCCTTCGCGATTCGCCCGCCAGTCGGCAGGCAGCGTGTCCAGGACGCACGGCCGCAGTTTCACGGTCAGGTCGTCCGCATCGCCCTTCGCGGCCTTCCGTAGCCGGATGACAACTCCCGCCTCCGACAGGGGAAGACGGATGCTGTCACCATCCGTCCACGGTCTTTCCCAGAAGTAAATCGTGAGGTCCTTGCCGTCGTCGGCCTCCAGCCCGAGCATCCGGAGCGCGGAATCGGCCGCCTCACCTGACATGCTGAGCTTGACTTCGACATCGGCGTTCTTCAGCGCATCCGCCATATTCCCTTTATCGCACGGGGGTACCCGGCGCGCATCCCTCATTCCGTACGCGAAAGGGCACCTGCGAGGGCACGCGAAAGGGCACGCGCGAGGGCACGCGAAAGGGCACGCGCGAGGGCACGCGAAAGGGCACGCGCGCCGAGAGCACATCACGGCTTCTGCGGTGCACGAAGGCCAGTCGTTTGCTTGTGGCCACCTGACGGGCAATCACCGCACCGGCATCAGTGACATGCGGAGGCGCAGTCACCGCCCGCCGTCCGGTTGCCGACCCCGCTGGGGCATGTCACGGTGAAATCGAGGACGCATGCGAAGGGCGGGGGCAGCCAGAGGCGAGGGGCCCGACGAGGGGTACAGCCATGCCAGGCTTTGAACGGTATCGCTACCACGCCAGCGACGATCCGGAGGCGGGTGGCGCACATCAGGGGCCGGAGGCGGTGCGCGGGGTAGGCGCACCAGAGGGCGCCGAGGACCGCGGAGCGTTCAACTCGGCCGAGACCGCCGCACGTTTCTACCTGGCCGAGAAGCTCGGCCGGGCGGAAGCCCCGGAGCTTCGTGCCGCGGTCAGGGAGGACCGGCCCGAGCGGGTTCCCGATCTGGCCCTGCGCGGGGCGCGCCGCCAGGTCGGCACAGGCACCACCCTGGTCCGCTTCGACCAGACTCAGCAGGAGATCCCCGTCTTCGGCGCCGAGGCGCTGGTCGAGATCGACGAGAGTCAGCGGCTGGTCTCGATCGACTGCCGGCTCGGAGAGGTATCCGGCGTGGGCTCCGTACCCGAACTGTCGGGCAACGAGGCGCTGGAGCGGGTCAAGGCGGCGACCGGGAGCACGGTCGACGCCGAAGAGCTACCGCCGCCGACACTGGCGTATGTCAGCCAGGACGACCAGTGGCACCTGGCGTGGCACCTGCGCAAGGTGCCGGCCCAACTGCCCGAGTCGCGCCGTGAGGAGGGCCAGCGCGGCCATGGCCTCGACCCGTCCCCGCGCGACGACTTCCCGCTCACCGGCTACCTCGTCGACACGCATTCCGGAGAGATTCTCCAGTCGTACGGGATGGCCCCCACGGTTTCGGTGCCTACCCGGCTGGAGGGCGACGACGAGGTCAGCGTCCATCACCGGTTCCGGGGCAGTCACCGGGACAGCTCCTACTTCTTGAACGACAAGTGGCGGCAGATCGCCACCTATGACCTGGACTTCGCCGACCTTGCGGGAGCCCAGCTGCCGGCTTCGACGATCGGCTCGTCGGATGCGGACTTCGGCGCTGACCACCGGGCCGGGGTCTCGGCCCATGTCAACGCGGAGCGGGTGGAGAGTTTCTACCGCCAGCAACTCAACCGGGACGGCATCGACGACGCCGACATGGAATTGGTCTCCGCAGTCAACTGCACCTACCGGCGGCACGGGCCGGGGCCCGAGTGGCGCAACGCCGTCTGGTGGAACGGGCGGATGTGGTACGGCCAGACCTCCGACGGAAACCGGCTGGTCAGCCTGGCCCGCCATCTCGGGATCATCGCGCACGAGCTGACCCACGGGGTGATCGAGACCTCCAGCAACCTCGTCTACCAGGACCAGTCCGGCGCTCTCAACGAGTCGCTGGCCGACACCATGGGCATCATCATCGCCAACTGGTACCAGGCGCCCGACCAGGGCGATGTGCGTACCTGGAGCTGGGAGATCGGGGCCGACCTGGGTCGCGACGGCCTGCCGCTGCGCGACATGAGCGACCCCACCCGGACCGGCGATCCCGACCATATGCGCGACTACCGGCACACCACGGCCGACAACGGTGGCGTGCACACCAACAGCAATATCCACAACAAGGCGATGCACCTCATGCTCACCTCGGTGGACGGAGCAGGAAAGCCGCTCCTCACGGTCGAGGAATGGGCGCTGTTGGTCTATCTCGCCCTGGTGCGGTTGCTCACGCAGTCGGGTTTCGAGGACATGCGCCAGGCGCTGCGGGACGTCACCAATACGTACCTCGCCGGAAATACTGCCGCGTGCACCGCGACGCTGGCCGCGGTCGACGACGCATATCGAAGGGTCGGCATCGCCTGAGAGCGACCAACAGCCCACCCCGTCCGCAAGTGAGCGCGCAGCACGTCGGATTCGCTACCAGACCGACCGGGTTTTCACTTCCCGCGGCTTCTTCATTGCCCGCTGGACCACACCACCCGTTCAGCAGGCATGCAGGTCGCCCTGGGCATGGCATGTATCGATTAACGGGCTGCCCCATGAATTTCCGAGGCTTTAATTCATTCCCTGCCGAGTCCGCGCGCCGGCTCACGGTTTGACCATCGAAGCGACTGCGATACGTCATAGCGCGTCACGCCAGGCCCATGCACTGTAGAAACTGCCCGATAGAGGAGCGAGTCACGTGTCCGGCACTCAGGCGTTTGACGTCATCATTGTCGGCTCCGGAGCCGCCGGGGGAATGGCGGCCTACGAGCTTTCTTCGGCAGGTCTGAAGGTCCTCATGCTGGAGGCCGGCCGGGACTACGCCCCCGGAACCGAGACGCCGATGTTCCAGACGCAGGAGGACGCGCCACTGCGAGGGGCGACGACGGCGGACAAGCCGGCCGGCTTCTACGACGCCACGGTCGACGGTGGATCGGAGATCAGCGGCGAGCCCTACACCCAGGCCAATGAAGCGGAGCCGTTCAGTTGGTGGCGACCGCGGATGCTCGGTGGCCGGACCAACCATTGGGGCCGCGTGGCGCTGCGCTTCGGGCCTTATGATTTCAAGCCGAAGACACGCGACGGACTGGGTTTCGACTGGCCCATCGATTACACGGATCTCGCACCGTGGTACGACAAGGTCGAAAGCCTCATCGGCGTCACGGGCCTGCCGCACGGGATCGAGAACGCACCCGACGCCCCTCCCGGTGTCCAGCTCCCGCCCCCGCCCCCGCGCGCCCACGAGATCGTCCTCACGCGGGCATTCGAGAACATGGGAATGAAGGTGGCGGCCATCCATGCGGCCGTCCTCACCCGCCCTCTGAACGGCCGCGCGGCGTGCCTGTACGCGACTCAGTGCACGCGCGGCTGCTCAAGCCAATCAAACTTCCAGAGCCCGACCGTCCTCATTCCTCCTGCTCGGGCCACCGGAAATCTCACCGTTCTGTGCAATGCCATGGTGTCCCGGGTCGACGTCGACGACACCGGGCGTGCGACCGGAGTCACGTTCCACGACCGTGAGACCGGCTCCGAGTTCTCGGTCCAGGGCAGGGTGGTGACACTGGCGGCGGGCACCTGCTCGTCGGTGCGCATCCTGCTCAACTCAAGAAGCGATGCGTTTCCCAACGGCATCGGAAACAACTACGGATTCGTCGGGAAATATCTGATGGATTCGGTCGAATTCTCGCGGTCGTCGCGGATTCCGATGCTTGAGAAGGTGCCGCCGCAGAACGATGACGGCATCTTCACGCCGCACGTCTACGTGCCGTGGTGGCTGGTGCGCGAGCAGGCGGCAGGGAAGCTCGATTTCCCGCGCGGCTACCATATCGAGCCGCGCGGGGGGCGCCGGATGCCCACTACCGGCGTGGGCGGATTCGTAGATGCCGGAAGTGCGACCTACGGCGATGAGCTGCGCGCGGAGGTTCGGCGGAAGTACGGCACCTTTGTCACCCTCATCGGTGAAGGCGAGATGATCCCGAACGAGGATTCCTTCTGCGAACTCGACCCTGTGACCAAGGACAAGTGGGGAGTTCCGGCCCTGCGCTTCCACTGGAAATGGGGTGAGTCGGAAATCCGGCAGACCATGCACATGCAGACCACATTCAATGAGGTGTTCCGCAGACTCGGAGGCGCTCCGGACAATACTGCGTTTCAGATGCCGCAGGGCGGCGGAGCGGTTCACGAGGTCGGCGGGGCACGCATGGGATCGTCGCCGCAGAACTCCGTGATCGACTCCTACAACCAGTGCTGGGATGTGCGGAACCTGTTCGTTCTCGACGGGGCAGCCTTCGTGTCGAGCCCGGACAAGAACCCCACGCTGACGATCATGGCTCTCGCCGCCCGCAGTTCGTCCCGCATTCTCGAATTGGTGAAGAGCGGCGGTCTTTAACCGCCCTTCGCGGCACGACCACGCGGAATGGGTGTCCCGACTTCAGTTGACCAGGAACGAGAGGGAGCGATGGACCAGCAAAATGTTGCCGAAGCCGGTGCCGAAGCGCAGGGCTACGGAACCGATCCCAATCTCGTGACGCCGCACGCTCCTTGGCCGCGTACGCTTTCGGAGCACGAGCGCGCACTCATCTCGGCCCTCGCCGACCTCATTCTGCCGGGCACCGATGAGTACCCGGCGCCAAGTGGGATGGGCATCGTCGAGTTCTTCGACGAATGGGTGAGCGCCCCTTACAAGACGCAACAGCAACATAGAACAGTCATCACGACCGGGCTTGCCATGGTCGACGCAGAAGCGCGCCGTCAGTTCGAGAGCGATTTCCTGGAGCTGGACGTACCGCGACAGCGCCAGATCATTGATCAGATCGCGTCGCCCACTGCCGTGGACAGAAAGTTCTTCATCAGATTCCGGCACCTGCTGCTCGGCGGCTATTTCACGTCCGACGTCGGGTTCAAGGCGATCGGCTACATCGGCAACGTACCGCTGCTCAGCTTTCCGGGTGTCACATCCGACGTCCAGCGCATCATCGACGATGAGCTAGAAGTGCTCGGCCTGTAGCGTCCATTCGAATACCGCAGGGGTGTTGTGCATGAAGACGATCAGGGAATACGTCGAAGCGGAGACTCTGTCACTGGATGACCTCAAGGGCGCGCTGCAACTGGCGATGCGTCTGGAATTTGCGACGATCCCGCCGTATCTGTGTGCGCAGTGGTCGGTCAGACGTGACCCGGACCGCACGGAGGGCGTGCTCCACAGGATTGTCAGCCAGGAGATGCACCACTTCGCGCTGGCCGGGAACCTGCTGTCCGCGATCGGCGGTCAGCCGTCGATCGCCAACGCAGAGTTCCTGCCCACCTATCCGGCCAACGAACTACCCGGAGGTATTCCACAGGAGATTCCGATCGACCTGAAGCCGTTGCTCAAGGAGCAGCTCGCGGTTTTCATGCAGATCGAGTATCCGGATTTCCCTCCCGTTGCGCTGGTGCCGGAGCAGCCGCCCGCAACGATCGGTGCTTTCTACGACAGGATCATCGCGGCATTCGATACGCTCATTCCGGCGATCGATCAGAATGCCCATGCGGTGGATGTTCCTTTCGCGAAGCCGATCAGAAGTATCGCCGACGCAATCGGGGCAATCGAGAGGATCAAGAGCGAGGGGGAGGGGGTTCGGGGATCTCCGGATCAGCCATCCGGGGAGGCACAAGGGCGCGCACACTATTACCTCTTCAAGGAGCTGTTCGTTCAGAAGAGGCTGGTCAAGGTCGGCGAAAAGTGGAGCTTCAGCGGAGCTCCCGTCACACTGCCGGAAGTGTATGACTTTGAACCCTCCGCCGCCCGGCCGAACCCGTCAACCGAGTTCAACCGCACCTTGTCGAACCTGCTGGTCGATCTGGAAAAATGCTGGACATCGGGCGATGCCCCGAACGTGGCAGCCATGTTCCAGCTACGCATCGTCGGACAAGATCTGATCAGAAAGGGAATCCGCCCGGAATTCCGGTGGGACGGCGGAGCGGTCTGAGCGTCCCGCCGGGCACGGGTGGCCAGGCCCGACGGCGCGTTTCCTGCCGGGCGCCTTCCGCGGTGAGCCCCGACTCCGCCGCACAGCGGGCCGCTTCAGTCGAGCTTCAGCCGAACGAAGCCAGCTCCCGGTGTGTGGACCAACCGCGCAGTGCCACCTTGTCCTTGAAGTTTCCGACGTTCGTGTCGACCGGTTGGTCGGTGTACTGGTGGAACAGCCACGGGTGCTGAATGTCGGGCCGACCTGGCCTGCCGTTGTACTGGGCTATCCACAGGCCGTCCCCGGCGAAGGACGTGGTGTCACGGTTCAGCCAGAAGTCCCGGTTGCAGTAGAGCACCGTCTTGTGCCCGGGTGCGCGGCGCTGCACGCGCTTGATCCAGCTGTCCTTGAAGGAGTTCGAGACGCCACGGTCCTCCCAGTCGAAGGCGAGAATGTCCCCGTCCGCCAGCGTGATCTTGGAGAGGAAGAAGTCGGCCTGGGCTTCAAAGGATCCAGGCCGGACGAAATGATAGAAGCCGGTCACCATTCCGGCGTCTCGTGCGGTCTTGCGTTGAGCGACCCACTTGGGGTTCGTGTAGGTGGTGCCCTCCGTGATTTTGATGAAGACAAAGGCGAATCCGTCGGTGCGGTATTGCTCCGACTGGAATGACGAGACATCAATTCCCTTGATGGTCATGGTCGCCTCCTTAAGGCGATGGCGACTGACCTGGCGACTCGCGTGCGCATGCTGCCCAGGGCAGTCACGGCTTGTCTCCATTTTCGCGCTGCGCCTCGACCGTGGCATCTGGATCAACCTGCCCGGCCGGAGCGCGACGCAGGCACCGGAACCACGGTCGGCCACGTGCCTGAGCCATGGTCCGCCGGGTCAGGCGTCGTCGCGCTTCACCGCCAGGAAGCCGGCCGTCTGTCCGGCCTTGGCCAGGCTGGAACCGCTCCCGTGGTCCTCCGCGCGCAGCACCGTCCCGGCGAGGGTCATCCGCTGGCCGATCCCGGTCTCCCAGTGGCGTAGGGCGATGCCGTCGTACTCGTAGTGGAAGTCCGCGATGGCGCTGTTCGGCCGGCCCCTTCCGGTCAAGGTGAATGCCATGGGAGACGAGCCCGAGGCCCGGCCAACCATGTCCATGGCGATAGGTTCGGCTCCGGGTTCCTCCGAGAAGACCAGCGCACCGCTGACCGTGCCGTCCGGTTCGGCCGCAAGCCTCAGCTCCAGCTGTGCGAACCGAAGCTTGTTGAAGTCATCGACGGGCTCCGGTCGATTGAGGAAACTCCGGTAGGTGTACGTCCCGGTCAGCTCTACGACGTTCATCTTGTCCCTCCTGGTCACGGCGATGCGCATCGAGCACGCCCCTCCAGAGTGCTGCGAACGCCCAGTCCCCGCGAGCGACAGCGACGGCCGTGTGCCGTGTGCCGTGCGCGAGGGTGCGCTCCTGCCGAACGCGTGCATTTCCCTGCCCCGTCGTCGCCGCTCTCGTCCGGATGGCGCGCCCGGTCACCCCTCGGAAGGTTTGTGGACGAAATGTGATGGGGCGGCCGTCGGGGTCGGTAGGGATCTGGGGCGCCCCACTCGGGCGTCCCGCTCAGAACTAGGAGCAACATGGCGAACGGTGTCGCGTTCGTGCGGCAAGACGCGAGCAAGATGGATACCTGGGATCCGGCGTTGTACTGGTATGCCCGAGCCGTGGGAAGGATGCAGCAGCGGCCGGCCACGGACCCGACAAGTTGGGTCTTCCAAGGGTGTATCCACGGCGTCCCGCCCACGATCACGGAGACGAACGAGGCGTTCAACCAGTGTCCGCACGGCGGCTGGTTCTTCCTGCCGTGGCACCGGGGCTACCTGTACTACTTCGAACGGATCGTCCGGGCAGCCATCAAGGAGATCGCCGCCGAGGAGAAGATCACCCCCGACCCCTCCACCACCTGGGCACTGCCGTACTGGAACTATGCGCTGGACGCGCCCGACCCGAACCCGGTCGAGGACTTCACCTCGCGCGCTCTCCCGGAGGCATTCCGCACCCCCAAGATGCCGTCCCACCCGGAAGGCGACGACCTGACGGCCGACAACCCCCTCTATCTTTCGGACGCACAGGTGCTCCGACCGGACTTCTGGAACATCCCGCATCGCGCGCTGGACAAGAACTCGGCCTTCGAGGTGCTTCCCTACACGGACATCAATCCCTTCCGCGCCATGAGCCAGACGGTATTCTCCGCCACACACAGCCGTCAGACGGACCAGCCGAGCTTCGGCAGCGAGATCAGCTACACCTCCATGATCCACTTCCGCCGTGGCTTCGGTGAGCTGGAGAACGTCCCGCACAACCAGGTCCACGGTGGCGTCGGCGGTTGGATGGGCGCCGTGGCGGGCGCCGCCCGCGATCCGATCTTCTGGCTGCACCACAGCAACATCGACCGGCTCTGGTCGGGCTGGCTGAGCAAGGACAACCTCAACCCGGACCACACGTCCTGGCTGGACCAGCAGTTCATCTTCTTCGACGAGAACGGGCAGATCCAGCGGCCCACGAGCAGGGACTTCCTGGGCATCGATCCACGCGACTACGCATACGAGGCCCTGACCGAGGGGGCGGGAACCCGGCCCGCGGTCGTGCCGCCGGCCCCGGTCACCCGAGCCGGCGAACGCGTCCTGGCCGCCGCCAACCCCCGGCAGGTCCTCAGCGTCCACGGGCCGACCGAGGTGAGCCTGGAACCGGTCGGCGACGCCGGCCGGTCCATGCGGGCCATGGTCGCAGGCCACGCCCCGGAAACCGGCCTGATCCTCACCGTGCACGGTGTGCGCACGGACGTGCCGCCCGGAACGCCGTTCCACGTCTTCCTCAACGGCCACGGGGGTGAACTCGACCCGTCCGGGCCCTACTTCGTCGGCTGGATCTCCTTCTTCGGCGCGGCGGACGTCGACGGATCCCTGCACGACCACGGCGGCCACGACGCGAGTTTCGACATCACCGAGCAGGTCCACCGGCTGCACGAACAGGGGCTGCTGCCGGACGGGCCGGTCACCGTCTCCCTCGTGCCATCCGTCCCCCGTCCCGCACCGGCACTCGCCGAAGCCGCCCCCGCAGGTGCCGTCGCGGAGGCCGCCCCGCAGCCCAGCTTCGAACGCGTCAGCCTCACCGCCGTGTAGCCCGTCCCGCTGCCGCTGCACACCCGCCGGCCGTCGGCTGACTCGACATCAGCCGACGGCCGGTGGTGCTGGAACGCCATCCGTCCGCCGGAAGGAACAGGTCAGCGCAGGACCAGCACGGCTGCCACGGTGACGGCGGCGGCCGAGCCCAGCGCCAGCAGCACGGGCGGCCCCGCCAACTCCCCGGCCGCCCGGCGGCGTCGGGCCAGCGCCAGCGCCAGGGCCGTGCCCGCGCCCCGCAGCAGTACACCCGCGACCACGGCGAGCAGCACTACGTGCACCCACTCCGGCACGGGCACCACCAGGGTGATCCAGCCGCCCACGAGCGGGCTCAGGCAGACGGCGGCCAGCCATGGGGTCAGGGGCCGCCGGCCCCGCGCGTCGAGTACCGCCGTCAACGCGAGTCCTTCACTGACGGAGTGCACGACCAGCGCGGCCACCACAGGAACCGAGGCCAGCAGGACGACCGTCATGCCCTCCACCAGCCGGTGCAGCACGAGGGCCACCGCCGTCCCCGCACTCAGCAGACGCCCCGGCTCACACCGCCGGCGCAGGAGGCGCCCCGCCGGGGCAAGAGCGAAAACCAGCACGGCGGTGACCGGTACGACCCAGCGGGAAACCCCCGCCTCGTCGGCCTCGTGAACGGCGTGCGGCACGATGTCGGCCCCGGCCACGGCCAGCAGCACTCCCGACGCGGCCCCGAGCAGCACCGTCGAACGATGCGACCACCGTCGTCCCGACCACGCACCGACCAGCGTCCCGGCCGCGATCAGCACCAGCCCCAGGTACTGACCGAGGCTGAATTCCCCCGCCCATGACAGTGCGACCCATACCCCCGCCTCGACAACCGCACCAGCCACCGTTCGCCCTTCTTGAAGCGAGTGCAGGAATGGGACCGATTCCCGTGACGCTGCCACGTCTCCTGCCGGGTTGCACGCTGCCGGGCCGCTTCAGGGGCCATTGGCGTGCAGGACCGGGAACCGGCGGCACGGCGCGGCTGCGGGCAGGTACTGGCAGGGGGTGAGTTCCTCCGCTGTTCGGTCAGGAAGAGGTGGGCGGCGGTGACGGGGGTGACGTGGCGGTGCCAGTCGGTGAACGAGCGTGCACGGCTGCCAGGAGGGTGGGAGCGTGCGCGTCGGGCAGGAGGGCCGTCGACGCGGGGCGTGCCGGTTGCCGCAAGGGCGACTGGCCCCCTGCGGCAACCATCCGAGCCCTTCCGGGCCGGCCGACCGGGCGGTGGGGCCCGGATGGCTCATGCCAGGGCCCTCACACCACCCGCACTTCCCGTCCACCGGAACCCTCGCCCCCGTCATCAAGTCCGCGGTGCCGACGGCGTAGTTGCGTGTACCCGTCCACAGTCGACGATGGCGGCCAGAGCGGGGAACTGATCCTCCGTCACCACGCGCTCCAGGACCTTGCGTACGACATCGCAGGGCCGCGGGACTGCGATGCTGCGGGCAACGTGGCGGCTACGGCCAGAGCGGCAGCCGCTGCTGCCGCCGCGGCGGTCCCGCCCCGGCCTGGACGGTGATGTGGCGTGAACAGGCCGGAGCGCGGCTTCCTTTCTTCCCCGCCGGATCCGTCTGCCGGTCAGTTGAACGCGGCGGCGAACATTCCGGGCTCGTAGGAACCGCCCTGCTGGTGCACGATCACGGCGAGCCGGTTGGCCGCGTTGATCAGGGCGACCAAGGCGACCAGCGCGGCGATCCGGTCGTCGTCGTAGTGCTTGCGTACCTGGGCCCAGGTCTCGTCGGACACGCCGTGGTGGGCATCGGCGAGCCGGGTGCCCTCTTCGGCGAGCGCCAGCGCGGCCCGCTCGGCCTCCGTGAACACGGTGGACTCGCGCCAGGCGGCGACCAGATGGAGCCGGGTCGTGGTTTCACCGGCGGCTGCGGCCTCCTTGGTGTGCATGTCGATGCACCAACCACAGCCGTTGATCTGGCTGGCGCGCAGCGACACCAGCTCCTGCGTGGACTTCGGCAGCGGCGACTGCTGGATCACCAGGCCGGCGCCTGCGAACCGCTTGGCGAACTTGGCGGCGATCTCGTTGCCGAACATGTCGAATCGGGTGTCCATGGCTTCGTCCTCACTCGTGGTGTTGCACGGAACGAACACGAGATGCCGGCCACCCGCTCCTTGTGACAGCGGCGGCCGTGTGACGTGCGCCACCACTCATGGGTGTCACAAAGCTGTGGGGACCGGCGTCCTGTGTGCGTGGCACCGTCGAGAGCGGACAGGCAGGAGCAGCCGGTGAAGAGCGAGCACCACGAGCGCACAGAGGGCCCGGCCGGGCAGCTCGCCGGCGGCGGACGCACGGACCCTGCCACCGAGGCGTTCGTCGCCCATCGCAACCTGCTGTTCACCGTCGCCTACGAGATGCTCGGCTCGGCCGCCGACGCGGAGGACGTCCTCCAGGAGACCTGGCTGCGGTGGGCGGGCGTCGATCTCGGCACGGTGCGGGAGCAGCGTGCGTACCTGGTCCGGATCACCACGCGTCAGGCGCTGAGCCGGTTGCGTACGCTCAGCCGCCGCAGGGAGTCCTACGTCGGCACCTGGCTGCCCGAGCCGCTGCTCACCGCGCCCGACGTGGCCGATGACGTCGAGCTGGCCGACAGCGTCTCGATGGCGATGCTGCTGGTGATGGAGACTCTGACACCGACCGAGCGGGCGGTGTTCGTGCTGCGCGAGGTGTTCGACGTCGGATACGACGAGATCGCCGAAGCCGTCGACAAGAGCCCGGCCGCGGTCCGCCAGATCGCGCACCGGGCACGGGCACACGTCGCGGCGCGCCGGCCACGTGCGACCGTTTCCCCGGCCGAGACCCGAGACCTGCTCGATGCGTTCCGACGGGCGGTCGAAACGGGCGATCTGCAGAGCCTGCTCGACACCCTCGCGCCGGATGTCGTCCTCCTGGGCGACGGTGGCGGAGTCAAGCAGGCCGTCCTGCGGCCCGTCGTGGGGGCCGACAAGGTGGCCCGCCTGCTGGCCGCAGGGCTGGGCAGGGTCACCGGAGTGTCGCTGCGGCCCGCACAGATCAATGCCTGCCCGGCGCTGATCATCCGGCTCGACGGCGCGCTCGACACCGTCGTGGCGGCGCGCATCGACAACGACCTCATCACCGGGCTCTACGCCGTACGCAATCCCGAAAAACTCTCACACATGCAGCGGGAGACCACCCTGCGCCGCTGAGCCCCGGCCCTGGCACCACCACCCACACCCCGCTGCCGGCAGCGGCTCGCCCACCGCACACTTCCCTCGACCCGGAGACGGTCCTTCCGCCCTCGCGTGAACCACCTTCTGCTGCCGGGCTCGTGACGTCTGCGATGGCCGGGGCCGACTTGCTCGTCGGGGTGGTGCGGGAAAGGATCAGCGGGTCGTGTCGGCGCGAGTGGCCGGCGACGCACAAGAAGGACAAGGCGGGGTGGGATGGGCGAGCACGGTCGGCGGCGGCGTCACCGTACGGTGGACCGGGTCGCGTGGATCCTGGAGGCCGCCGCACGGGCGCCGGGCGGAGTGACCGTGGCCGAGTTGGCGCGGACGGTCGAGGCGCCGGCGAGTTCGGTGCAGGACCTGGTCAACGGCCTTGCCGCGACCGGTTTTCTGCTGGAGCAGCACGGGCGCTTCAGGCTCGGGCCTGCCCCGCACGTCCTCAACCTCATCGCCGGCCGGGTCGTCCCGCGGATCAGTCAGGCCGAGCTCAGCGAACTGAGCCGCGTCGCGGGTACCCCGGTGCTGCTCACGGTGCGGGTCGGACTCGACGCCGTGTACCTCGCACGCGGCGGCGAGGACCACATTCCGCGCCTCGTGCCGCTCGCCGACCAGCACGTCGCCCGGCCCCTGCTGCGCACCGCAGCGGGCCGGCTGCTCCTCGCGCTCACCGACGAGGCGGAGCGCCGTGGGCTGCTCGACGAACTGGCCCGCCACGACCCCGAGGCGGTCGCCGAGTTCCGCTCCGCTCTTCCGGCGATCCGCGCGTCGCGGATCAGCCGCAGCGAGGGGTTGGCCGACCCCGAGGTCAGCGCACTCGCGATCCCCGTCACCGACGGCCCCGTCGTCACGGGAGCCCTCGCTCTGATGCACCGGCGCCGTGGCCGCTCGGAGCGGCTGCGTCTGGACCGGGCGGCGGCCCGGCTCCTCGCGCACATCCAGGAGCGGCGGATGTGACGTCCGCATCGGTTCACGGATATCCGTGAATCCGGGCGCTCGTGCCGTGCCGGGAACGAGCATCCCGGCATGACTTCGCACACGCTGACCACGACCGATCCGACACCGCCGACGCCCACCGGCGAGGTCGTCTCCCGGCTCCTTCACACCCTCGGCGACCCCGATCCGGCCCGTGGGGCCGAGGACATCACCGTCGTCGGGGCCGATCCCCTGGTGCCATCGGTGCACCGCCTCGCCGATGCCATGTCCGCCGCGATCGGTGTCTTCGGGCGGCAGACGGCGGCACTCGGCGAACAGCGCGGTCACCCGCGCCAGAGGGTGGAGGTACAGGCCGGGGCCGCGATCGACCAACTCATGGCGACGTATCACACGACGCTCTCAGGGCGCCCGCTCAGCGATCTGCTCGACGACCCGGCGCTGCTCGGCAACAACGACTTCTACCGGGCACGCGACGGCCGGTGGATCTTCCTCATCACCGCCTATCCGCATCTGCGGGACGCGGTCTGCTCCGTGCTGAGGTGCGGGCTCGACAAGGTGGGCATCGCGCAGGCCGTGGCCGACTGGGACGCCTTCACGCTGGAGGAGGCCATCTGCGCGCGGGGCGGCGTCGCCTGCGTGGTGCGCAGCCGGGACGAGTGGCTCGCGCACCCCGCGGGGCGGCATGTGGCGCAGCGCCCGGTCGTCGAGATCGACCGCGTCGGTGAAGGACCGGTCCGCCCTCTGGAGCCGATCGGCGCGGCCGACGAAGCGCTCACGGGCGTACGCGTACTCGACCTCACCCACGTCATCGCAGGTCCCGTAGCGGCGCGACTACTCGCCCAGTTCGGTGCCGACGTGCTGCACCTGTCGCGTCCCGACCGCCCCGACCCGATCCCGATGATCGCGATAACCGGCGGCGGCAAGCGCAACGCCTACTGCGACCTGCGCGACGGTCACGACCGTGCGGCCTTCCACGACGCGCTCCAGGACGCGGACGTCTTCGTGCACGCCTACCGGGGACTTGCCCGGCACGGGGCGTCGACCGAGGAACTCGTCCGGCGCCGCCCCGGACTCATCACCCTCGAATACCACGCCTGGGGCGCCGACGGCCCCTGGGGCGAACGCGGCGGTTTCGACCAACTCGCCTGCTCGGCAACCGGATTCGCCGTCGAGGAATGGACGGACCGGCCTTCGCTGCCGCCGACATACCTGCTCAATGACTACCTCGCCGCCTACCTCGGGGCCGCCGCCGTCGCAACGGCCCTGCGCCGACGTACGGCGGAGGGCGGCTCCTGGCGGATCCGCGTGACCTTGGCCGGGGTGTGCCACTGGGTGCAGCAACTCGGGCTGCTGGCACGGGAGGACGTACGCGACCTGCCCCGGCCAGGACGCACGCCGCACGCCCCGCTGTCGACCACCGGGACCGACTTCGGCCCGCTCACCGAACCGGCGACACCGTTCGCGTACAGCGGGCGCACGGCCCCCCAGCCCGGCCGGCGTTCCCCGCTCGGGTCCGCTGCGCTCCAGTGGCGCTAGGCGGTGTCTTCAATTGTCACGCCCACATCAGGAGCGAGGCGAGTGTGACGGCTGCCTGGTAGGACTCGGCGGTCTTGTCGTAACGGGTCG